>NZ_CP150481.1:1910013-2228349 GCF_047922965.1 Neptunicella plasticusilytica
GTTGTAGTACCCAAGAAGGCGCCAATATTGAACAACAGGCATGGGCGCATCAAACCTGTCAAAAGTGGCAATTTAGCCATACTGATACCGGTTATTTCCAGTTACATCCCGCTGACGCGCCGCAGCAATGTATCGCCAGTGTAGACGATGCAATTGTACCCGGCGCCAACTTGATTCTGGGCAATTGCGAAGCCAAAACTTCCCAGTGGCGGATAACACCGGTAGCGGGTGGAGGAGTGACTTTAGTTAATCGTTACAGCAAACAGGCAATGGATGTGGCCAACTGCGGATTAGCCGATGGCACTAATATCGCTCAAGGGCCAAATTTAGCTAACCAGTGTCAGGTATTCCATTTACGTTCACCTAAGTAACCCCAACTCGGGATAAGAAATGTCGTTTATATTTACAAAGGGTAAATAATTCAGATAGTTATATTATTCACTCAACCATTGTTGAATAAATAGTTTACTCAATGACGATATTTTTGTGCCTGGCAAGGCGGGGTTTCGTACGTCATAGCGGGCTATGACTAGAAAGCCCAACGCTGCCAAGTGCAAAAAGAGCGTTATTGAGAGGCGTGGCTTATCCCGAGCTGGGGTTAAGTAACCTTGAATGCCGTATAAGTCTTGCCCATAAAACAGGATTGCACTGTCTGCATTGGCAAGCAGTGCAAGCTTGTATGTTACAAGCCAATCTATTATTCACCCCAGATATAACTTTGCCCTGCCTGGGTACTAACATCTATCAGCGATAAATTTGCCAAAGATAGGGTGGGCAAATTCAGATTAGTGTGTTTTAACGGCGTTTTAAGCGTGGGCAATTGATAAAAAGGGTTCGGGTTATCGCCTTGAGCCTTATTAGTGATAATACCTTGAGCTTTTGGCAACGGAGCGTAACTGCCAATGCGCAGATTACCGCCCAAACGGGAGGTGATTCTTAGGTAAGTCACTTTCCCTTGTTGCCATTGCATATCGACGATAAAACCGCCGCGGGCAACAAGGCCTGTTACTTTGCCTTCTGGCCATGCTTGGGGCAAAGCAGGCAAAAGCTGGATACTCCCGTCATGACTTTGCATCAGCATTTCGGCTACCCCTGAGGTGAATCCGAAATTGCCGTCTATTTGAAAAGGTGGATGGGCATCAAACATATTGGCATAGGTACCGCCGGACTCGCCGGAGGTATCGGTGACAAGCTGGATCTGATCCTGAATCAGTTTTAATGCCCGGTTACCGTCAAGTAAACGCGCCCATAAATTGATTTTCCAGTTCATTGACCAACCGGTTGACGGATCACCTCGCTGTTCCAGTGTCACACGTGCCGCGTTAAATAAATCCGGGGTGTGGATAGGGGATATCTGATTGCCTGGATACAGTCCATACAGATGAGATACGTGACGATGGTGATCAGCCGGATCATCCCAGTCGTCCATCCATTCCTGTAACTGATGATATCGGCCTATTTGCATGGGCGGCAGTTTATCAATGATGGCTTGCCATCTTGATGTTGATTGTTGATCCAGTTTGAGGATCTGGGCGGCTTTGATGCTGTGGGTGAATAAGTCGAACAGTAACTGGTTATCCAGGGTTACTCCAGCGGCTATTTTCTTGCCGCTAATCTTGGGGGCGTTTTCCGGTGACATGGAAGGGGAGACTATTAGCCAGCCGGTCTTCTGGTCGGTGATCAGAAAATCTTCAAAAAACTCACAGGCTCCCTTCATTATCGGATAAATACGCACTAAATAGCCTTTATCACCTGAAAATAGATATTTTTGCCACAGGTGTTCTACTAGCCAGGCATTGCTAGTAGGCCAAGCGCCCCATGACCAGTCAACCGCGCCGCTGATACGCCATATGTCGGTATTATGGTGTGCCATCCAGCCTCTAGCACCATACATTTTGCTGGCTGCAATCCGGCCTGTTTCTGACAGTTCAGTAATAAGCTTTACTAACGGCTGGTTCAATTCCGTTAGTTGGGTTGTCTCTGAAGGCCAGTAGTTCATCTCAAGATTGATATTGAGCGTGTATTTACTATCCCAGGGCGGGAGAGAATGGGGGTTCCATATCCCTTGCAAATTGGCCGCCTGGGTACCGGGCTGAGAGGATGAAATCAGCAAATATCGACCAAACTGAAAATACAGGCTGACCAGCGCAGGATCATAACGTTTGGCAAACTCACTGATACGTACATCCGTAGGCTCATTCGCAAACGAGTTGCTGCCAAGATCCAGGGATACCCGGTTAAAATACTGTTGATAGAATTGACTATGCGCCTGTTTGGCCGATTGGTAAGCTGTCTCGGATGAGGTTAACCTGTGTTGTGCTGCCTGCAGATACTGTTCTGCCCGCTTCAGCGCATCGGCACTGATATCGGCATAGTTAACGAAATTGGTGGCAATGGAAACCGCAATCAGTATCTCCGAGGCTGACGAGACAGTTAGCCTATTGCCTTGTTGTGTAATGTTGCCATCGCTGTTAATCACCTTGGCAATATTAGCCAGTTTTACTTGCCCTTTAATACCCTCATGATCGGGAGAGGTTCCTTGCATCAGCAATGTGCCATTGCGCGCATCAATGTTGACCGGCATGGAATTGGGATGTGACAAGGATAAAGATACATTGATTGCGTTTGGCTTGCTGGCGCTGAGATGAATAACTATGACGTTATCTACTAACGAACTGAATATTTCTCGTTTATAGCTGACCTCTCCCACCTGATAATTAACCTTGACCAGTGCGTTGTGCAGATCCAGTTCACGGTAGTAATGGCTATAGTGCCGGTGTCCGGCAAAGTCCAGTTGCAGTGTGCCAGCAGACTGATAGGGCATGCCCTGGGCACCCTGACTGGTGATTGCTTTTTCTGCCATATCTGACGCGCCAGCATAATCACCGGTATTCAGTCGCTGACGTATTTCAGGCAGTGCATCTAGTGCTTTAAGGTTTAAGTTATTATGCGGACCACCAGCCCAGAAGGTATCCTCATTCAGTTGAATGGTTTCGTTCGGAACGCCACCATAGACCATGGCGCCCAGTCGACCGTTGCCTACCGGTAGTGCTTCCTCCCATTGCGATGCAGGCTTGTCGTACCATAGCTTTTGAGCGTCGGTGTTGGCAAAAGACGGCTGCAACCCTGCAAGTAGCAAACAGGACGTGTAAAGTCCTGCCAATACAAGTTTGCCAACAATAGTTGCCGTGCAGCAAAAATAGTTTTTCATGCTAGGCGGCACTAAAATGGTAAATTTCCACACTCAGCGGCGCGATTGACAACGGGCCTTGCGTATCAAATTTTGACTCTGTAGTCAGTACTTCAGGTGGCTTGCCGAGCTGATTTCTCGCATCAACGGATTTGCCAGTAAATTTCCAGCATGTTCCCTGTTTGGAGGTATTAAAGTGCTGCAAATTCAAATCCAGATCATGCGTGCTGCGGGTCGCGTTAATCACCGATACGATCAGCGTATCACCAGATTCATTCAGCGACGCCGAGACATCCAGAGGATAGGTGGCACTCCCTGAATTGACTTTGGGTTGATCGCCTCCAATCGGGTATTGGGGAGCCGGTTGAGGTGAATTGCCATTTACCGCCACAGGCGTTACCCCATAGTGTTTATTGAATAATTGAAAGACCCGGCCTTTGGTACTGATGGTTGACTGGGTACGATTAAAGTCCATCCAGGCCGTTGCCATGGTATAACCGGCCATATCGATAAAGTCGGTATGACGATAGAATTCATGTAACGTAAGTGCGATGGCGAGTGCGCCTTTCAGATCATCCTGAAAATGGTATGCCCATTCATCAAAAAATACTTTGACCGAGCCTTTTTCCAAAGCTGGAAATGCCTTTTTATATTCTTCCCAGGCATCTACCATGGTACGAAC
Source organism: Neptunicella plasticusilytica (assembly GCF_047922965.1). GTDB lineage: Bacteria > Pseudomonadota > Gammaproteobacteria > Enterobacterales > Alteromonadaceae > Neptunicella > Neptunicella plasticusilytica. The sequence goes on from NZ_CP150481.1 coordinate 1,913,886, forward strand.
TCTGTCCGGTGGCTGACGAACTGATTCCAGCAATGTCATATCTACGTCAAATAACTTGCCGGTTTCCAGGTTGAAACGTTTGCCTTCCGGAGGGTAGGCGTGAGTGGCCAGCGCATCAAACTTGCCCCAGCTTCCTTCCAGCATGCCGTAAGCCCAGTCTCTGTCCGACCCCACTTTAACCTGTGGTTGTCCTTCGATAAAAATGCCCTGACCGGTGGTCATTTCGTCCACAAATCCGCCGGGGGCAACGATATAAATTGACGGATCGACGTCACGCATCGCATCAGCAAATAAATTATGCTTGGTGACATAGTGTTCCCGTGACATATGCCCACGTTGCCAATGTCCATACATTTCATTACCAATATTCCAGTATTTAACCTTGTACGGTTCAGTGTGTCCGTTGGCTGCGCGTTTCGCTCCCCATTCGGTGTTTTTGGCGCCGTTGACATATTCCACCAATTCAGCCCCGGAGCGAGGCTCACCAAACCCCGTATTGACACACCAGTAGGGTTCGCACTGAATGAGTTGACACATTTGCAGCAGTTCATCTACGCCAACGTCGTTAGGTTGAACGGCTTTCCAGACCGGATCCAGAATGGGTGGACGTTTATCCGGGTCGCCGACGGTATTTTTCCAGTCATAGGCGGAAATAAAGTTACCGCCGGGCATACGCAACATTTTGCAATCCATTTCTCGCATTAGTGCAATAGTATCGGCACGAAATCCACCAACATTGTCGGCAGGCATCAATGAAACCGCCCCAACTCGCAACGTACCTTCGCCTTTAGCAGCGATTTCCAGACGGCCAGAAGTGGTATCTGCGTCAGGTGAAAACTGGAAGTTAACCGTATTCCAGTCTTTTGACGATTTCACCGTTACCGTTTGGCGTTGTTGCTTGCTTTCCCCCCAAATAAGGGTAATTAATACCTTTTTGACGTCACTGCTGTTCAGTACTATTCGACCTTGATAGGCCTTATTTCCGGCTAGTGCCAGGCCATTTTGGGCGATACCTCGATAATTATTGCTATCAAGATGGATAACCGGACTATGCTCGCCGACATAGGGACGATCCGTATCCAGTCTGATTGCCGACATTTCACCTATTACTGTCCACTTGTTAACAAAACTCATTGCCGCACGTCTGTCTGCGGGTTTTTGTTCTGCTTGCTCCAATACACCAAAGTAGAATTTTCGATCGTCTAGCACTTCACTCCATAAGCTGTGATTGATCAAATTACCGATGTGCTCGATAAAACCACCATAAATATAAGGTGAAATGGCGGGAAAGGTGTGGCCTGAGTCAATAGTCGCCTTGATATTGCTATTGTTCATGCCAAAAACGGGCAACACTTGGCTACCTGCCAATGCAATAGTGCCTTGCAATAATCTTCTTCGTGATATGGGTAAAAAAGAATTTTTCATGATTTTCTCCTATGCCAAATGCAATTAACGCCCAGGTTTAGATTGTCGGTGGAATGAATTTCACCATTGCTCTATCGCGCCGTGTGAGCCAGTTAGTTTGCGGCCGGAGCTAGTTCTTTATTCAAAAAATCGATCATGTCAGTGACTGCCGGGAAGGCTAATTCACTAAAGCAACCACTTGAATAAGTGGGACAGCCACTATCCAAAAAGCCATGAGTTCTGCCTTCAATGATCTTGAAAGTCACAGGTTGGCCAGCCTTTTTAAGGGTATCTACGTAATTTTGTGCCGATTGGGGGGTGGTAAGAGTGTCTTCGCTGCCTACCAGTACAAACTGTGGAGGTAACGGATAAGTATTTTGCTCAACAATGTATTGATTGGGCGAAACCGCCTGATAATAATCGGGATTATCCGCGACGTTAATTTTTGCACCGAATAACCCTCTGGGGGTTGCGTTAGCCCATTTCCAAAACGGGTTACCGGCTGATTCAAAGCCATTTTTTGCAGACGCATATAAATCAAAACCGGCATAACTCAGGATAGCGGCTTGCACTGCCATGCCATCCTGCTTGGCAATTTGTTCAGCTGTTTTGCCTGCCGGCAGGTAGCTAGGCGTAAAACCTAATGTGTTGCCACTAAAACCGTCGCTTTCTAACTGGCGTCCGGCCAGTGTGACCATGGCCGCCAAATGACCACCGGCACTGTCGCCAGTGACGGCTACTCGGGCTGGATCACCATCGTATTGTTGAATATTGTGTTTAACCCACAATACAGCGCCCATTGCATCTTCAACAATTTCGTTGGCAGTGGTGGTATTGTCGAGACTGGCCAAGGTTCGATAATTGCTATTGACCACCACAATATTGGCGTTGGCAGCGATGTAATGGGCTAGATCAGACATTATCTCCTTGGTGTTTAGTAACCAGCCACCACCATGGTAAACAATCAAGGTTGGCATATTGTGATTGCCATTATCCGGCACATAAATATCAGCAGTTAATGCAAAGCCTTTGGGTTTTGCCCAAGTAATATTTTTGAATTGTTTTACTTTATGCGCTGCGCAAACTGAAGGAGCCCAAATAGCCAGAAATGCCAGCGCGGTAACTATGTAACTTAATGATTTTATTCGCATATTCTTTCCCTTGTTGGCGCAGGATTGCCATAACCCTATGCCGTTTTAATCTGTATCTGGGGGGATATTAGCACTATAAAAAATGGTCAATGTTAAATATTATTATCATACTAGTTATGTTATTTAACATTGCGCTTACATCCGCACAGAATTGTCTGTACTTTGCTTAAAACAATCATTATTGAATGCTGGAACTGCAACAATCAGGAGAGAAGTTGAATGAAACTGAAATACTTATATCAACCCATAGTCGCTGGACTACTATTGCTATCGCCTCTGGTGCTGGCGAATACCAAGGTAACATTGGACGTTAGTCATCCTGGCGCCAAGATCAACAAAGATATTTATGGTCAGTTTATGGAACATTTGGGCCGGGGTATTTATGAAGGGATCTGGGTGGGCGAAGACAGCGCTATTGCTAATACCAACGGCTATCGTAATGACGTTTTACAGGCGTTAAAGGATCTTAAGGTGCCTTTGTTAAGATGGCCAGGAGGCTGTTTTGCTGACGAATATCACTGGCGGGACGGTATTGGGCCAAGAGATCAGCGTCCTAAAGGGGTTAACACCAACTGGGGAGGTGTTATAGAGCCCAACAGTTTTGGCACCCATGAGTTTCTGCAATTTGCTGAAATGTTGGGCGCTGATGCTTATGTTAATGGTAATCTGGGCACCGGATCCCCGGCAGAAATGGCACAATGGCTTGAATACATGACCTCGGATAGTGACTCCACCTTAGCCAATTTACGTCGCGAAAATGGTCGTGATAAGCCTTGGAATATCAAATATTTTGCCGTTGGTAATGAAGCCTGGGGTTGTGGTGGTAGCATGACGCCAGAATTTTACAGTCATTTGTATAAACAGTACGCGAGCTTTCTAAAAACACCTGCTGACAATACGCCTATTTTGATTGCCAGTGGTGGTACAGATGACAGAACTGAATGGACAGAGAAATTATCTAGTCTGGAACCTGTTTTTGCCTATCGTATAAATGCGATAAGCCATCACTACTACACACTCCCTACCGGAGTCTGGGAGAAAAAAGGCAGTGCATTAGATTTCCCTGAAGAAGAGTGGGCCTCGACCATGTCGCGTACTCTGCACATGGAAGAAATTCTGGAGAAAAATCTGGCCATTCTGGATAAGAATGATCCTGAGAAAAAGCTCGGCTTTTATGTGGATGAATGGGGCACATGGTATGACGTTACCGAAGGCGATCCAGGATTCCTGTATCAGCAAAACAGTATTCGAGATGCCATCGTTGCTGCACTTAACTTCAATGTATTCCATCAACATGCTGAGCGGGTACAAATGACGATTATTGCGCAAATGGTAAACGTACTACAGACGATGATTCTTACCGATAAAGACAAGATGATCCTGACACCGACCTATTATGTATTCCTAATGCATAAACCGTTTCAGGATGCGACCTATTTGCCGGTGTCGTTAGCCAACAATCCGGAATACAAGTTGGGTGACTATGCGGTTCCTAAAGTCAGTGCCAGTGCCGCCACAGGCACAGACGGTAAAACCTGGATCACTTTGGTTAATACAGACCCAAGCAAATCTGAAAATATCGAAATTGGCGGTCAGTATAAGATGATTGAAGGGCAAATCCTCAGTGCTGACAAAATGGATGCGCACAATACCTTTGACTCGCCGGACACCGTCAAACCAGTCAGTTTTAAAGCAACGGCCAGCAAGGGGAAACTAGGCTTCAATTTACCGCCAAAATCGGTGCTGGTAGCTCAGCTTAAGTAAGTAACAAATAATAGTAGTGGCAGGCTTTATTGATTGCCGCTGCTATTAAATGTAAATATATAATTCATGGTTGCCAGTGCCAGATCACTTTACGCGATTGTAAATTCAAATGGTTTCGCTGGTGGCAAGTTGCGGTACGGGTGAGCCGGTGCAGATATATTTCGCAGTTCTTTCGGTCGATATTCTATTGGCCTTGGTTGTTATAGCCATAAAAAAACATCCGATCAATATGACATCACCAGTTAACAACACAGGCTTTACCCGAATTAAGAATTATCAGGAGATATTATGACCGCGTTTGTTAACCGCTTTGTCCGTCCAACAAGGTTTTTGGGGATACTTCTGTGCTGTCTCGCCTTGTCGAGTCAGGTAAAGTCTGTCGAACTATTTCCCCTATCTCAGGTGCATCTAACCGATAGTCCGTTTAAGCACGCACAGCAAACCAATATTGACTATATCCTGGCCATGCAGCCGGACAAATTACTTGCGCCATATTTGCGTGAAGCCGGTTTGCCGACTCAGGCCGAATCCTATGGAAACTGGGAAAGCTCAGGACTGGATGGTCATATTGGTGGGCATTATCTCAGTGCGTTGAGTCTGGCTTATGCCGCCAGCGGCGATAAACAACTTGAAGACCGTCTTACCTATATGCTGGCGCAATTGCGCCAAGCCCAACTTAAAAACGGCGACGGTTATATTGGCGGTGTTCCCAATGGCAAAGCGGCCTGGCAACAAATTCGCCAGGGCAATATCAAGGCCGATTTATTTTCGCTGAATGATCGTTGGGTGCCCTGGTATAACTTGCATAAAACCCTGGCCGGACTGCGTGATGCGTATCAGTTGGGTGAAAGTGAACTGGCTCGTACTATGTTAGTGGAATTGACTGATTGGGTAGCAGGACTGGTTAAAAACTTAACCGATAAGCAAATTCAGACCATGTTAATTGCCGAGCATGGTGGGCTGAACGAAGTCTTTGCCGATGTTTATGCGATGACCGGTGATAAACATTATTTGACCTTGGCTAAACGTTTTTCTCATCAACTGATTTTACAACCGTTGCTGAAAGGCGAAGATAAACTGAACGGCTTGCATGCCAATACCCAGATCCCCAAAGTCATCGGTTATTTACGCATTTCCGAGCTGGATAATAATCAGGCTTGGCACGATGCAGCGGATTTCTTTTGGCACGATGTGACTGAAAAACGCACGGTATCCATTGGTGGCAACAGTGTGCGAGAACATTTTCATGATGCGGATGATTTCAGTTCCATGCTGGACTCAGTCGAAGGGCCGGAAACCTGCAACACCTATAATATGCTCAAACTGAGCAAAATGTTGTATCAGGACTCAATTAATACCCAGTATCTGGACTACTACGAACGCGCGACTTACAACCATATTCTGTCTTCGCAGCATCCTGATAGCGGTGGTTTGGTATATTTTACCCCGATGCGTTCAGGACACTATCGCACCTATTCTCAAGTGGATACCTCCATGTGGTGCTGTGTCGGCTCGGGGATTGAAAATCACAGTAAATACGGTGAACTGATCTATGCCCATCAAGACGATGAATTGTTTGTTAACCTGTTTATTCCCTCTAAACTCGACTGGCAACAGCAGGGCATAGCGCTGCGCTTAGATACCTTGTTTCCTGACCAAAATCAGGTCAGTCTAACGATAACGGCGGCTGCAAAAAATAGCCGTAAGCCATTGACGGTTAATATTCGCCAGCCTGAGTGGTTAAGCAATATGGCTGCTAATATTAAGGTTAATGGTAAAGCCATTCAGGATTCGACCCAGCATAAAGGTTATATTAGCATCACGCGCCAGTGGCGAGCCGGTGATGTGATTAGTCTGGAATTTACTATTCAGCCACGTTTGGAAGCCTTGCCGGACGGCAGTCATCATTATTCGGTACTCTATGGTCCGGTGGTGTTGGCCGAAAAAGTCGCCCCGTTTGGACAAGAAAATCTGGCCTTTTTTGCCAGCGATGATCGTATGGGACATGTCGCCAGCGGACCGACTTGCGCACCGGAAGCCCTGCCGGTGATTGTGGGGGATACTGAACAATTCCTTAACGGACTTAAACGCCAATCCGGAGCGCATTTATCCTTTGCAATAGGCGAGGGGATGCATGGTGGCCAGGAGGCTATGGCAACTAAATCTGCGTTATTAGTGCCATTTTTCCGCATTCATGAAAGTCGTTATCAGCTATATTGGCCACAAATGTCGGTGGACAAATACGACGATTTTGTTGAGCAAGCTGCACAGCGAAATCGTGAGAAGCAGCAACTGGCCGCGCAAACCATTGATCTGCTCAACCCCGGTGAACAGCAGTTTGAAGTCGAACATGATTTTGCCGCTGAGGGCAGTCGTGCCGGGGTGAATCATGGTGTGCACTGGCGCGATAGCAGCGACTGGTTTAGTTATATATTGCGCGACCCGGAATTACAGGCCAAAACTCTGCGCTTACGCTACTTTGGTGGTGATGGTGGGCGGCATTTCAGTATTGTGCTAAATGGTGAACTGTTGGCTGACGTCACGCTGCCATCCGATAAAGGCGCGGATTTTTATCAGGTAGATTATGCCATTCCACAACGGATTGTAGAGCAAGCCAAGGTGGGCAAGTACGAGTTGAAATTTGTCGCCGGTGAACATTCTATTGCTGGCGGAATCTATGGGATACGGTTGTTGAAGTAAGTGTTATTTTTACGGACTGGTATTAAACGGAGACTTTATGCCATTTACACCATTGCATATGGGACCGGGGATCGCCGTTAAGGCAGTATTGCAAAGTAGCTTTAGCCTAATGGTTTTTGGCTGGGCGCAGATCGTTATGGATATACAGCCGTTAGTGGTGACGCTCACTGGCGAAGGACACCTTCACGGCTTTAGCCATACTTATATTGGTGCCACGTTGTTAGCTTTATTCGCAGCGCTTAGTGGTAAATATCTGTCTGAAGTAGGCTTGCATCTGCTTGGTTTAAACCGTCAATGGCAGGTGAAAATATCCTGGCGCGTGACTTTGTTGTCTGCTTTTTTGGGCACTTATACTCATGTGTTGCTAGATAGCTTGATGCATTCCGATCTCGAGCCTTTTTATCCCTCTAGCACAGACAACCTGTTTTTAGGCTGGATTTCAATTGCAGCGATACACAAATTTTGCTGGTACAGCGGGGTGATCGGTGGCGTTGTTTATTACATCATTCTGGGGATTCAAAAATTTAACAAAGCGGATTTTAAAAATGTCGGGTAAATGTCGGGCATCTTTCGTCACCGACTCGGTTAAATTTGCTGCATATTGATAGCATCGAGGTGGGCATGAGTTTAAAAGCGTTACGCAACAGTCGCCATTTTTCCCAGCAACAGTTAGCTCTGTTATCCGGTTTAAATGTCAGAACCATACAACGCATTGAAAGCGGTCATACAGCCAGTATTGAGTCGCTTAAATGCCTTGCCTCCGTGTTTGAACTTGATATTTCGGAGTTACAACAGGAGATTATCATGGCAGAACAACATGCCGTTAAAAAAGATTGCACTATCAAAACTCACAAAGTTGAAATTAACACTCTGTTGATTGTTGGAGGGATATTTATCGTATTTGGCGCTCCGGCGTTGCAGGCAGAACCCTATACGTCAGCAACCTTTTATCTGGGGGCAGGGTTTTGCTTTGTGGTCGCGGCGTTGAAGATGTTTAGACACCGGATTTATTGCTAGAGCACGTTAGGTTAGCCGATGCGCTGAATTTATTGTCGGCAGATAAAGCGTAATTTGGTTGAGCGTCATTCCCGCGAAGGCGGGAATCCACTGGTTTATCTGCCGCGTTAGAAAATCGTATTACTTTTGCAGTTCCGTAGTAAAATGGTTTAAATCATCCGGGTTTACCACGGGCCAGTCATTTTTCCATGTCATGGGCAAGATGCGCAGTTTCTGGATGCCATTATCAGCGGTTTCATAAGCGTGAAAGACCAGATAGTCTTTGCTATCAAAGGTATAAGCCGCATTATGCCCAAGTGCGATCCAGTCTTTATTGCCTTTTAATACCAAGCTACCACCCCCTTGAAGCATGTCTTTGCCATCTTTATCCAAATAAGGCCCAGTAACGGATTTAGAACGACCGACCATGATTTTGTAGGTGCTATCCATGCGGCGGCAGCAGAAATCGAACGAGACAAACAAATAGTAGTAATCGTTTTTGTTAAATATGTAAGGGGCTTCAATAGCGCCCACCGGATCTTCCGGGCGGCTGGCAAGGTTATACCATTGTTGTGGCTCTGCAGGGCGGGTAAGCGAATCATCCAGTTTAACCAGTTTTAAGCCTGACCAGAATGAGCCAAAGCTCATCCAGATATTGCCTTTTTCATCTTCAATAATGGCCGGATCAATGGCGTTCCAGTCATCACGGTTTGGCACTGATTGCACCACAATGCCTTGGTCTTGCCATTCATAATCGGGCGAACTGGGATCGAGTGACTTGTTAACCGTGACTCCTATGGCCGAGGTGTTTTTACCGAAGGCCGATATTGAATAATAGACATAAAACAGCCCATTTTTTTGGTAAACATCCGGTGCCCAGATATGGTCATTAAAGCTCGGGGAAACACTTTTGGCCCAACTGGGCTGGTCTTCAAATACACGGCCAACTAACTGCCAGTGAGTCAGGTCTTTGGACTGATAATAGGTAATACCGGGGCCGGTACTAAACACGTAATAAGTATCACCCATTTTAGTCATGACCGGATCATGAACTTCTACCTGCTTGGCATTACAGCCCGCACAGATTAACAGCGTTGTGATTAGAGCGGTTATATATTGTCTATTCATTAAAAATCCTTTGGTGCAAAGGAATGGCTACACCCCTCATCCTTGCAACTGCTCCTCTGTTGGCCGTACTTATGCGCCGGCGCGCAATTCCAATGATGTTGGTTGTAACAGTCATCCATTACAATAATGCAGAAGTTGTAATTATTCTAACATTAATATAATACAATATTAATAATTAAGATGTTATTTATATCGACTTTTTAGGGAGTACATTTGATATGTCAAACAACCTGTTAGCTAAATTGAAACAACGATGTTTATTGACGCTAATAACTGGATTGGCGGCTTCATCAGCGATGGCGGAGTTGCATATCGACAATCCGATTGTGGTACAGCGCGCTGACCCGTTTTTGGTACGTGATGTTAATATCGGTTGCTATCATTTTATTGCTACTTCCCCCAAGTTTGATCAAATCGAAATCCGCCAGTCTTGTCATATTAATGAACTCAAAGCGGTACAACCCAAAGTTATATGGCAAAAGCGTGATGCGGGGCCGATGAGCGTGAATATCTGGGCTCCGGAGCTACATCAAATTGATGGTATCTGGTACATCTATTTTGCTGCTGGAGATAAAGCCAAACCTTTCAGCATTCGCATGTATGTGCTGTCGAATCCCAATGCTAATCCGGCACAAGGCAGTTGGAAAGAAGAAGGGCAGATTAAAACGCCCTGGGACAGTTTTTCACTGGATGCCACCACTTTTACTCAAGCTGATAAACGCTTTTTAGTCTGGGCACAAATGGATGCCGACCATACCTATAACTCGGCGCTGTTAATTGCGCAAATGGATTTGCCGACAAGCATCAAAGAACCGGTCGTAACTATTACCGAACCATTATTGGGTTGGGAACGACTAGGCTATAAGGTGAACGAGGGCGCTGCGGTTATTCAGCGCCATGGCAGGTTTTTTATGACTTATTCGGCCAGTGCCACCGATGATCGTTATGCCATGGGGTTATTATGGGCAGATGAAGATGCTGACTTACTTAACCCGGCAAGCTGGCATAAATCACCCCAGCCGGTCTTTACCACTCAGACCGATATTCATCGCTACGGGCCGGGGCATAATAGTTTTGTTGTAGCCGAAGACGGCAAAACCGATTTAATGATTTACCACAGCCGTGATTATCGGCAGTTAAAAGGCACGCCACTGACGGATCCCAATCGCCATGCCCGGGCGCGAGTTTTGGAGTGGGATGAAAAAGGCTTTCCGGTTTTTAATAATGAACAAGGAGATTAACAGCCGCGCAATTAAGGTTTGAACTACTCGCCTGGTAGTCCGCTAAGGGAATTTTGTAATTATTATTATTTGTTAACTAATATTAGTCAGGTCTAATTTTATTTAACAAGCTTATCGGAAAATGGACGAGAGGACCGGATATGAAAATTGGATTCAGAACTACGCTTATTGTTGTGCTTTGGGTATTAAACAGTTTCGCCAATATGGCCAGTGCAGGCTTGATCACCAACACCTATGTGAGTGACCAATATCTGTCGATTCCGCGAGATCCAGGGCCGGGCGCATCTCCGGAAGAGCGCACTTCAGGCCCTGCGTCGGAATTCCCAACTTCGATTGATATTGCAGGGCTTGATGGCATCGTGACCGATGTTAATGTCAAGCTTGTCGGTTTGACACATACTTATCCGGAGGATTTAAATATAGGTCTGGTGAATCCTGCTGGAGTGGGTGTGTACCTTATGGGGGATACGGGATCGTATTTTAGTATACAACTTGTGAATATAACCTTTGATGACCAGGCCAGCGCTGTTTTTGAGGAGTTTTCTCCTATCACTTCAGGGACATACCAAGTATCTCCGTTTGGGTTTGACCATTATGCTATTCCCGCTACTTTCGGTTTGACGCTTGATGCTTTCAATGGAACAACCGCAAATGGATTATGGTCACTATATGTTTACGATAATTTAGGGGCCGACGTTGGCTCACTTCAAGGGTGGGAGATCACGGTAACTACAAGCGATGTTCCAGAACCTGGCAGTCTGGTTTTATTTGCCATTGGACTTATTGGTTTTGTGTTGAGAAAGAATCAATTTAGCACAACAACATTGGCAAACTGCCCTTAACAATTATTGAATAAAATAGTCACAGATATTAAAACAGTTCATTGTTGAATAACAAACTTGCCATGACGGCTGTCAGGCAAATAAAAAGAGGGCGGCTCCTATACAACAGGAAACCGCCCTCGACAGTGGAACTATTTAATTACCAGAATCGAACGTAGATAAAAGCGGTAATCGCCAGAATACCGGCGGTATGGATGTAATCCCATTTATCCAGTCCGGCGCGCATTTCGGACCATTGTGATTTGCTGATACTGCCAAAAGTCAGGCCTTGCAGTTTTTCATCATCACATTGTTTAGTGAACATACTTACCACGACCATAATGACTGAAACCAGTACAAACAGCAGAATACAGAAGTACAGCCAGTTCATATCGGTTATCCAGGCAAATGAGGTGCCTTTTATATCTTCGCGGAACGGCAACAACACCAACCTGATCATACCCATAATAAAACCAGATACTAAGCCGATATAGCCGGCCGAGGCGGTGATACGTTTACTGATAAGTCCCAGGAAGAACACCGCCGCAATACCCGGTGCAATCAATGACTGAACACTTTGCAGATATTCATATAACACATCGGCAATCAGGCTCATCACCGGGATCCATAGCAGGCCCAGCAATACAATCACGATAGTGGCGATGCGGCCCACTCTAAGCAGGTGCAGTTCGGTGGACTCAGGCTTGAATTTTTTATAAAAATCGATGGTAAACAAGGTGGCGGAAGAATTAAACAATGACGCCAGTGAACTCATCAATGCGGCTACCAGACCTCCAATCACTATGCCTTTCACACCGGAAGGAAGCAATTCCGAGACTAGCGTCGGGAAGGCCTGATCGGCACTGTCATAATGAATAATCCCTTTGGCATTCAGCGCGTAGGCAATCATGCCGGGAACCAGAAAAATAAACACCGGAAGTAATTTTAAATAGCCGGCAAACATGGTGCCACGACGGGCTTCTTTAATGCCTTTGGCCGATAGTACACGTTGCACAATATACTGATCCGTACACCAATACCAAAAACCGATGATAAAGGAGCCGAAAATTACACCGGGCCAGGGGAATTCGCTATCAGTTGCAGCGCGGATTAAATGCATATTGGCGTCATTCAGGCGCTCGACTTCTGCCCAACCGCCGACTTTATCTAAACCAACCACTAAAATAACCACCGAACCGATAATCAGCACCGGGGTTTGCAAAACGGAGGTCCACATAATGGCTTTCATGCCACCCAAGACCGTATACAAACCGGTGATTAACACCAGTCCTACCGCAGAGATCCAGAAAAAATCGATACCCCAGATGGTATCGATGCCCAGAATGGTTTTAAACGCTATCCCGCCAGCATATACAGTAACTGCCACTTTGGTGAGTACATAGCTGACTAGTGAAATAACCGACAGAAAAGTGCGTGAGGCCGGATTATAACGACGTTCCAGAAACTCAGGCATGGTGTAAACTTTGCTGCTCCAGTAGAAGGGCACAAACACCCAGCCGAGCAACAGAATGATCCAGGATTGCAACTCCCAGTGCGCCATGGCCATACCTGATTGTGCTCCGGCGCCGGATAATCCCACCAGATGCTCCGAACCAATGTTTGAAGCAAAAATCGAGGCCCCAATCACCAACCAACCGGCATTTCTGCCTGCCAGAAAATAGTCTGCGGTGTCTTTCTCCCTTTGTCGCATCGACATCCACACAACGCCAATGAGCAAGACAAAAAATCCGCCTAGCACCAACCAATCTAACGCACTTAATTCAACCATGTTTTATGTCCCACAAAAGCATCAAAACCCCTTTAACTGCGCTGTTAAGGCAGTTACATTGATGCGGTTTATTATTATTAAAATAACATATTATAGTATAATAGTTGTGGCGAAAAGTAGTTTGTTAACTCGGAGTTAAAATTATTTGCTGGAATGTTATTTTGCGTGATATGAATAATTGATTTTTAATTGCATCAACTCTGGATATACAGCGTCATTTAAACGTATTATGTAGGTTAAACCCTTGACCTACCGATATAAAATTCGTGGTAGTATAATAACATGCTTGTATTTTAAGGAATTACTATGGCGCGGATCGAGAATCTGAACCTGTCTCAGCGAGTCACCAATGAGTTGGGGCAGGCGATTATTGGTGGACACTATACCTGTGACACCGGCTTACCCACTGAGGCCAAGCTCTGTGAAGAGTACGGCATTAGTCGTACCGCTATCAGAGAAGCAGTAAAAATGCTCGCAGCCAAAGGACTTATTTCCTCCAGACCGCGCAAAGGTATTCAGGTAGAGCCATCATCCAATTGGAATTTGTATGATACCAGCGTGTTAAAGTGGATGCTGGAAAGCAGTCCTTCGTTACTGGTACTGAAAGAGTTTTTGCAGATGCGCATGGCTATTGAGCCGCAAGCGGCTGCGTTGGCGGCCGAATATGCTACTGATGAGGACATTGCCAAAATAGGTGAGGCGCTGGAAGGCATGAAAGCGTCGGCCAAGGATCCGGAAAAAAGTTTCCACGATGCAGATTTAGCTTTCCACACCAGTATTTTATTTGCTAGCCGTAACCGGTTTTTCTTCCAGCTCAGGGATTTTATCAGTACCGCGCTAAATGTCAGTATCCAGCATACGACACCAGCCAAAGGCAGTATTGACAGCATTGTGGATGAACACAATAAAGTTTATCAGGCTATCCGTAGCAGGCAGCCAGAGCGGGCCAGAAATATGATCCATTATTTGATTGATGAAGCTATGTCTTTTATTGAAGCCGAAATCGCCAGTAAAAAAGCCAAATAATATAAAAACGGAATGGTTGGGTAACAATTGAACTGCTGCAAAGTGCTTCAAAATCTTGTTAATAATATTGAGTTTATATGTCTGAAAACGCGATAAGCGACACGCAATACCCGAGCTTGAAAGCCAGGCACGTCTTTATTACCGGTGGTGCAACAGGCATCGGTGCTACACTGGTTGCCCGTTTTTGCCGCCAACGCGCGCGCGTAACGTTCATCGATATTGATGATCAGGCCGGTGAAGCGCTTTGCCAGAAATTGTTGGCAGAACATGGCTATGAATTACAGTTTATCCACTGTGATATCCGCGACGTCGATCAGTTGCTGAACAGTATTGAACAGGCAAACGCGGCTTTCGGTGATATTTCGGTACTGATTAATAATGCGGCCGATGATACCCGCCATGATACTGAAACCCTGTCAGTTGAATACTGGGATGAGCGTATGGCAGTCAATTTACGTCCCTGTTTTTTCGCTGCCCAAGCCGTTGTGCCGCAAATGAAGCGCAGCGGAGGAGGCAGTATTATTAATATGGGCTCAATCAGTTGGCGGGTAAAACAGGATTTTATGCCAGCTTATACCACTGCCAAAGCGGCCATTGAAGGGTTAACCCGTACTCTGGCCCGTCATCATGGTCAGGACGAGATTAGAGTTAATACGCTTATCCCGGGTTGGGTCATGACGGACAAGCAGTTGTCCTGTTGGCTGGATGCCGACAACATGAAGAATATCCATAATAATCAATGCTTAAAACAAACACTGCAGCCGAATGATATAGCCAATACGGCGTTGTTTTTAGCGGCCGACGACAGTCGGATGCTGACCGCACAGTCTATTATTGTGGATGGCGGTTGGGTTTGAGTTCATTACCTACAGTTTTGCTCCAGAATTATTCATAACTCTATAGCGTTAAATAATGATTGAATTTTAAATGGTTAGGTGGTTAATTAGCTTAAAAGCAATTATATTATAATATGCAAAATGCCAATTGGCAGGCCATAGCTAAAGAGGCCGTCATGAATTTCTTTTGGCAGATGACAAGAGGGTGAAATAAAGTTTGACTGAATGGACTTTGATATATTTGGTACTGTTTGTTGGCGCCTGCCTGCAAAGTGTTATCGGTTTTGGTCTGGGCCTTCTGTGCGCTCCCATTCTTTTTCTTATTTTACCCGAGCTGGTTCCGGCTCCCATGATCCTCAATGCGTTACTGCTAACTTTGTTGATTGCCATTCGTAACCATGATGCCATTAATGTCAGGCAAACTGCTTTTTCTGTGATCGGCGGTACTATCGGTGTGCTGGTAGCCAGTAGTGTAATGATTTTTCTTGAGCATCATCAATACAGGGTGTTGTTTGGCGTGTCTATTGTGATTGGGGTGATATTGTCGGCCATCGGCTTTCATCCCAGAATTACCGCCTACACCAATGTGTTTGCCGGAACTTTATCCGGTTTTATGGGCACGGTAACCTCGGCGGGCGGTGCCCCAATGGGCTTGTTATATCAAACCGCCGAACATAAACAGATTAAAGCCAATCTAAGCGTGTTTTTTCTGTATATTAATGCTTTCGGTATTTTAACCCTTTGGCTTACCGGGGCAGCGGGTTCCAATGATTTCGTCCTGTTTGTGAAATGTATACCGGCGATATTACTGGGGTGGGGATTTTCCTGGCTGGTTAATAGCCGGATTAATGTTGATATTGTGCGGCCGCTGGTGTTGTTTGTGGCATTTTGTTCCGGCCTTGCCTCTATCGTTTTCTAACTTCTTCTGTCAATATTGACTTCCGAATTACTCTTGCCAATTGGCTTATCCTGCTTATAAGAACATGTCAGTTAATCCTCAACTAAAATCGAATAAAGCAGCATATCAATGTTGGGGACCCCGCTGTGTGCTAGGTGAGGGAGCCTACTGGCATTCTGCGCATCAGCGTATTTACTGGGTTGATATTAAAGGCGCCTATTTACATTGGCTGAATTTGGCCGACAAGCAGGTATTTTCGCTTGCCATGCCGGAGCCGATTTGTTGGGTTGCAGCCACAACAGGGCGAGCGTTGATTGCCGGTTTTGGCAAAGGCATTTATCTGCTCAATCCTGACAGTGGCGAACGGCGATTTTATGCTGCTCCTGATAGTGAACCTGAACATAATCGCCTGAATGATGGCAAGGTAGATTACAATGGAGGTCTGTGGTTCGGCACTATGGACGATCAGGAACAACTCCCCAGCGGCCATCTGTATCAATTGAATAGCTCATCAATACCGGTATGCATGGACTCAGGTTACGTGGTAAGCAATGGCCCGACCTTCTGCCCGCTAACGCAACGTTTATTGCATGCCGACTCGGCTAATCGCACCATTTATCAGTTTGCTCTCGATCCTCAAGGGGGGTTGCATAATAAAGCGATTTTCACCCAGTTTTCAGATTCGATGGGCTTTCCGGATGGCATGACAGTTGATGCGCAAGGCGGTATCTGGGTTGCACAGTGGGGCGGCGGTGGAATTTGCCGCTTTGATCAGCAAGGTCAACTGGATTTACGTATTGAATTACCCGCCACACTGGTGACCAGCCTGGTGTTTGGTGGAGAAAATCTGAGAACACTATTTGTTACCACCGCCACTAAAGATCTTGAGCCTGATGTTTTCGATGCGCAGCCGAATTCCGGTCAATTATTTGAAATTGATATGAGCGCCTGGGGATTTAACGGTTTAGCACCCGTTGCTTTTAAATTGTAACTGCGGCAGCTCTGCTGCAATTGTTAATTCTCTCAATTGTTACTTTGTCGACAATATAAGTGTGTTTGGTTGACTAGTTAGGTTTTTGTGCCTATATTGTCGACACTTTATGGCCTGTATTAGTACATTACCTGATGACCTTCTTTATTGAACAACCGGTTACTTCGTCGGATAAAACCTTTTTCCAGCTTAGAAAAGCCATAGTTGAAGGGGAGATTGCACCCGCGACTAAACTGAGTGAAACCGAGTTGTCGACAAAATACGCTGTCAGTCGTGCCGTGATCCGTGAAGCTATCAATCGTCTGGAATCCTGTCATTTAGTTGAGCGCAAGGCCAATGTCGGTGCTCGTGTTGTTGCATTAACCCCCGAAGGACTGGTCGAACTGTATCAGGTGCGCGAATCTCTGGAAGGTATGGCAGCCAGATTGGCGGCTAAAAATATGACTGATCAGGAAATAGCCGATTTAAATAATTTATTGTCATCGCATTTTCAGGAAGTCAAAGGCGGCGAATCTTATTATCAGGAAGCCGGTGATGTGGATTTTCATTACCGGATTATTCTGGGTAGTAAAAACAAACACCTAATCAGCATGTTGTTTGAGGGCATTTATCATCTGGTGCGCATGTATCGGGTGCAACTGGGCATGTCTGGCCCTAGAGTAACGACCGCTTTTGACGAGCATAAACATATTGTCCAGGCTATTGCCAACCGGGATGAAGAACTGGCAGAGCTGTTAATGCGTCGGCATATTTTGTATTCAAAAAATAATATTCAAACCAAACTGGTTGATGATTAAGTCAACCACCACAATGATTAATCTATGTAGGTCAGGCTTGAGCCTGTCTAATCAACTAGCTAAAAGGGGATAGTCACTATGAGCGCAGGTAGAAATTTTCGTCAGGCCTTAGCTGACAACAAACCGTTGCAGATTGTCGGCACTATTAACGCCTATTCAGCCATGATGGCCAAACAAATTGGTCATCAGGCGATTTATTTATCCGGTGGCGGTGTAGCAAATGCGTCTTACGGTTTACCCGATTTGGGGATGACATCACTAAACGATGTACTGGTGGATGTGCAGCGGATTACCTCTGCCTGTGATCTGCCTTTGCTGGTGGATATTGATACCGGTTGGGGCGGGGCATTTAATATTGCCAAAACCATTCGCGATATGGAAAAAGCCGGTGCGGCAGCGGTACATATGGAAGATCAGGTGGCACAAAAGCGCTGTGGCCATCGTCCGAATAAAGAAATTGTCTCGATCGAAGAAATGGTTGATCGCATCAAGGCCGCGGTAGATGCCCGTACCGACCAAAACTTTTTTATTATGGCGCGCACCGATGCCTTTGCACAGGAAGGGTTAGACGCCGCAGTGGAGCGGGCCAAAGCTTATGTGGCAGCGGGTGCGGACGGTATTTTTGCTGAGGCTATTCAAACCGAGGAACACTACCGCGCCTTTGCACAAGCGCTGGATGTGCCTATTCTGGCCAATATCACCGAGTTTGGTAAAACCGAGTTGTGGAATAAAACTGTGTTGGCGGAATGGGGTGCTGATATGGTGTTGTATCCATTAAGTGCGTTCCGGGCGATGAATAAAGCGGCGGAAAACGTCTACCGCACTATTCTGGAAAGGGGTGATCAAAAATCCGAGCTGGACAATATGCAAACTCGTATGGAGTTGTATGAGTATCTTGGCTATCACCAATATGAACAGAAGCTCGATGAATTATTCGCTCAAGATAAAAATAAATAAATCCTTAATTTTATACTGGTAGGTCCGGCTAGCCTTTCAATACAGGTGCTTATATCCGGTCAGCCTACACGAACTAAAATTAGCGAGATAAATCTAACTTACTCTACACAAAATTCAGGAGAAAATCCTATGGCAAAGGTATTAAGTGGTGCAGGCCTGCGAGGTCAGGTAGCCGGTAAAACAGCATTATCGACAGTGGGCCAGTCAGGCTCCGGTTTGACTTATCGTGGTTATGATGTCAAGGATTTGGCCGAACATTGCCAGTTTGAAGAAGTGGCTTATCTGATTTTAAAAGGTCGTTTGCCCAGTCTGGTTGAACTGGACGTGTATAAAGCTGAACTGCGAGCCATGCGTGGATTACCTGATGCGTTAAAAGAAGTGCTGGAGCGTATTCCGGCCGAAGCCCATCCAATGGACGTGTTACGCACCGGTTGCTCGATGCTGGGTAATCTGGAAACCGAACTGGATTTTGAGCAACAAAGTTTGGTCACTGATCGTATGCTGGCCTGCTTTCCCAGCATTATCTGTTACTGGTATCGCTTCAGTCATGATGGCGTGCGGATTGAAACCGAAACCGACGATGACTCTATCGGTGCACACTTCCTGCATATGTTGCACGGTAAAAAGCCCAGTGAACTGCATGAAAAAGTTATGCATGTATCACTGATTTTATATGCCGAACATGAGTTTAATGCGTCAACTTTTACCGCTCGGGTTTGTGCATCGACGTTATCCGATATGCATTCTTGTATTACCGGTGCCATTGGTTCGTTGCGTGGTCCGCTACACGGTGGTGCTAACGAGGCGGCAATGGAAATGATCCAGGGTTTTACCTCGGTTGAGCAGGCCGAGCGTGAAATGATGGGCAAGCTGGAACGCAAAGAAAAAATTATGGGCTTTGGCCATGCAATTTATTCTGAATCCGATCCTCGTAACGAAATTATCAAGCAGTGGTCGGAAAAACTGGCCAAAGATGTAGAAGATGAAGTGCTTTATCCTGTGTCGGTACGTTGTGAAGAAGTGATGAAGCGCGAGAAAGGCCTATTTTGTAATGCCGATTTTTTCCATGCGTCGGCTTATCACTTTATGGGAATTCCCACCAAACTGTTTACCCCGATTTTTGTGATGTCACGTTTGACCGGCTGGGCTGCTCACGTAATGGAACAGCGCGCAGATAATCGGATTATCCGTCCTTCAGCGGAATATACCGGAGAAGAACTGCGCAAAGTGCCGGCGATTGAAGAACGAGAAACCGTCGAACTAAGTGAATAATCTTATGAACTATCAATATCGCAAACCCTTGCCCGGGACTAAACTGGATTATTTTGACACCCGTGCTGCGGTGGATGACATTGCATCCGGTGCCTACGACAAATTGCCCTACACCTCACGAGTGCTGGCCGAGAACCTGGTGCGTCGTTGCCCGCAGGAGATGCTAACCGATTCGCTCAAACAGATTATCCAGCGTAAGCGCGATCTGGATTTTCCGTGGTTTCCGGCGCGAGTAGTGTGCCACGATATTCTCGGACAAACCGCGTTAGTGGACTTGGCCGGACTGCGTGATGCCATTGCCGCTAAAGGGGGGGACCCGGCCAAAGTCAATCCGGTGGTGCCAACCCAGTTGATAGTGGATCATTCACTCGCAGTGGAACATGGCGGTTTTGAAGTCGATGCATTCGAGAAAAACCGCCAGATTGAAGACAGGCGCAACGAAGACAGATTCCATTTTATTAACTGGACCAAAACCGCGTTCAAGAATGTGGATGTGATCCCGCCGGGTAACGGCATTATGCATCAGATTAATCTGGAGCGGATGTCACCGGTGGTACATGCTCGTGATGGTGTCGCGTTTCCCGATACTTTAGTCGGTACTGATAGCCACACTCCGCATGTCGATGCATTGGGTGTTATCGCATTAGGCGTGGGGGGACTGGAAGCCGAAAGTGTCATGCTGGGACGCGCATCCTATATGCGTTTACCTGATATTATTGGTGTTCAGTTAACCGGCAAACCACAACCCGGTATTACCGCCACCGATATAGTGCTGGAACTGACCGAATTCTTACGTAAACAAAAAGTTGTGTCGTCTTTCCTTGAGTTTTATGGTGAAGGCGCAGCCCATCTGACTTTAGGTGATCGTGCCACCATTTCCAATATGACACCGGAATACGGTGCTTCGGCAGCGATGTTTTATATCGACCAGCAAACCATCGACTACCTGACTTTGACCGGACGCGATGCTGAGCAAGTCAAATTGGTGGAAAACTATACCAAAACGGCTGGTTTGTGGGCCGATAGCCTAACAACCGCCGAATATGAGCGGGTGTTAAGTTTCGATTTGTCTTCGGTGGTACGTAATATTGCTGGGCCGTCTAATCCACATAGTCGGGTACCCACATCTGAACTGGCCCAGCGTGGTATTAGTGGTATCGTCGAAAACGAAGCCGGGAAAATGCCTGACGGTGCGGTGATTATTGCTGCTATTACCAGTTGTACTAACACCAGCAATCCGCGCAACGTGATCGCCGCAGGTCTGTTGGCCCGCAATGCTAACGCCAAAGGATTAACCCGCAAACCCTGGGTGAAAAGTTCCTTGGCACCTGGCTCTAAAGCAGTGCAGTTATATTTGCAAGATTCCAAATTATTGCCTGAGCTGGAAAAACTCGGTTTTGGTATCGTCGGGTTTGCCTGCACCTCCTGTAATGGTATGAGCGGCGCGCTGGATCCTGTTATTCAGAAAGAAGTGGTGGAACGGGATTTATATGCCACCGCGGTGTTATCCGGTAACCGTAATTTTGATGGGCGCATTCATCCTTACGCCAAACAGGCATTTTTGGCGTCTCCCGCTTTGGTGGTGGCTTATGCAATTGCCGGAACTATTCGCTTTGATATTGAAAAAGATATTTTAGGCATCGATCAACAAGGCAATCCGGTGGCCCTGAAAGACTTATGGCCAACAGATGAAGAAATAGATGCGGTAATTAGCCAAAGCGTCAAGCCGGAACAGTTTCGCAATGTGTATAACCCGATGTTCGATTTATCGGTGGATTATGGAGAGCAAATTAATCCGCTATATGACTGGCGAGAAAAAAGTACCTATATTCGCCGCCCGCCATACTGGGAAGGAGCGCTGGCCGGTGAACGCAGTATGACCGGTATGCGACCGTTAGCGGTATTGGGTGATAATATCACCACCGATCATTTATCCCCTTCCAATGCCATTATGCGCGACAGCGCTGCCGGTGAGTACCTGCATAAAATGGGGCTGCCAGAGGAAGATTTTAACTCTTACGCCACCCATCGAGGCGACCATTTAACCGCGCAGCGCGCCACATTTGCCAATCCCAAACTGTTTAATGAAATGGTGCAGGAAAATGGCGAAGTAGTGCAGGGATCGCTGGCCCGTATTGAGCCGGAAGGCAAAATAACCCGCATGTGGGAAGCCATCGAAACCTATATGCAGCGTAAACAGCCACTGATTATTATTGCCGGTGCCGATTATGGCCAGGGCTCGTCGCGGGATTGGGCGGCCAAAGGCGTGCGGCTGGCCGGAGTGCAAGTGATTGTGGCCGAAGGATTTGAGCGTATTCACCGTACCAATTTAGTCGGTATGGGCGTTTTGCCGCTGCAATTCGAGGCAGGGACTAATCGGCATACGTTGAACATTGACGGCAGTGAAACCTTTGATGTGCTGGGCGAACCCACGCCAGGCTGTACACTGACACTAAGAATTAACCGTAAAAATGGTGAATCGCAGGATGTGTCGGTGTTATGTCGGCTGGATACCGGCGAAGAACTGTCGATATATTCTGCCGGTGGTGTATTACAGCGCTTTGCCCAGGATTTTCTGCAAGCAACGGTTAATTGATTGAGTATAGCTGTGCACAGATGAGGCCTAGTAACCACAGAGGCGCAGAGATCACAGAGAAAGAAAAAATGACAAGCTAAAGCCACGGCCTACAAAGAATTACGCCAGATTGTAGGTCGGCATTTATGCCGTCAAGAGCAATGTTTACGAAGAGGCGCAGAGATCACAGAGAAAGAAAAATGACGGGCTAAAGCCACGGCCAACAAAGGATTACACCAGATTGTAGGTCGGCATTTATGCCGTCAAGAGCAATGTTCACGAAGAGGCGCAGAGATCACAGAGAAAGAAAAATGACGGGCTAAAGCCACGGCCTACAAAGAATTACGCCAGATTGTAGGTCGGCATTTATGCCGTCAAGAGCAATGTTTACGCAGAGGTGCTAAGTCGCAGAGAAATAAAACCAGTTGCGACTAGCGGGGCTTTGAGCGACGAGCTTAAATGCAAAACTGAGCGCGATGAGAGGGACGTTAGTCCCGAATAGAAAATGGTTTGCGTCTAAAGTCATTACGAGATGATCATTATCTCTACGGTGTTTATCCCTGTCATCTCGGTCTAAGAGACTATCGGGATGACATATTTAGTGATGAACAGAATGTTATCCGTTCGCCCTGAGCGTGAGACACGAACTGTCGAAGGGTGAAAAATATCACGCGCAAAGGTGCAGCACTTCAGCCTTTTAGCTAATTGATGACAGGAATAAATATGTTTAAACCACAGCTCCGAATACCAGCCACTTATATGCGTGGCGGAACTTCTAAAGGGGTATTTTTTAACTTGTTGGATTTACCCGAAGCGGCACAGATGGCGGGACAAGTCCGTGATGCCTTATTGCTTCGTGTAGTCGGTAGTCCCGACCCTTATGGCAAACATACCGATGGCATGGGGGGGGCAACTTCCAGTACCAGCAAAACGGTTATTTTATCCAAAAGTCAGCAGCCTGATCATGACGTGGATTACTTGTTTGGCCAGGTGGCTATCGACAAACCTTTTATCGACTGGAGCGGTAATTGTGGCAATCTGACTGCAGCAGTAGGGGCGTTTGCGATTAATAATGGTTTAGTCGATGCCGATCGCATTCCAGTAAATGGTATTGCCACTGTGCGGATCTGGCAGGCTAATATCGCTAAAACCATTATTGCCCATGTGCCCGTCAGCAATGGCGAGGTGCAGGAAACCGGTGATTTTGAGCTGGATGGTGTGACCTTTCCAGCCGCCGAAGTGCAAATTGAGTTTATTGATCCCGCTGACGATCCTGCGGAAGAAAATGATGGCGAAGGTGGCGGGATATTTCCCACCGGTAATCTGATCGATAAACTGGATATTCCCGGAGTGGGAGCGCTGCAAGCCACCTTAATTAACGCGGGTATTCCGACTATTTTTGTCAATGCGCAAGATATTGGTTATAGCGGAACCGAGTTGCAGGATGCGATTAACGGTAGTGACAAAGCCTTAGCCTTATTTGAAACCATTCGCGCTCATGGTGCGTTAAAAATGGGGCTGATTAAGCATATTGATGAAGCGGCCATGCGCCAACACACTCCTAAAGTGGCGTTTGTAGCACCGCCGGCCGAATATATAGCATCTAGCGGTAAAGTGGTGCCCGCAACCGAGATTGATTTAAATGTACGCGCGCTCTCAATGGGTAAACTGCACCACGCTATGATGGGGACGGCGGCGGTGGCAATAGGCACTGCTGCTGCAATCCCGGGTACAGTGGTTAATGTGGCCGCTGGTGGCAGAGAGCGCAATTCTGTTTGTTTTGGTCATCCTTCCGGTACATTGCGCGTCGGAGCGGAAGCAGTTAAACAGAATGATCAATGGAAGGTAACCAAGGCGATTATGAGTCGCAGCGCCCGGATATTAATGGAAGGCTGGGTGCGCGTTCCAGTAGTTTGGCTTTAGATATTATATAGAGCAGAAGAAATGGTGCGTCCGAGTGAACTCGAATCACCGACCCCCACCATGTCAAGGTGGTGCTCTAACCAACTGAGCTACGGACGCACTGATAAAATATTTCCGGCAAGGGATGCTGGAAACGGCGCGTATAGTAACGATGCGGACATATCAGTGCAAGCGATTTTTTGGCAATTATGCGTTGAGTTGTGCTTTTTTAGACAGTCTGCATATTAACTGAACAATTGGTGCTTAATATACGAATAAAACGCTCTTTAGTTGTGTGGCATGGTTTATAAAGCTTTAAGCTAGCTCTTCTGTTTTAACTACCGTTTGGTGATGAGATAAAGATGAACAAGCTCCTGTTACTTACCCTGATGACGTTATTTTCAGCTCTGTCACGGGCAGATGAACCTATAGTACAAGTCTTTATGGCAGGTGATTCCACGATGGCGATTAAAGACGTAAAAGATTATCCGGAAACGGGTTGGGGAGTGCCTTTCAGCTACTTTTTTAATCAACAAACCAAAGTTGATAATCTTGCCAAGAATGGCCGCAGCACTCGAACTTTTATCAGCGAAGGGCGTTGGCAATCTATTCTGGATTCATTACATGAAGGGGATTATGTATTTATTCAGTTTGGTCATAATGACGAGCATAAAACCAAGGTTGACCGTTATACTACTCCAGAACAGTTCACGGCTAATTTAACCCGTTTTGTCGTTGAAACACGTGATAAAAAAGCCCATCCATTGTTGCTGACGCCGATTACCCGTCGTTACTTTGACCCACAGGGAAAACTGCAAGAAACCCATCCGGTTTATGCGGAATTAGTGCGCCAGGTGGCGAAACAAGAAAATGTGGTGTTGATTGACGCAGAAAAATTGACTCATGATCATTTTCAGGCACAAGGTGATGCCGGTTCATTATTGCGTTTTATGCATATTGCTCCAGGCGTTCATCCTAATTACCCGGTAGGTGTGTCGGATGATACTCACTTAAATCAACTAGGCGCCAGGGAAGTGGCACAGTTGGTTTTAGCAGAATTGAAGCGACTACAACATCCTTTGGCAAGTCGACTAAGAATTCCCGATCCTAAACATCTGACATTGAAATATAAAGGTTAGGATTGTGTTAGACGGTTCAATAAATCTGTTCATCATCTGAACTGATATTCAGCTCCAGCTTATGTTGCAAGTCATTGATGTGCAGATTTAAATGGATGGGATTACAACAGTTGGTACAATCTTCAAAGTAATCCTGATCGCCGTTACTGTAATCAAGATCAATATGCATTTTATGTCCGCAATGCGGACATTCTATTATCTGGTGTTTGGTATCCATAATATCTCCTGGAGAGTGATTAATTCAGGCTTTTACCCCCATCAATCGACAGTATCTGGCCGGTAACATAAGGGGCTTGAATTAAATAGCTTATGGCTTGAGCAATATCTTCTGCGCTGCCTAATTCTGTCATTGGGATTTGCGCCAGAATCTCCTGTTTTGTTTGATTGTCCATTGAATTCTCCGGCCACATGATTGCCCCTGGGGCGATGCCATTAACCCGGATGTCAGGAGCTAATTCCAATGCCAGCGATTTGGTCATCATCGCTTGCGCTGCTTTCGCCATGCAATACAGAGTATGGTTCTTCAGCGGACTTTGTGCATGGATATCCAGCATGTTTATGATAACGCCCTGATCTTGTTGTAAATCTTTTTTAAGATGCTGAGACAGAAAAAATGGGCCTTGCATATTGGAGCCAACCAGCGATTGCCAATCGTCCAGATTGTTGTCACCAAATGTCCTGGGATAGAAAGTAGACGCATTATTAATAAGTACATTCAGTTGCCCGAAAGCACGCCTGGCTTGTTCGGCAATATCTTCCAGGTGCTGGTAGTTGCTGATATCTCCCTGAATCACTTTAGTCGTGTTTGGCCGGATATGATTAAGTTCATCGGCTAGCTGTCCGGCTTCATCAACGGAATGATGACAGTGAATAATGATATTCGCGCCTAAATGATGAAGGTGTCTGGCACAGTGGGCGCCAATACGTCTGGCGGCACCGGTAATTAGAATGGTTTTATTCTGCATTGATTCTACTTATAGGATATTAACGTACTGAAATAGTTATTAATTTTATCACGCTTTGGTATTACATTTAAAATTGCAACTTCTAGGCGTCCAGATTAACAATCAGGGTATGAGCAGACGCGAGGTAATTGCCACCAAACAGTAACGCATGGTTAAGGATATGATAAAGCTGATAAATCGATTTGCGGTATTCGTAGCCTTCGTCCACCGGCCATATGTCGTTATATCCCTGATAAAACGGCATAGGTAGCTGGCCAAACAGTTCGGACATGGCCAAATCTGTTTCCCTGTCCCCGTAGTAGCAGGCAGGATCAAACAGGCAGCTCTGGTGCAAGATAAAGCCAAGGTTCCCTTGCCATAAGTCTCCATGTAACAAGCTGGCTTTGGGTTGATGGTTATGCAGCAGTTCCTTAACCTTGGCGATAATCGAATCTATATTAGCTAGCTCATGGCCTTTTTCTTTGAGTAACTGTAATTGGTAGCCAATACGTTGCTCGGCAAAAAAGGTAGCCCATTTTTTGTGCCATTGATTGGGTTGGACGCTAAGACCGATATAATTGTCTTCCTGCCAGCCATACATGGGCTGCGGCTCAAATTGGTGTAATTTGGCCAGTTGCTGACCAAAACTTCGCCAATCTTTTTCGTCAGGTTTGACGAAGGGCAAATACTCCAGAACCAGGTAACTTTTTTGTGCGACTACGCCGCAACTGATGACCTGGGGAATATAAATGGCGCTGGCAACGCGCAAGTGTTCCAATCCAAGTACTTCTGATTCAAAACGCTGGTGTTGCCCTTTACTGGCAAGCTTAACAAAGAATTGATATTGCGGATTTTCCAGCAGGTAAATTTGCTGCTCGCTATCACCTTTAAGCTGCGTCGGTTTATCGCAATCGAACCTTGCCCCGAGTGAAGAACTAATTTGTTCACAAATATGTTGCCACATGCCAAAACCTGTTAGTGAAGTTCTGTTTATTATGGCCCAGTTTCGCAAAAATTTTAGGACTAAGGGATTTGGCTGGCAATTTCGTGGATATAGGACGGTGGTTCGGTCTGGTATTCCGGCTTAACAATGATTCGGCGCAACTGTTTAAAGGTGTTGCGGGTGGAGGACAGCATAATTTTATTGACTAGCCAAAGTGGAATGTGGCCGGCCGGATCTGCCGTCCCCTGATATTGGATTTCAATCTGACCGTCCGGCAATGGGCTGACCAGCCAGGTCCCTTGTACTGAATGCATGCGGATATAGTCTTTGTGTTTGGGATAGTGCTCGCCATAATCCTGGATATCGATACGGATCTGCAAGTTCTGTTTGTTCTGGAAAGTGTTGGATAAGGTAATCATGTCACGGTCTTCTATAGGCCATGGGGCAGAAAAATAACTATGTACAATAGCCTGGTTGAGTTGTGGCCGCTCAATTAACTCCACTTTATCAATGCTGTCGATCCAGTCACTGCTTTTTTCAGTGTCATCAAGCAACAAGATTAGCGCCCCCAGACGACTATGGATTGTGGTAATAGCTTTGACTTTTTTGATACCGGATGAAGTATTTTGACTGAATAGCTTAATTTGGTCTTTTTCGTTTTCTAATTGCCATTCCTGTGCCGCGCAGGAGAGAGTCATAGAAAAGAGCAACATACAAATCAGAGATTGCATTTTTACCGCCAAATTCGTTATAGTGCGCGCTATTGTGTTCATATTAAACTGGACTCAGCCAAAAAACACCCCAAAGCGGGTGTTTTATCTTTTGAACTATTTATATGACAAGTGGCACCTGGTTTGTGTCACCACTGTTTAGGACATAACATGCCTTTAATTACACTTCCCGATGGCAGCCAACGCCAATTTTCTGAATCTGTTTCTGTACTCGACGTAGCCAACGATATTGGTCCTGGTCTAGCCAAAGCGACCATTGCCGGAAAAGTGGATGGTCAACTGGTCGATGCCTGCGATTTAATTGAGCAGGACGCGACGCTACAAATTATTACTGCCCGGGATGAAGACGGACTGGAGATTATACGTCACTCTTGCGCGCACTTGTTGGGGCATGCAATTAAACAGTTATGGCCTGATACCAAAATGGCAATTGGCCCGGTTATTGATAACGGTTTCTACTATGACATTGATATTGATCGCCCGATATCGCAGGACGATATAGACGCGCTGGAAAAGCGCATGAAAGCACTGGCCAAAACTAATTATGACGTAATTAAAAAAGTGGTGAGCTGGCAGCAGGCCCGCGATACCTTTGCCAGCCGCGGTGAAACCTATAAAATTGAAATTCTGGATGACAATATCGACAAAGGTGATCATCCAGGCTTGTATCACCACGAAGAATACATCGATATGTGCCGTGGTCCGCATGTACCTAATATGCGTTTTTGCCAGCATTTTAAATTGATGAAAGTGGCAGGGGCCTACTGGCGTGGTAACAGTGACAATAAAATGTTGCAACGTATTTACGGTACAGCCTGGGCGGATAAAAAGCAGCTTTCTGCCTATTTAACCCGTTTAGAAGAAGCTGAAAAACGCGATCATCGAAAAATTGGTAAAACGCTTGATTTGTTCCATTGGCAAGAAGAAGCCCCTGGTATGGTGTTCTGGCACAATGATGGCTGGACAATTTATACCGAGTTGGAAAAGTTTATTCGTGAAAAGCAGCATAAATATGATTACGGTGAAGTTAAAGGCCCGTTAATGATGGATCGTTCCTTATGGGAAAAATCCGGCCACTGGGATAAATACGCCGAAAACATGTTTACCACCGAATCGGAAAAACGCGAGTACGCAATTAAGCCGATGAACTGTCCGGGCCATGTACAGATTTTTAATCAGGGGTTGAAATCTTATCGTGACTTGCCTTTGCGTATGGCCGAATTTGGCTGCTGTCATCGTAACGAACCATCAGGTGCCTTACATGGCTTGATGCGGGTACGGGGTTTTACTCAGGATGATGCGCACATTTTCTGCACCGAAGACCAGATCCTGGATGAAGTTGGTCGTTGTATTGATATGATTTACGAGACTTACCAGACGTTCGGTTTTGACAAAATAGTGGTTAAGCTATCTACCCGTCCGGAAAAGCGTGTTGGTAGTGATGAAGTTTGGGACAAGGCGGAGCAAAAACTGGCTGCAGCACTGGCAAGCAAGAATATTGAATTTCAGTATTTGCCTGGTGAAGGGGCGTTTTATGGTCCTAAAATTGAGTTTACTCTGCATGACTGTCTGGATCGGGCCTGGCAATGTGGTACTGTTCAGCTGGATTTTTCCATGCCGGGACGCTTGGGTTCAACTTATGTGGCCGAAGATGGTGAGAAAAAAGTACCGGTGATGATTCACCGAGCAACCTTAGGATCGCTGGAACGATTTATTGGTATTTTGACCGAAGAATACGCCGGACACTTCCCTTTATGGCTTTCACCATTGCAAGTGGTGATCATGAATATTACCGATAATCAGGCCGAATATGTCAAAAAACTGGAAAAAACACTGAAAGAATCCGGATTTAGAGTTAAGTCGGACTTGAGAAATGAGAAGATAGGCTTTAAAATCCGCGAGCACACGCTTAGGCGTGTTCCTTACATGTTGGTAATTGGTGATCAGGAAATGGCATCAAACCAAGTCGCGGTAAGGACTCGCAAAGGCGAAGACCTGGGTAAATTCGCTATAGAAGACTTGATTAGCAAGCTTCGCGAACAGGTCAGTAGTAAAAAATTTGATTAATTTCTTGGAGGAATAGCACATTAAAGGCGCTAACAGTAAAGGCCCGGCATCGGACAAGGCTCGCATTAACGAAGAAATCGATGCGAAAGAAGTTCGTTTAATAGGCAAGGATGGTGAGCAGGCGGGGATCGTCACTATCGATGAAGCTCTGACCGCTGCCACCCAGGTGGATTTGGATTTAGTTGAAATCAGCCCAAATGCAGAACCACCCGTTTGCAAAATAATGGACTATGGCAAGTTCCTCTTTGAAAAGAGTAAAGCTCTAAAAGAGCAAAAGAAAAAGCAAAAGCAAATTCAGGTCAAGGAGGTGAAATTCCGCCCTGGCACGGATGAAGGCGATTACCAGGTAAAACTGCGCAACCTGCGTCGCTTTCTTGAAGGAGGTGATAAAGCCAAAGTCACAATCCGCTTCCGCGGACGTGAAATGGCACACCAGGAGATCGGCATTGAGCAACTGAATCGGGTTAAATCTGATTTGGAAGACATTGCCAACTGCGAATCTTTCCCGAATAGGGTTGAAGGTCGTCAGATGATCATGGTGTTAGCTCCTATAAAGCGGTAGTTAAGGTTTACAAGTAACAGCTCATCACTGTTCACCTTGCTATCATGTTGAAACTATGAGGGTATTTAACCCTTTACTTTAAAAATGCGGAGTTTTAGCAATGTCTAAAATGAAATCCCACAGCGGTGCCGCGAAGCGTTTTAAAAAATCAGCTTCCGGTCGCTTTAAAACCAAACAGTCTCACTTGCGTCACATTCTGACCAAGAAGAGTTCTAAGCGTAAACGTCACTTACGTGGCAAAAAATTGGCCCATGATTCGGATACAGCGTTGATCCAACGCATGTTGCCGTACGCTTAAACTTTGAGGAGATTGAATAATGGCTAGAGTTACAAGGGGCGTTGTTGCCCGTGCTCGTCACAAAAAAGTATTAAAACAGGCTAAAGGTTATTACGGTGCTCGTAGTCGTGTTTACCGTGTTGCTGTTCAGGCAGTAACTAAAGCTGGTCAATATGCATATCGTGACCGTCGTCAGCGTAAGCGTCAATTCCGTCAATTGTGGATTGCTCGTATTAATGCTGCGGCACGTCAAAATGGTTTGTCATACAGCCGTTTCATCAACGGTCTGAAAAAAGCGTCTGTCGAAATCGATCGTAAGATCCTGGCTGACATCGCAGTACATGATAAAACAGCATTCAGCGCATTAGTCGAAGCGGCTAAAGGTGCATTGGCTTAATTAACTATTAATTAATTAAGTTTAAGTTCTTTCGGAAAACGGGAAGCAGGATGCTTCCCGTTTTTCGTTTCTGCGCAGTAATCAAACAGCTTTTCCGCGCATTTATCGTTGCAGAACCTTATCTGTTCATTAAGATCCGGTTAATTGTTGAAAAATGAGTAATTTATTGCCGCAAAACTGGCGGATAAATGGCTATTTCGTGTAAAATCGCTGTCTTTTATTTATGGCCCCGTGTGGCCAGCGTATCGCAATTCCTGTTGGAGAAATAATGGACTTAATTGCCATAATCAAACAAGCCGAAGAACAGATTAATAGTGCCTCGCAGCCTACCGAGCTGGATGCGGTTCGAGTCGAATATCTGGGTAAAAAAGGTAAGTTGACCGAATTGCTGAAAGGATTGGGTAAATTATCCAATGAAGAGCGCCCGGCAGCAGGTCAAAAAATTAATCAGGCCAAACAGCAAATTCAGCAGGTAATTCATCTACGTGGTGAAGAGTTGAAAGCTGCTGAGCTGGACGCCAAGTTGGCGGCAGAAACCATTGATGTCAGCCTTCCCGGACGTAGTATCGAGATGGGCGGATTGCACCCTGTTACCCGCACCATTGAGCGGATGGAAAACTTTTTCGCCGAGATTGGTTTTAGCGTTAAAACTGGCCCGGAAGTGGAGGATGGTTTTCATAATTTTGATGCCTTGAATATTCCGGCTCATCACCCGGCCCGTGCTGATCATGATACTTTTTATTTTAATCCCGACCTGATGCTACGTACGCAAACCTCCGGCGTGCAAATCCGTACCATGGAAACGGAACAACCCCCGTTACGGATTATTTCTCCCGGACGAGTATACCGTAATGATTATGATCAGACGCATACACCGATGTTTCATCAGGTTGAAGGTTTGATGGTGGACAAAAATGTCAACTTTGCCGAACTCAAAGGCATATTACATGACTTTTTGAATCATTTTTTTGAGCGTGAGCTGGAAGTGCGTTTCCGCCCATCCTACTTCCCTTTTACAGAGCCTTCAGCTGAAGTGGATGTAATGCAGGAAAATGGTAAATGGCTGGAAGTCCTGGGTTGTGGAATGGTACACCCTAATGTGCTTAAGGCAGTTAATATCGATCCGGAAGTGTACACCGGTTTTGCTTTTGGTATTGGCGTCGAGCGACTTACCATGATCCGTTATGGCGTCAATGATCTGCGTTCATTCTTCGAAAATGATTTACGTTTTATCAAACAGTTCAAGTAAGGGCAATTGACAATGAAATTCAGTGAAAAGTGGTTAAGAGAGTGGGTTAATCCTGCAGTATCTTCTGAACAACTTGCCCATCAAATTACCATGGCCGGACTGGAAGTTGACAGTGTCGAACCGGTTGCGGGCGAATTTAGCGGGGTAGTGATCGGTGAAGTGGTTGAATGTGGCCAGCATCCCGATGCGGATAAGTTACGCGTAACTAAAATTGATGTGGGGCAGGATGAACTGCTGGATATCGTATGTGGTGCGCCCAATTGTCGACAAGGCTTAAAAGTCGCAGTTGCTATGGTAGGGGCTGTTTTACCGGGCAACTTCAAGATTAAAAAAGCTAAACTGCGTGGTCAACCTTCTTTTGGCATGTTGTGCTCCAATTCGGAACTACAATTATCTGATGATCACGACGGCATTATTGAATTGCCGCAAGATGCGCCGTTAGGTCAGGATATTCGCGAATATCTGCAACTGGACGATGTCACAATCGAAGTCGATTTGACCCCGAACAGGGCTGATTGTCTGGGTATTCGAGGATTGGCGCGTGAAGTTGGGGTATTGAACCAGGCTCAGGTCACAGAACCAGAGATACAGTCGATAGCGGCCAGTATTGATGATAAGCGTGATATTACCTTGTCTGCACCCGAGGCGTGCCCCCGTTATCTTGGCAGGGTTATTAAAGGGATTAACCTGAACACGGCAACCCCGTTATGGTTAAAGGAAAAATTGCGTCGATGTGGCGTGCGCAGTATTGACCCGGTGGTGGATGTGACCAATTTTGTGTTGCTGGAAATGGGTCACCCTATGCATGCGTTTGACTTGTCTGCAATTGATGGGGGAATTAATGTCCGGTTGGCCAATGATAAAGAGAAACTGGTTTTACTGGATGGTAATGAAGTTGAGCTGAACGCTGATACTTTGGTTATTGCCGATGACAACAAAGCGTTAGCCATGGCAGGCGTATTTGGCGGATTACATTCGGGTGTGACGTCGGAGAGTTCGGATATTTTTCTGGAAAGTGCCTTTTTTGCACCTTTGGCAATTACCGGCCGTGCCCGTCAATATGGTTTGCATACCGATGCATCCCATCGCTACGAGCGCGGGGTTGATCCGCAATTGCAACGTACTGCAATGGAACGCGCTACAGCGTTACTACTGGATATTGTTGGTGGTCAGGCTGGTCCTATTGTTGAAGCAGTGGATGAAAAGCATATTCCACAGACTGCCAGTGTAAAATTGCGTCAATCGCGCTTAACCCGTCTGCTTGGGGTGAAAATCGATGACGGGCAGGTGACCGACATTCTGCAACGCCTAGGGCTGGAAGTGGCGCAAAACCGGATTGATAACGATCTGGAATGGCATGTTAACGTGCCTAGTTATAGATTCGATATCAGCATTGAAGAAGATCTGATTGAAGAAGTCGCACGGGTATACGGTTATAACAATATTGCCGATCAGGCTCCGTTAGCGCATTTACATCTGTCTGGTCGCCGAGAAGCTGAGTTACCGCTGAGCAGTCTGAAGCAGACGCTAGTGAATCGTGGTTATCAGGAAGCTATTACCTATTCGTTTGTTGATCCCGCAGTGCAATCGGCATTGTTCCCGGATCTAGCCGGGCTGGTGTTACCGCATCCTATCGCATCTGATATGTCGGTGATGCGGGTCAGTTTATGGACTGGATTGTTACAAGCCGTTTCATATAACCAAAAACGCCAGCAAGGACGTATTCGCTTGTTCGAGACGGGACTGCGTTTTATTCCTGATCAGGAGGCCGAGAATGGCGTACGTCAGGAATCCATGATTGCCGGTGTTATTGCCGGCAGCCGTTATGGTGAACATTGGGATCTGGCATCCGAGTCGGTTGATTTTTATGATATTAAAGGGGATGTCGAGATGCTGTTGGCCAATACCGCTAATCCCGGTCAGTTCAGCTTTAAAGCGGCCCAACACAGTGCTCTGCATCCTGGACAGACAGCGGCCGTTTATTGTGATGATCAGTTAGTTGGTTATGTTGGTACATTGCATCCGAAATTTGACAAGCAGTTAGGTTTAAACGCCAAAGTACTGGCGTTTGAGCTTTATTTGGACAAAATTTCGCAACGGGTTTTACCGTCGGCAAAAGAAATATCCAAATTTCCGGCAAATAAGCGGGATATTGCCATTGTTGTTGATGAACGAATTGCAATTGGTGAAATTCTGTCTACTATTGAAAAATGTAGCGTAAATCAATTAGTTGGCCTAAACTTGTTCGACGTATATAAAGGTAAGGGTATTGCTGAAAACAAAAAAAGCTTGGCAATCTCTTTAACTTTACAAGATTCGACAAAAACACTTGAAGAGCAAGAAATTCAGGCAATGGTTAATGACATTGTAGCGGTATTATCTGAAAAATTTGATGCATCCTTGAGGGAATGAATATATGGCACTCACCAAAGCAGAAATGGCGGATCATTTATTTGAGAAGTTGGGGATCAACAAGCGTGACGCTAAAGAACTGGTTGAAACTTTTTTTGAAGAAGTCAGGGAAGCGCTCGAAGCAGGGGAACAGGTAAAACTGTCGGGTTTTGGTAATTTTGACTTACGTCAAAAGAATGAACGGCCTGGACGGAATCCTAAAACCGGTGAAGATATTCCCATCCGGGCGAGAAGGGTGGTGACATTCAGACCCGGACAAAAGCTCAAAAGCCGGGTAGAAAACTCCAAGCTATAGAAACAAACTAAAGCACCTGTAAAGGTGCTTTTTTTATCGCCAATCGAGTATTCGTTAAGCTGGATGGGTATTTTCGCTAATACTTACCTAAACAGGTGAAACAGGTTAGATTAGCGCTAATTTACAACGTCTTTTAAGCAGGCGATGCGCCCCAGCAATTTGTCAAACCAGAATGGTTCTGTTTCATCGACATTAGTCGGTAAGAAAGTATTTATTAAAAGAGGAAGCTTCCAGGCTCGTATTGCAACCGTCACCAAGCAGTTAAACAATAATCAATATGAGCTACAGGTCAGTGCGGAATTACAAACACTGGTCTGTGCCCGTAGTGATTTTATCCCAGTAAAACGGCATAAACCCGGCTATACAGTGAAATTAGGTAAAACCGGATAGCATCAACCAAAAAAACCTGTCATTTGACAGGTTTTTTTTATTTGCTGCTAGATCTGGGAATAGATTAACGAGGTGTATCGCAATCGTGATCTTTTGATTTCAGCAAGTTGTTCCAAAATTCTTTTACCGAGAAACCTGCTGACTTTTTGGTTTTCTTGGCTGCAGATTTTTTAGCCGGTTTAGGTGTACTTTCCGCTTTTTTACTGACAGCAGCTTTCTTAGCTTTAGGTGCTGCTTCAGCTTTTTTGGCTGGAGTCGCCTTTTCTGCTTTTGCGGCCGGGGCTTTTTTACTGGCGGCTAATTCATCAGCTTGCTCATCTAATTGCGCAAGGCGGACATTTTTTTCACCGTCGACACTATACCAACCACCTTTGGCTTCGATAACCGGAGCTTTGCCGTTGGCAGCCTTATAGGCTTGGGTAAATTTTTCGATAACTTGATCTTTATCCAGTTTACTCATTGCGGGATAGTTCCGTTTTTCTCTATGATTAAAAAGTGAGGGCATTTTATACCTCTTTTTAATTTAGATGTCTAATTATGGCGACAGGATAAGCGATATGAGTATAAATAATAAGCAACTACTGACAGAGTTGGATAACCTGTTGAAGCCAGATAAGGTTAAAGACTATTGCCCCAATGGGCTGCAAGTAGAAGGAAAATTGCAAATATCCAAATTGGTTACCGGTGTGACGGCCAGTCAGGCGCTGATTGACAAAGCCATTGAATGCCAGGCCGACGCGATTTTTGTTCATCATGGTTATTTCTGGAAAGGAGAGGATGAACGTATCACTGGCATGAAAAAGCGTCGTATACAGGCATTGCTCAATCATGATATCAACCTGTATGCCTACCATCTGCCTTTGGATATACATCCGGAGCTGGGTAATAATGCCCGGCTAGCCAACATTCTTGGCTTAAAAGTGAGTGGGGGTCTGGAAATCAATAACCCTCAAAGTGTGGCGATGCAAGGTTATTTTGAATCGTCGATATCGGTAAAAGAGCTTGAACAGAGGATCGCAACAAAGCTAAAGCGGCAGCCTCTGGTTGAAAAATGTGGTGAAGATTCGATTAAAACTGTGGCATGGTGCACAGGTGGCGGTCAGGGGTATATAGATTTGGCGGCCAGTCAGGGAATTGACGCCTTTATTACTGGCGAAGCATCAGAACAAACCATTCATACTGCCAGGGAAATGGGGATTCACTTTTTTGCTGCAGGTCATCATGCTAGTGAGCGTTATGGCGCCAAAGCTGTTGGGGAGTATTTGGCTGAAAATTTTGGTCTGGACGTGACTTTTATCGATATCGATAATCCGGTGTAATGATTTTTAAATTTTAAATAAGTAGAGAACATAATGCAGTTAAATAAATCAATTGGGTTGTTATTAATTTGTTTAGTATGGGGCAATGCGGCATTTGCCGATAATGTCAGAATCAGTCCAGATAATAATGCTTATATTTATACCGGACGTATCGATTTTTCCGACCCGCGAGCGCCATTATTATCCTGGCCAGGGACAAGTATTAAAGCCAATTTTAGTGGTACGGCCTTGTCCGTGATATTGGATGATGACCAGGGCAAAAACTTCTTTAATGTGATCATCGATGGGGATGATCGCTATCCTTATGTTATTCAGGCTGAAAAAGGTGAGAAAACCTACTGGTTATCAGACAGCCTGGGCGAAGGTAAGCATAGTGTCGAGATCTACAAGCGCACTGAAGGCGAGGAAGGCAATACCGCATTTAAGGGACTTGTTCTAGCCGAAGGACAAAAATTACTGCCGCCACCGATGCAACTGCCACATAAAATTGAAATATACGGTGACTCAATCACTAGTGGTATGGGCAACGAAGGTGCCTACAATGGCGCTGACGACAACCTTTCAGAGAAGAATAATTATCTGGCCTATGGCTCTATTGCAGCTCGCCAGCTTGATGCCGAGTTACATACCATTTCGCAAAGTGGTATCGGTATTATGGTCAGCTGGTTTCCTTTTATTATGCCGCAATTTTATGATCAGCTTAGTGCGGTAGGGAATAATGATTCGCAATGGGATTTCAGCCAATGGACACCTGATGTGGTTTTGATTAACTTATTTCAGAATGATAGCTGGCTGGTTGAACGTGAGGGTAGAATGGCAGTGGTACCTGACGAGCAACAACGGGTCGAGGCCTATATTGATTTTGTCAGATCGATTCGGCAAAAATATCCCGAAGCCGAAATTATTTGTGCATTGGGTAGTATGGATGCAACCAGAAAAGGGTCGGATTGGCCTGATTATCTTCGTCAGGCGGTAGAAACGATGCGTGACAAATTTGATGATCAAAAACTCTCAACCCTGTTTTTCGATTTTAACGGCTATGGGCAACACCCCAGAGTGGCACAGCACCAAGCCAATGCCGATAAGTTAACCCATTTTATTCAACAGAAAATGCATTGGTAAGGTGAACCCATTGACGCAATTATTTACCTCGCAAAAATAACCACATTTGTCCCATTGCTTCATACCAATAGCGTTCGAATTTATAGATATTGGTTGAATGGGGCAGTTCACTCCACCAGCCAGGTTCAACAGCGTCGCTTTGTTTAACAAAATGCTCGGTGGGGGCAGCAATAGGATGCAAGCCCTGTTGTTCAAACAAATGCATCGCCCGTTGCATATGGCTTGCGGAGGTGACCATCGCAAAAGGTTGCTGGCTGAGCATAGGTTTGAGATTGATGACTTCCTGCTCAGTATCTCGAGAGCGTGTTTGCATCAGGATCCGTTCCGGAGCGACGCCCAGACTGATGGCCAAGTTACGCATCTCCTCGGCATTGCTAAAAGGCTCTTCCGAATAACCCGAGGTAATTAATAGACTGCCAGGATTGGCTTGTTGAATGCGCATAGCCTCAATAAGCCGGTACAAAGAACAGGGTTTTAACTGTGAAGTGATGGGTAAACGCCCATCATTAGTGTGGCCACAGCCCATTACTACAATTTTTTTGACTGGCGTGGCTAAATCAAACTGGTGGTATTGTTGCTCCAGCTCACCCAATAGTTGATTGGGTAGCCAGGAAGTGGAAGTCAGTAATAATGTCGCTACGGCGATTGCCTGTAAACTATATGCCCATTTTTGACGTTGCCGATAAATACATATCCAGCTAATCAGTAAAAGTGTCACAATAAGAGGCAGTGGCATCAATAACATTGATGCGATTTTTTTGAGCGTAAATATTTCCATAACAGGCAACTTGTAGCAAATGAAACCCCATCATAAACCAGATCAAAGCTTTGATTCGATAGCAAATAAATTTCAGCGCAATATTTATGGCACCACTAAAGGCCAGTTACGTCATGAACTGCTGCTGCACTATCTGGATCGCTATTTACCGGCCGAATCTGTCAATATACTTGAGGCCGGTGGCGGTAGCGGGGAAATGGCGCTGGCATTGCTGGAACGGGGCCACCGGGTACATGTGAATGATATTTCTGCGGACATGCTGGTACTTGCTCAACAACAATGTTCAGGATATCGCGGTTTCAGTTATCAGCAGGGGGAGATTCAGCAGCTAGATCATCAGCAGTATGATGTGGTGATTTGTCATGCAGTGCTGGAGTGGCTGCAAGAGCCGCTAGCCATTATTAAAAAGCTGAAGTCTTTGGTTAAGCCGGCTGGTATTTTGTCGTTAAGCTTTTTTAATCGGGATGCCCATCTGTTTGGTAATGTGTTGTACGGCAATTTTGATTATATCGACAAGGATTTTGCGGTTGGTAACAGAGTCAGGCTTAATCCGAATAATGCTATCGCACCCAAACAGGTTATTGCTGAATTGGAAAGGTTATCTATGCCGATTGTTCATCAGGCCGGAATTCGCTGTTTCCATGATTATGTGCGCGACAAGGCCATTCAGCAGAGTCATTATCAACAACTCAAAGAGCTGGAACTAAAATGGGGAAAACACGAGCCTTATATGTGGCTAGGTAAATATTTTCATCTGATCGCGCGACAGTCCAGTTAAAATAGACAGCTGCTTTATAACAATTGCTATAAGGTCAAGAAGGTTTCAGGATCACTTTTATCAGCGGCAAATAGTCTCAGATTATTTAAGGTTGTTTGGGCTATTTGTTGCAAGGCTTCATGAGTAAAGAAGCCTTGATGGCCGGTGAGCAGAACATTCGGAAAGCTGAGCAAGCGTTCAAAAGTATCGTCCTGAATCACGGTGTCAGACAAGTCCTCAAAAAACAGTTCCGATTCCATTTCATACACATCCAGCCCTAGATAGCCTATTTGGTGGCTTTTCAAACCGTTAATCACAGCCGGCGTATCAATCAGGCCACCGCGGGAAGTATTAATTAGCATAACCCCGGGTTTCATCTGTTCAATTGAATCAGCATTAATAATATGCTTTGTGGCGGCAGTTAACGGACAATGTAAACTGATAATATCCGCTTGCTGGCATAGCGGTCCAAGTTCCACATACTGCACACCTTTTTCCTGTAGAGCAGGATTAGGCAAGGGATCATGGCAAAGCAACTTGCATCCCATTCCAAGTAAGATATTCGCCACTGCAATGCCAATATTACCTGTACCGATAATCCCCACCGTTTTATTAAACATATTAAAACCCAATAAACCGTTTAGCGAGAAATTGCTTTCCCTGACACGGTTAAAGGCTTTATGGGTTTTGCGGTTTAATGTGAGCATCAGGCTGACAGTATGTTCAGCGACCGATTCGGGGGAATAATGTGGAACACGGGATACCGATATGCCATGGCGCCGTGCGCTAGCCAGATCAATATTATTAAAACCGGCACAGCGCAAGGCAATATGCCTGACTTGGTTAGTTGCGAGAAAATCCAGCACCTGATCGTCAACAACGTCGTTTACAAAAACGCAGATAGCATCGTATCCACCGGCTAACTGGCAAGATCCCGGGCCGAGTCTGGTCTCGGTAAAAGTCAGGCTGAGCTGGCCTGACTGATTATGCTCGGATAGGTATTTGCGATCATATTTTTTGGCGCTGAATATCAATACATTCATTTTTATGTTTCAGCCTAATTGTTTTTTGATGTCCAGCACCAGACTTTCCGGTTTGGCCGTGGGTGCATAGCGTTTGACAACTTCGCCCTGGCGATTAATCAGGAACTTGGTGAAATTCCATTTGATTCGTTGGCTACCGAGTAACCCTTTGGCATGGCTTTTTAAATATTGATAGAGCGGATGAGCGTTGTCA
This sequence comes from Neptunicella plasticusilytica, assembly GCF_047922965.1. Taxonomy (GTDB): domain Bacteria; phylum Pseudomonadota; class Gammaproteobacteria; order Enterobacterales; family Alteromonadaceae; genus Neptunicella; species Neptunicella plasticusilytica. Next base: position 1,954,752 of record NZ_CP150481.1, read on the forward strand.
CCGTTTACCTCTATTTTTTTGAATAACGGGAACTGGGTGTTGAAATTAAGGCTGCAAAACTGGGCGATTTCTCCATCGTCACCTGGCTCCTGATGACCAAATTGATCGCAGGGAAAAGCCAATACTTCAAGGCCATATTGCTGGTATTGCTGATAGATTTTTTGTAGTCCTTCATACTGTGGGGTAAAACCACATTTACTGGCGGTATTAACAATTAATACCACTTTGTTTTGGTATTCCTGCAATGATTGCTCCGTTCCATCATTTCTGGTTGCCGAAAATTGATAGATATTATCGCTCATTAGTTATCCTTCAAATGGTATGTGGTTTTTCAATAGTGTAACCTTTAACGCCTTGATATGGTTAGAGTGTATTGAACTTTAGTTTCAATGTAACTGGTTGTCGGGATGACTGGATCCCAATGCGAATAATTTAGCTGGTAGTCTTGGATATTGACAGCTAACAACGCGGTTGAGTTTGCAGTTTAACGTCCCCTTTTAAAGAGAAAAATATGTCACAAAAAGTCGCTTTTATCGGATTAGGTGTTATGGGTTACCCCATGGCGGGCCACTTACAACAGCAGGGGTTTGATGTGTGCGTATTTAATCGCACTACCTCTAAAGCCAATAAGTGGTGTGAGCAATATGCAGGAAGAATGGCAAAAAGTCCGGCCGAAGCTGCGACTAATGCCGAAATTGTGTTTCTGTGTGTAGGTAACGATGACGATGTGCGTGAAGTGGTATTAGCCGAGCAGGGGGTGTTGCAAACAATGGCAGCGGGTAGTGTGCTGGTTGATCATAGTACTGTTTCCGCACAAGTCGCTCGTGAGTTATATGCCAGTTGTAAAGGCAAACAAGTGGGTTTTGTTGATGCTCCTGTCTCTGGCGGTCAGGCTGGTGCAGAAAATGGTCAACTCACTGTTATGGCCGGAGGCGATGTGGTGGATTTTGACCGAGTAGAACCTGCTATTCAAAGTTTTGCCCGTTGTTGCAAATTATTAGGTAGCTCCGGCAGTGGGCAGTTGGCAAAAATGATGAACCAGATCTGTATTGCCGGTGTGGTGCAGGGATTGGCTGAAGCCTTACATTTTGGTCAGCAGGCAGGAATGGATTGCGCAGCTGTGATTGAGGTGATCAGTCAAGGTGCGGCACAATCATGGCAGATGCAGAATCGTTATCAAACCATGTTAAAGGGCGAATATGAGCATGGCTTTGCAGTGGACTGGATGCGCAAGGACTTGAATATTGCCTTACAGGAAGCGCGTAATAATGGATCTACATTGCCACTCACGGCACTGGTGGATCAATTCTATGCCGATGTACAGAAAATGGGGGGTAATCGTTGGGATACTTCCAGTTTGCTTACCCGGTTTAAATAACAGCTATTTTTAATCTGTTGAAAACTGAAAACACTTGTTGCTCTATGCGTTATCTATAGTGGCTTTATAACGGACCCGAGTCGGGCAGAATTTCGCCACTAAGATAGCGCCATTGACCGTTTTCAACTACAAAAGCAGATCTCTCATGCAGTTGATAAAGCACACCATCTTGCTGGTATATAGCTCTAAACTCAACTTCACCGCTGTTCATTACTACACGGCTACTTTCGATAGTTAATTGCAACCATTGCGTGCCTAACGCGTGTTGGCGTATCTCCTCAACATCGGGAATATCTGCATGTTGTTGACTATAAGTTTGGTGAATATAGCCAAACTCGCCGGTGGCATAGGCTGCATAGCGCGATCGCATAAGCTGCTCCGGAGTCTGCGCCTGCTTTTGGCCTTTAATCAGCTTGTCACAACACTGTTGATAAGAAGTGTTGCTACCACAATAACAATTCAAATCATTATTCCACTATTGCTCTACTGTCTTTTTACCGGCAACTACCAAGGACCCTGTACCAGATTATCGGTGGTGTGCAGGTTAAGGTTAACTACTGTCACCTTATATTGATTACATAACAGTTTTAATCTTTTTTTCGACATTTCATCCAGTTTTAATTCTTCTACCACAATGGCATTGGCCTGACCCGCCTGAATAATTTTTTCCAGCCAGCTAAATAGCTTCATTGGTTGTGGTTTATTCAGTTTTATACAGTATTCCGGGCAATCACGAATGGCTAATCGCTCACTCAATACATAGAGCCATTTACGATGCTGGAGATTGCTCTGTATCAGATGATCAAGCCTTTGCTGCTGATTGATATGCATATTGATTAAACCTGATTCATCACTACGGGTATTGTTAAATTTTAAAGTTGCCATATATCACCTGTTTGTTTGTACAGTATTTTATATACAGTAGTACTGTATAAATAAACATGCAAGTGTTTTTTGTCTACTTTTTATCGAATTATCGGGATTATTGTCAAAAGGTCAGGGTTGATTAATTAAGTTATTAATAATATTGAAAAAAAAATATTATTGCCCTTATATTGAACAGCGTATCGGCAGTATTTGATTGGGATATAAAACAAGGACGTAACATGAATTTTTTGCAACAACGCCCCAGATTAAAAAAAGTGTTAATGCTATTGGTATTACTGGCGGCAGCCCCTTTTGCTCTGGAATTACTGATTTTTATTGAGTTTGGTGGGATTGAAGCTGCGTTTGGCTGCTTGTTGATTATGCTTAAGCCTTTTCAACATTGGATCAGCCCGAAAGTTCAGGACGTCAGGGAAGTCTTTAGCCAAGTGATGTTATCCCTTCAGCAGCACCGGCTCTCTCAACCAAGCGTTTATTTTGGTCATGTTGCCGCAACCACCATAATGTTGTTGCTAAGCAGCTCCATTCTGGTATCTGCCTGTTTATGGATACCTGTGTTAGCGATTAATGGTCAGATTATATAAAAGCGCCACCTATATCGGGTACAAACAAGTTACGATGGATGCGCGCAGCGTAGCCATCTGTCATACCGGAAATATAATCACAGATGACCCGATGTCCCTTATTTTTCTCCGAGGCTGTCAACCAGCGTTCGCTGGTGTTTTCCGGTAACAGTCGCTGGGGATCAGAACTGAAAGCTTCAAATAGCTCCATAATGACTTGTTGACCTTTATATTCAAGCCGCTGAATATCGGCTTTTCTAATAACATGTTTAAACACAAAATCTTTAAATGCGCTTAATGCTTGATGATGGCAGTCATCCAGTGCGGCATTGTATTTTAGTAATGGCAGCTGGAAGTCGTCATGGGTGGCTTGGATGCTGATTGAGGTGATGAGTTTATTAACTAGCGCACCAATGGCATCTTTACGTTGATAATGATGATGGCTAAACAGTTTGTCAGTTAATTCGCTGATGTTCTGGGTAAACCAGCCGTCGCCCAGATCGGCAAGTTTATCGGCGACGCCAGTGACAAAATCGTCACGTTTAACAATCCCCATGGTAATGGCATCTTCGAGATCATGGATACCATAAGCTATATCGTCGGCCAGTTCCATAATAGAACAATCAAAGGATTTGAAGCGGGTTTTCCGCTTTCCGGCAGGATTGTTTTGCAGACTGCAAAATAGCTCACGATCCTGCTTATCGAGCGGAGCCAGCAACCAGTCCAGAATATCCTGATCGTCGTCATACAACCCTTTGGGTGGATGCCATTGCGACGCTTTGAGCTGGCGAAAACTGGCCGGTTCTCCCGACTGATTCTGGTAACCCAGATGACTCATTGTACTGGGATATTTCACCAACCCCAACACGGTCCGCCGTGACAAGTTCATACCATGCGCCAATGTATAAGGTTCAAGTTTGGAGATAATTCTGAATGTTTGGCCATTGCCTTCAAAGCCGCCGTGCTCACGCATCATGTAATGCAGCGCGATTTCTCCACCATGTCCGAAGGCGGGATGACCGATATCATGTGCCAGACAAATGGTTTCGATAAGATTGTTATCCAGTTCGAGCTTGTGGGTTAGTTCGGGATGTTTTTGTTGTAACTGGGCGACAATTCCCTGGCCAATCTGGGCGGCTTCCAATGAATGGGTCAGGCGGGTACGGTGGAAGTCGTTAAGTCCGACGCCCAATACCTGCGTCTTGGACTGCAAGCGACGAAAGGCGGCGGAATGTAATACTCGGGCTTTATCACGCTGGTAGGGAGAACGATGGTCATTTTCACGGTTTGGGTTATTTTCAAAGCAGCGCTCAGTCCATACCGGTGACATCATTGTAATTCCTCCTGAGTTATTTCATCCAGGCTGAGCGAAAAGCTCGGCATATACATCTGCATAAAGTAATTGACTTCATCAGACTCGTAAGCCTGGATGATTTTATCCAAACGTTTTTTGGCCAAATCAAACTCCTGATTACCGGCGGCCAATTCTTCCAGGGTTTTGAGATAAGCACAGATGACATCGGCAGCTTTGACCAGAAAACATTCGTCTTCACTGTGATGCTGCGCATCGATCAGCTCGGCATAATCTTGTCTGAAATCTTCCGGTGCCATCTCGATCAGTTTCTGTTCCGCCAGTTTCTCAATTTTTTTATATTCCTGCTGGATAGCCGGGTTGGAATATTTGACCGGGGTAGGGAGGTCACCGGTCAGCACTTCGGATACATCATGAAACAGGGCAATAGTGGCTACCTTGTAAGGATCTACCTGTCCGTCAAAATAACGGTTTTTAATCAGGCCCAAAGCATGGGCAACCATGGCGACCTGCAAGCTGTGTTCCTGGACATTTTCAGTGTTGACATTACGCATAAGTGGCCAGCGATTAATCAGTTTCATTCGGGCAAGATGGGCAAAAAAGTGGCTTCCGGAAGTATTGTTGGGCATTTTTAGGTCTAATTGTTGAAATTAGCTACAGGTTAATACAGTCAGCCTTGACTGTTAAGTCACAACTTGTCTATGTCACAACAATTTACATTGTTTAACTTGTCACAGCAGTGGACCTTGTTAAAACTGAAACAAAATATTGAACGAGAACATTATGCCAATACCCTTGCTGTGGTTGGGGGCCGGGCTGGGCAGTCTGGCTTTGGGCCACCATATACATAAAGAGCAACAGCGCAGCCGGTATACCGTTGGTTATTTCCCGGGGGAAGATCACCTTATGGTGACACCGCGAAATGGTTCGGTGGTCTGTTGTGGTATTTATGGTGTCTTTGAGCATTCAGGAATTTGGTTTGATGATCAGATTATTGAACTTAAGGGCAACGGTTTGATTAGAGCTATTTCACCTGCGCGCTTTTTAGCCAATCGCAGTGGTGAACGCATTTTTGTCGCCTGCGACGCACAAAAACAACCCCTGCTTGAGCGGCAATGTGCCAATCGCGCGGTTGCGCGGATTTTCAACTACGACCGTTATGATTTATTCCAGAACAATTGTCATCGTTTTACCTGGCAGTGTGTCAGCGGGCAATCGACAAAAGTGACCCAGTTTTCGGATTTAAATGACAAATTATCCGAGCTGTTCTCGACGCCAGTACATTGGCAACCGGCAGAAGTGAATTTTTAATAGTTCCTGGAAGTATCAAGCTATCCTTTAAGACCATTTACGCATATACATGCCAATAATCCGCTTTGCGGCATAAGCTTATACTGGTAACAACCAGTAGAGGTAACTGTTATGCAATATCAATTTTTGCTCAATAACCTGAAAAACAGTGATCAGATTCAAAATGAAATTGTGAGTCTGGGCGTAGCCGCCGACAACATCCATTTTGTCAGTGAACGCAGTGAGGACTTTGCCGGTCATCAGGTTAAAGAAGCGTCAATCATCGAAGAACGTGATGTGGTGCACAAGATAGTTAGAGGCGCGATTGTCGGGATGCTGTTAGGAGTGGTGTTTTCCACCGCAATCTACTATTTACAACCTTACGGATGGCAAATAAAAATGGTCAACTCGATTTTTATTTTGTTTCTGTTAACCGGGTTTGGTGGCTGGATTGGTGGTCTGGTGGGACTGAGTCATCGTAATTATCGTATTACCAATCTGGAAAAAGAATTACAGCAAGGCAAGGCGATCATGTTGGTATATACCGACGAAGCGCATGCCGGTCAAATCAAGCAGATTATCGCCGAACACCACCCCGATGCGGCGTTTGTAGGACAAGATGGGACTTTTGATAATCCGTTGCGTAACGTCAAAACGAGTAACATCAAGCTCGAGCATTAGCGATGCCACAGCCTTATACGCGTTCGTCTAAGCGAAACTTGGGGCAAAATTCGGTGGCCCGTATTTTGCCTTGTAAGAAACTGGATATCGCCGATCCAATCAAATGGCTGGCGCTTGGCTGGCAGGATTTAACCAGAGCCCCCCGGATTAGCCTGTTCTTCGGGGTGTTCTTCGTTATTGCTCCCTGGAGTATTGTCTATCTGGTGTCGTTAACCGGCTGGTATCTGGTTATTTTCCCGGCCCTGATCGGTTTTATGTTGATTGGGCCTTTTCTGGCTGCAGGTTTATATGACGTGAGCCGCGAGTTTAGCAAAGGTCGCCATCCTCAGTTGCTACATTGCGTCAAGGCAATTAACCGTAATGCAATAAATGAATGGGCATTCGGATTTTTACTGATGGTCATTATGGTTTTCTGGTTAAAATTAGCCTCGATTATTCATACTGTTTATCCTCCTTATCTGAATGAAAACTTGCATAATCTGATGCCTTTCTTACTTGTTGGAACTATTGTAGGAATCAGTTTTACTACGCTGGTATTTTGCATCAGCGTGTTTACTCAACCAATTCTAATGGCAAGGCAAGTGGATTTGGCTACCGCAGTATTAACCAGCATGAATACGGTGTGGCAAAATAAATTACCCATGTTTATATGGGCCTGCACTATTTGTATGAGTGTGGGGATCGGCTTTGTAACCGGATTTATCGGTTTTATGCTGCTAATGCCATTAATAGGTTATGCCAGCTGGCACGGTTATAGGGATGCGCTAGAAAATGTGGCTGATCTGGCCTAATTTTCAGCATCCAGAATGCGGATTGAAATCGATGCCGCGCTAGTACGGTTATCCACCCCCAACTTTTTGTAGATTTGCTCCAGATGTTTGTTGACCGTGCGTGGGCTCATTTCCAATATCTGTGAAATTTCCCAGCTGGTTTTGCCGTAAGATACCCAAAATAACACCTCGGATTCGCGTTTGGTGATGGGTAACTGTTGCTGCAAATGTTCGGCGGTTTTTTGTTGCTTAACTTCCGTTATACGCAACAAGTGCTTGTCCTGCTGTTGACGTACGTAGGAGAGATTGAGAGGGGAACTAAAACAGTCGAATTGCAGATTTTGTGTATGATCCGTGGCCAGCCAAATGGCCAGTTTATCTGCAATGGTAGCCCAGGGACTGTTGACGTCGTCGGCAATATTGTCAATTAATTTATGCACATAGGGTGTCGCCCAGGACAAACGCCCATGTTGATTGACACAGAATACTTTGTTACCGGCGTGATCCAGTGCATCCTGTGCACTCAGTGCCAGTTTCGCCGTTTCGATATGGGTTTTAATCCGTGCAATGACTTCGTCGGGTGAAATCGGTTTGGTGACATAGTCAATCGCACCTGCCTCGAACCCTTTGACAATGTCTTCAACATCACTCAGGCCGGTCATAAAAATAATTGGAGTATTAGGCAGTTGCTGTTTGAGTTTATGGCATGTTTCAAAACCATCCATGTGCGGCATAACTGCGTCCAGCAGCACAATATCTGGCTGTACCTTGTCTACGATGGCCAGAGCCTGGGCGCCGTTAAGTGCGACCAGTGCGGTGTAACCCTGATTATCTAACGCGATATTAAGCATGCCCAAAGATTCGGGGGAATCATCCACCACCAGCACTACACCGTTTAATTTAGTGCTCATCATTTAGCTCGTTTAAATATTGAATAATTTGCGGAAAATGGCATAACTCAACATATTCCAGTATTTGTGCTTCGACCCCGGCCGGAAACTGATATTGTTGTTTGATCTGGTTAAATTTGTCTTTAAATCCGGATAAATAACCGATTTCAGCCAAGGCGATTAACGACAGGTATTGTTCACCGGTGACGAGGGCTCTGTTGGCAGGAGTACTAGCCGTATTCGATGGTTTCGCTTGTTTATTCGCATATTGCCATTCTATTGCCAATAATTCGCCAATCTTTCCCAACAGCGCATCTAGGTTGACTGGCTTGGCAATATAACCGTTGTGAAATCCTTCGGCAGCCAGATTGAAATCGGTGTCACGGGCATTGGCAGAAACCATTAACACTGGCAGGGTGTAAGCCAGCTCACGCAATTGTTTGACCATTTGCCAGCCATCGATATGTGGCATACGGACATCCAGAATAATCAAATCAACAGGGTTATCTTGCAGTGTGGTCAATCCGGCGTTGGCACTTTCGGCCTGCAGCACGCTAAACCCTAACGGCTGAAGTAAATCGATAATTAACTGACGTTGGTTAAGATCATCATCTACCACCAGCACCTGTCGCTTGTCTCCCTGATAGCCGGTAACCTGCAAGCGGGTGTACTCGGGGGCATTTTTGTTCTCGCTTAGCGGTACCAGCATCAGGCGTAAATTGAAAGTAGAGCCTTTACCTGGCGTGCTGGACAAGGTTATCTCACCGCCCATCAACTCAGTCAGCGAACGTGAAATTGTTAAACCCAGTCCTGTCCCACCTATAGCTTGGGTGTGCGCATTGCGAATTTGTTCAAAAGGTTTAAATATTAACTCCTGATGTGCCTCGGAAATGCCGACTCCGGTGTCAATGACACTGAAATTGGCCACCTGATTGCGATAAGTGACAGCTAAGGTTACCGAGCCTTGTTCGGTATACTTAATCCCGTTGGATATCAGGTTAATCAGGATCTGCCGAAAACGTTGTTTATCTGTTGCTACATAGTCGGGCAGATTGTGACAGGGTTGATAATAGAAGGTAATATTTTTCTGGGCCGCAATGATCTGAAACATATCGACTAGCTGTTGCAATATGGCTTTCAGATTAAATTCATCTCGCTGCAGGGTCACCCGGCCGGCTTCTATTTTGGATATTTCCAGCAGTCCCTCAATCAAGTCGGCCAGATGTTCACCGTTGCGCTTGATAATAGCCAAGGTTTCCCGCTGTGTTGACGGAATGGCGTCGTTCTGGCTGAGTAACTGGGCATAGCCCAATAATACATTTAAGGGGGTGCGTAATTCGTGACTTAGTCCGGCCAGATAGCGGCTTTTGGCTTCATTAGCCGATTCCGCGATAACTTTGGCATCCTGCAATGCCAGCGAGGTTTGTTCATGTGCGTTGACTTCTTTGGCCAGTGCGTTGGTCAGTGAACGTAACTCTTTCAATGCTGACTGATTGCCATTACGGGCCAGGATAAATAGCCAGCTCACCACACCGATGATAATCAGCAACAAAAAGAATATCTTGACCAAGGTTACCGCGAAAACCTGTTTAACACTGTCATCGTCCACCGGAACCTGCAGATAAATCAAAAACAGAATTCCGGCACCGGTCAGACTCATGCCCAGAGTCACTGCGATAAACTGGGCCAGCGGTGTCGTCATTACGCGCAATAATCGGGTGGTTAAAAAACGATGAAAAAAGTGGTGTGACTGACTGGATAACGTGGCATGAGGGCGACATTGGTCTCCACAGCGCACATCTAGTGAACAGCACAACGAGCAGATGGATTTTTGATAGGCCGGGCAGTGAGTCATGTCTTCCTGATCGAATTCATTTTCACAAATATGGCAGCGACTGATACCTGTTATCACTATGCGCTTGTTATCTACCAGGTAAAATTTGCCCTTGGTGATATAACCAATCAGCGGCACGGTAATAAAAGGTAACCCGCAGGCGATAAATGAGGCGAGCGCTTTAACGGTATCCCCATACCAGCCGAAATGCGCGGTAAAGCCTGCGAAACTGGCAATAAACATCGATCCAACGCCAACAGGGTTGATGTCGTACAAATGTGAACGTTTAAATTCAATGTGTTTGGGACTAATTCCCAGCGGTTTGTTGATAATCAGGTCGGCTACCACTGAGCTTAACCAGGCTAATACCAGTACCGAATACACCGATAACATTTTCTCGATCGTCTGATAAATTCCCAGCTCCATTAACAGCAAAGCGATCGCGACGTTGAAGATCATCCATACCACCCTGCCCGGATGATTGTGAGTGACACGAGAAAAAAAATTGGACCAAGCCAGTGAGCCGGCATAAGCGTTGGCGACGTTAATTTTTAACTGGGAAATAAATACAAATGTGCAGGCGACAATCACGCTAACCGTCGGATTTTCAAACACATAACTAAACGCCAGGTTATACATATGGGCAGGATCATCTGCCACATCGGCGGGGATACCCTGTTGCAGCGCAAAGTAGGCCAGGTAAGAGCCGAGGAATAACTTCAACGCGCCAAATAATATCCAGCCTGGTCCAGCGATAATCAGTGCTAACCACCAGCGCCATCGATACTTTTGTGGTTGTTCCGGTAAAAACCGCAAGAAGTCGACCTGTTCGCCAATTTGGGCCACCAGTGACAATAGTACTGCCGACGCAGCACCAAATAATAACAGATTAAATGATTGCCCCTGATGACCGCTGTCACCGCCAAAGCTTACCCATTGCTGAAAATTGCTGTCAGGGTGACTAAACACGAAGAACAGAGGCAGAACCTGCAATATCAGCCAGATAGGTTGCGACCAGACCTGAAAGCGACTGATATAGGCAATGCCATGGGTTACCAGCGGTAGGACTACCAGTGCACTTATTACATAACCTATATACAAGGGTAAACCGAACAGAATTTGCAGCGCCATTGACATAATAGCGGCTTCTAAAGCAAAAAAGATAAAGGTAAAGGATGCGTAGATAAGTGAAGCAATAGTCGAACCGATATAACCAAAGCCGCTACCCCGGCTCAGCAAATCTACATCAACACCATATTTGGCGGCGTAGTAGCTGATGGGTAATCCGGTCAGGAAAATAACTCCGATGACCGCGAATATGGCCCAGGCGGAATTGATAAAGCCAAAATTTAGCGTAATGGCGCCACCAATCGCTTCGAGCACCAGAAACGAGACAATGCCCAGGGCAGTACTGGCAATACGGTTAAGCGACCACAACCGCGAGCGTTTGGCGGTAAAACGCAGCGCAAAGTCTTCCATCATCTCGTTAGCAACGAGTTTATTGTATGTTCGCCTGGTAGGTAGAATTTTCTCGTTTGACTGCATCTGATTACTGCGTTGTGTTTGTTTTTCAAGTCTTATAGCAAGCGCGCGCGATCATCCTACACAATCTTGTTGCTACATCCTATGCGTAAATATACGTAGTGCTTTGCGTGCTTTTGCGAATGTTATCTGTTGTCAGGCTTCAACATACTAGACCCAGCTGTAAATAGACATGTGAAGAGTTATTAACCAAAAAAATAACCGAACACATTGATTCAATATTCTAAACACTGGGACAACACATAATGAAACGATTGACTAGATTTACTCCTGTTGCAGCGGCACTGGCGCTGGCTGCAGGAACAATATCTGCGGTCAGCGCAGAAGAATCAACAGACAAGCTAAGTATCAGCGGCTTCGTTGATATGTCTTACTTGTCGGTTGATACGGATGGAGCAGGGAATAGCCACGATTCCGGCATAGATCAGGTCGAGATTGATCTCGCTTATGATTTTGGCAATAAACTCAGCGCTTACGTGGATGTTGAATATCAAAACAGTGAAGTCGATGTCGAGCAGGCATTTATTACTTATGCGGTATCCGACCAGTTTACCCTCAAGGCTGGCCGGTTTTTAAGTTACTCGGGTTGGGAAACTGAAGAGCCAACAGGCTTGTTTCAATATTCAGGGACGGGATATGCCAAGTATTTTTACGGCTATTACCAACAAGGTGTATCCGGTTTGTACAATGGTGATGGTTATGCGCTGGCCGTTTCGGTGGTGAATGACTTGGCGGGACCGGAATCAACGGATTCTGAACAGCCCGGTATTGAAACCATGATCGCCCTGATGCCAACAGACGCGATCACTATTAAAGGGTTTTACTCCTTCGACAAACTGGCCGGTACCGAGCAAGACACCAAAATGTTTAACCTTTGGGCCAGTTATTCTGCCGGTCCGCTGACACTGGCTGCTGAAGTCAACTCGTCTGAATATACCTCCCTGGCCGCTGCCGATGCCAGTGGTTATCTGGTCATGGCAAATTATGCCTTCGATACGTTTGGCTTAACCCTCAGATATCACGACTATGAAGTCGAAGACGCGGCCGGCAATACCTGGGAAGACATGAGTGCGATCACGATTTCCCCCAGTTATGCCGTCAACGACAACCTGTTAATTGTATTTGAATACCGTATGGACAGTGATGATGTAAGCGGAATGGATTCGGACAGTATTGCGCTTGAAGCGCTATTGACCTTCTGACCTGTTGTTAACACAAACACTATTACTGAATATGAAACCGACAAGGAAACCTACGATGAAACTTAATAAATTTATTACTACCGGTGCGATTGTTGCCAGTAGCCTGATCTGCCAGGTGGCTTTAGCCGCCGATACGATTAAAGTGGGGGTATTGCATTCGCTCTCCGGCACCATGGCCATCAGCGAAACAACCCTGAAAGATACCGTGTTGATGATGATCGACGAGCAAAACAAAAAAGGCGGTTTGTTGGGCAAAAAGCTGGAAGCGGTAGTGGTTGATCCAGCGTCTAATTGGCCGTTATTTGCAGAGAAAACCCGCGAATTATTATCCAAGGATAAGGTAGATGTTATTTTTGGCTGCTGGACATCGGTGTCCCGCAAGTCCGCCTTGCCGGTACTGGAAGAGCTGAACGGGCTGTTGTTTTATCCGGTGCAGTACGAAGGGGAAGAATCATCCAAAAATGTGTTTTATACCGGTGCGGCACCAAATCAACAGGCTATTCCTGCCGTTGACTATCTGATGAATGAACATGGTGTCGAGCGCTGGGTACTGATGGGAACCGATTATGTTTATCCGCGTACCACCAATAAAATTCTGGAAGCCTATCTGAAATCCAAAGGTGTGAAGCAGCAGGATATCATGATCAATTACACGCCTTTTGGTCATTCTGACTGGCAAAGTATCGTATCTGAAGTGAAAAAGTTCGGTTCTGAAGGCATGAAAACTGCGGTGGTATCGACCATAAATGGAGATGCCAACGTGCCTTTCTACAAAGAGTTGGGTAATCAGGGGATTTCCGCAGAAGATATACCGGTAGTGGCATTTTCGGTGGGTGAAGAGGAACTATCCGGTTTCGATACCTCCCCATTGGTCGGGCATTTGGCTGCCTGGAATTATTTTCAGAGCGTTGATACGCCAGAAAATGAAAACTTTATCGCTGGCTGGAAAAAATACATCGGCGATGAAAAGCGCGTGACGAATGATCCGATGGAAGCGACGTATATCGGTTTCAATATGTGGGCCAAAGCTGTTGAAAAAGCTGGCACTACAGATGTTGATAGTGTTGAGCAGGCCATGATTGGCGTAACCACGCCTAACCTGACCGGCGGAATTGCCGTGATGAATGCCAACCATCATTTATCCAAACCGGTATTGATTGGTGAAATTCAGGAAAACGGACAGTTTGAAGTTGTGTCTTCTACCCCTGATACGGTCATTGGTGATGCCTGGTCAGATTATCTGGATAGCTCAAAATACCTGATTTCAGATTGGACCTTCCCGGTCAAGTGCGGAAATTTTGATACTAAAACCGCCAAATGCTCAGGACAAAATATGTAAGTGAACAGGAAGCAGGGTGAGAACTCTGCTTCCTGAATGTCTGCTTAAATCATGGCTGTTATTGACAAACAGGGTACTTCCAGAGGAACAATTAAATGTGTCGTTTATATAGCTACATCATTGGCACTTTTTTATGCTCAATGCTGTGCTGGATAAGTGTGGCCGACGCCACCGTTGCAGATTCGCCAATTGATTTGCCCACCTTGGTCGCTGAGTTGCCCCAGGCCGGATTGAAAGAGATGCCATCGTTGACCGAAAAACTGGCCGATAGCGGCGACCCGCGTGTGCGCAACATTTTTAAATATCTGCTTGAAGGGGACTTGTACTATGTTAAATCCGATAAACGGGTTGTATGGGTACAAAGGCAGCCAGATGGACTCTATGCGCTACAGGATATTCTCAGCGATGAACAGCTCACGCCGCAGCCCAAATCAGCGATTACCAAGATCCGGACTAACAATAATCTGCGTAGTCAGTTAAGAGGCTTGCTGGCACAGATTGATTTTACCCATCCTGATGCGAACGTTCGTCTGCAAGCGGTTAAACAGATACTGGATAACCCTGATGAGGGCGCAACCCGTCGCTTACAATATTTGATCGGGATTGAGCAAAATGACGACGTCAAACAACTGATGAACACAGCCATTGCGGTGCGCCAGCTTAAAACTGGTAACAGTCAACAAAAACGGGCGGCGATAAAGATAGTTACCAGTAGTCTGGAGCCTAGCGTGAAAAATGTGATGGCAGCGGAATTGCGCCATATTGATAAAGATGACACCGAGCTTAAACAAGCACTGGAAGGGGCTATCGACCGGATTGAGAATAAAAGGGCATTTTATGAATTTATCGAAAATGTGTTCTTTGGCTTAAGTCTGGGCTCGGTGCTGTTACTTGCCGCCATAGGGTTGGCCATTACTTTTGGTGTGATGGGGGTCATCAATATGGCTCACGGTGAAATGATTATGCTAGGGGCTTATACCACCTATGCAGTCCAACAGTTTTTTCCGGAGCTATTAACCTATTCACTGTTAATCGCGGTACCGGCGGCGTTTGTTGTGTCCGGCGGAATGGGTGTTGTGATTGAACGCTGCGTGATCCGCTTTCTTAAAGGACGTCCTCTGGAAACACTGCTCGCCACTTTTGGGATTAGTTTAATCTTGCAACAACTGGTTCGTAGCGTGTTTTCACCGTTAAACCGACAAGTTAACAGCCCAGACTGGATGAGTGGCTCTTGGCAGATTAATCCCATTTTCTCGCTGACCTACAACCGTTTGTATATTTTGCTGTTTTCCCTGGCTGTGTTTTTTATCCTGATGCTGATTATGAATAAAACGTCGCTGGGGTTGCATGTCAGGGCGGTGTCACAGAATCGACAGATGGCCAGAGCCTTGAGTATCCGTAGCAATCGGGTGGATGCCATTACCTTTGGGTTAGGTTCGGGGATTGCAGGCATCGCTGGCGTTGTGCTGAGCCAATTGACCAATGTTGGGCCGAATATGGGGCAATCCTACATTATTGACTCGTTTTTGGTGGTGGTGTTTGGCGGAGTCGGAAATTTGTGGGGCACCTTGTTAGCAGCAATGTCACTCGGCTCGATTAACAAATTTCTGGAGCCTTTAACCGGGTCAGTGCTGGCCAGTATTCTGGTTCTGATTGGGCTCATCCTGTTTATGCAAAAGCGTCCTCAGGGATTATTTCCACTTAAAGGAAGGGCGGCGGAATCATGAATTCTCTAACGATATTGCAGGGTTTACTCAAACGCGCTACCAGTTTGCAGGTGGTAGTGAGTTGTTTATTGATTACTACCTGTTGGGTAATGCTGTGTAACCGGGTATTTGCTGAAGGTTCAATGTTACATGTGAGTACCTATACTGTGACGTTAATGGGCAAATATCTCTGTTATGCCTTGTTGGCATTGGCGGTTGATTTGGTATGGGGCTACTGCGGCATACTGAGTTTGGGGCATGGTGCCTTTTTCGCGATTGGTGGTTATGCCATGGGCATGTATCTGATGCGTCAAATTGGTGATCGAGGTGTCTACGGTAATCCTGAATTGCCGGACTTTATGGTGTTTCTTAACTGGGATGCCTTGCCATGGTACTGGATGGGGTCCGACAGTTTTATCTGGATGATAGTAATGGTGTTGCTGGGGCCGGGCTTATTGGCGTTTGTCTTTGGCTCCATGGCATTCCGTTCCAGAGTCAGCGGGGTCTATTTATCTATTATGACCCAGGCCATGACCTATGCGCTGATGCTAAGTTTTTTCCGCAATGAAATGGGGTTTGGTGGCAACAACGGTCTGACCGACTTTAAAGATATTCTGGGTTTTTCATTGTTGTCGGACAATACCCGGGTAGTGTTGTTTGCCGTTACCGCATTGGCGCTGGTCCTGGGATTCTGGCTTAGCCACTACATTGTAAATTCAAAAATGGGTCGCGTGCTGGTGTCAATTCGTGACGCAGAAAATCGGGTGCGTTTCATCGGCTATAAACCTGAACATTACAAAGTCTGCATTTTTGTGATTTCGGCCATGTTTGCCGGCGTGGCGGGTGCGCTTTACGTTCCTCAAGTCGGCATTATCAATCCGGGAGAATTCTCGCCATTGAACTCGATTGAAGTTGTGGTGTGGGTGGCGATAGGTGGTCGCGGTTCTTTGTACGGGGCGTTAATTGGCGCGATTATCGTCAGCTACGCCAAAACCCGTTTGACTGCGGTAATGCCGGAAGCCTGGTTATATGCATTAGGAGGGTTGTTCGTACTGGTTACCTTGCTGCTGCCAAAAGGGATTGCCGGGTTGTTACCCTGGTTGCATCGCATGGTGTTCAAACCTGTAGCTCGCCAACAGGAGGTCAAATCGTGACCGCAATCATATCCCAGCCAGAAATCTCCAAATCACAGGTCGATACGCGTCATGGCGTCATTTTATATGTTGAGGATGTCAGTGTCAGTTTTGATGGTTTCAAGGCACTTAACGACCTGAATTTATATATCAAAAAAGGCGAATTACGTTGCCTGATTGGCGCTAACGGTGCGGGTAAAACAACCTTGATGGATGTCATTACAGGTAAAACCCGCCCCGACACCGGCAAGGTCAATTTTGGCCAGCAGATTAACTTACTGGAACTGTCCGAAGCAGATATCGCACGGGCGGGTATAGGCAGAAAATTCCAGAAACCAACGGTATTCGAGTTTTTGACAGTATTTGAAAATATTGAGTTAAGCCTGGCAGGTGACAAGGGCATTTGGCGCGCTCTGGTACACAAATTAAGCTCGGAGCAGCAAGATAAAATTGAGCAGATACTGCTTACGATTGGGCTGAACAAGCAGACCGCTGTTTTGGCGGGCGCATTGTCACATGGCCAGAAACAGTGGCTGGAAATAGGCATGTTGTTGGCGGCAGAACCTCAATTGCTGCTGGTCGATGAGCCTGTGGCCGGGATGACAGCGCAGGAAACGGAGCGGACCGCAGAATTGCTTACATCGCTGGCCGGTGAACATTCTGTCGTGGTAGTGGAGCATGATATGGCCTTTGTGCGTTCCATTGCCAGGACGGTAACAGTGTTGCATCAGGGAACGGTGCTGGCTGAAGGCCGGATGGATCAAATTCAGTCTAATCCACAGGTCATTCAGGTGTATTTGGGAGAGGATCAGGGCTAATCATGATTGAACTCACATCAGTAAATCAGAAATATGGCGGCACCCAGATATTGTGGGATCTGGATATGGCTATCAAGCCGGGATCGCGCACCTGCATTATGGGACGCAACGGAGTAGGAAAAACCACCTTGCTTAAATGCATTATGGGGTTACTACCCATCGCCAGTGGCAATATACGTATCGGTGACAATGATATTTCCAAACTGAGTGTAGAACGTCGGCCTGAAATGGGTATCGGTTATGTGCCGCAGGGGCGGGATATATTTCCACAGCTAACCGTAGAAGAAAATCTCAAACTCAGTTTGAACTGCCATCGTCAAAGGTCAAAAAAAATCCCCGAATCAGTCTATGCTTTATTTCCGGTGCTAAAGGAAATGTTGCAGCGCCGTGGGGGGGACCTGTCCGGTGGACAGCAGCAGCAACTAGCCATTGCCAGAGCCCTGGTACTCAATCCGCAAGTGCTGATCCTGGATGAACCAAATGAGGGAATCCAACCCAATATTGTGCAACTTATCCGTGATGTGCTGCTTAAACTGAATAAGGAGCAGGGAATGACCATCATACTGGTCGAGCAGAAGCTACCTTTTGCCCGGGCCGTGGGTGAATTTTTCTATTTGATGGAAAAAGGCTCGGTAATTGCATCAGGCGATATGGAAAAATTGGATGCCGAACTGGTTAGCCAACATCTGGCGGTGTAAATGTATTGATGCAAAATAATGTCGTAACCAATAGGGTTGTTAAAAACAGTGCAGTTAAAAATAGCACCTTAGTCAAGGCAAAAAATGCCTGGATTGCCAGCCTGGAGCTGGATTTTGACTGTACAGAACAGAGGACCCGACTGACCAAAATCAAACGTCAGGGGCCATTATCGGTGCAAAAAGCCTTTTATCCGGAAGGACAGCGGTGCGCTCATGTCTATCTGTTGCATCCGCCTGCTGGTATTGTTTCCGGTGACGAGTTGCATCTTGTAGCTAATCTGGACAACGGCGCAGATGCATTAATTACCACGCCCGGTGCCAACCGGTTTTATCGTGCCCGGGATAATCTGGATATCGGTGATTCAAAGCAGGTGCAAATCAGTACTTTTCACCTTGCTTCGCAGTCTATGCTGGAATATTTACCGCAAGAAACATTGATTTATAGCGGTGCCGACGCGGTTAATCAGGTGGACATACACCTTGTGCCGGACAGTATTTATCTGGGCTGGGAAATCACTTGTCTGGGGTTACCTGCTTCGCAACAACCATTTACACAGGGACGGTTTAGCCAACGCAATCGAATATTTTGCCAACAAAAATTAATTTATCAGGATCGCATCGACATCACTGCCGCTAATGCATTGCTGCATCATCCAGCGGGGTTGGCCGGCAATACCGTTATGGCCAGCTTTGTGCTGTATGTTCCGGCTTTAAGCGTCCAGCAGCGGCATGAGCTGCTGGCACAAATTCGGACATTAATCATTGAGGTAGGGGCACAGCAATGGCTCAGCGTAACGGATATTAACGGATTAGTGCTGGCGCGTTACTTGGGGGAACACGCACAGCAGTGTAAGACATTGTTCATCCAAATCTGGCAACGCGTTCGCCCGCTATGTAAAGGCAAACAAGTGCATCAGCCCCGAATATGGTTTACCTGACAGGTTAAAAGTGAGACACAACGATGGATTTATTACCCAGAGAAAAAGACAAACTACTGATATTTACTGCGGCACTGCTAGCCGAACGCCGGTTAAAACGCGGTGTTAAGCTGAATTATCCGGAGGCCGTGGCTTATATCACGATGGAAATCATGGAAGGGGCCAGAGATGGTCGCACGGTAGCAGAACTGATGGATTATGGCCGTACCCTGCTAACTAGAGATCAGGTCATGGACGGCATTGCTGAACTGATCCCCGATGTACAGGTGGAAGCGACATTTCCGGATGGCACCAAATTGGTGACCGTCCATCATCCTATTATTTAAGGAGGATTTGATGATCCCGGGTGAAATCAAAACCGATTCAGGTGTACACCAGTTAAATGTGGGGCGTGAAACCGTTGTGGTCACGGTGGCCAATTCCGGTGACAGACCTATTCAGGTGGGTTCCCACTATCATTTTTACGAAGTTAATCCTGCCCTGCATTTCGAACGAGAGCGTTGTAAAGGTTTTCGTCTGGATATTACCGCAGGCACCGCGGTGCGTTTTGAACCGGGCCAACAACGGGAAGTGCAGTTGGTCGCCTATGCAGGTAAACGTAGGGTGTATGGGTTTCGTGCTGAAATAATGGGCAGCCTGGAGGAATCAAACGATGGCTGATATTGATAAACAGGCCTATGCGCATATGTTTGGTCCCACCACCGGCGATAGAGTGCGTTTGGCCGATACCGACCTGTGGATCGAAGTGGAAAAAGACTATACCCAGTACGGCGAAGAAGTAAAATTCGGTGGTGGAAAAGTCATTCGTGACGGTATGGGACAAGGCCAAATTAGCTGTGCCGAGAGTGTCGATGTGGTGATCACCAATGCGTTGATTGTTGATCATTGGGGCATTATCAAAGCTGATGTGGGGATCAAAGAAGGCCGGATTGCCATTATTGGCAAGGCAGGTAACTCGGATATTCAGGATAATATCGACATTGAAATTGGCGCCGGTAGCGAAGTGATTGCTGGTGAAGGGCAAATTTTAACCGCTGGCGGGATTGACGCGCATATCCATTTTATTTGTCCCCAGCAGGTGGAAGAAGCCATGATGTCCGGCGTCACCACTATGATTGGCGGTGGAACCGGGCCGGCAACCGGTACAAATGCCACCACCTGCACACCCGGTCCCTGGAATATCCATAAAATGCTGCAGGCCACCAACGATTTGCCGATGAATTTCGGTTTTCTGGGCAAGGGCAATACCAGCTTGCCACTGGCTATAAAGGAACAGATTGAAGCCGGTGTTTGCGGGCTAAAATTGCATGAAGACTGGGGGACTACACCAGCATCAATAGACAACTGTCTGGCGGTAGCCGAGCAATATGATGTTCAGGTGGCAATCCATACCGATACCCTGAATGAATCCGGCTTTGTCGAAAGCACCATAGGTGCGTTTAAAGGTCGCACTATTCATACCTACCATACCGAAGGTGCCGGCGGAGGCCATTCTCCGGATATAATTAAGGCCTGCGGTGAGGCCAATGTATTACCATCCTCGACCAATCCGACCCGGCCTTATACCATCAATACCATTGATGAACATCTGGATATGCTAATGGTATGTCATCATCTGGATGCGTCGATCCCGGAGGATATCGCTTTTGCCGATTCCAGGATTCGCAAAGAGAGTATCGCTGCCGAAGATATTCTGCACGATTTAGGTGCTATCAGTATGATTGCCTCGGATTCGCAGGCGATGGGCAGGGTGGGCGAGATGATTACCCGAACCTGGCAAACCGCGCATAAAATGAAACAGCAACGGGGACCGCTTGCTCCCGATACCGGACGTAATGATAATTTTCGGGTCAAACGCTACGTTGCCAAATACACTATTAATCCGGCCATTAGCCACGGCATCAGTCATGAAGTAGGTTCAGTAGAAGTCGGTAAGCTGGCAGATTTGGTGTTGTGGAAACCGGCGTTCTTTGGCATTAAACCTTCGTTAATCATCAAATCAGGCTTTATCGCGGCGGCTCCCATGGGCGATGCCAATGCCTCCATACCGACACCCCAGCCGGTTTATTACCGCCCTATGTTTGGCGCGTTAGGAAAAGCAGTAGCGGCCACGTCCATGACTTTCCTGTCACAAGCAGCAATTGAACTGGGGGTGCCGGAGAAAATTGGTTTAACCCGCTTGATTGGGGCCTGTCGTCATACTCGTAATATCAGCAAAAAAGACATGATCCACAATGACTGGTTACCCAATATAGAAGTGGATGCCCAAACCTATGAAGTCAGGGCCAATGGCGAACTACTCAGTTGCGAACCGGCCAGGGTTTTACCCTTGGCCCAACGTTATTGCTTGTTTTAAGGGCTTGTTTTACGTTTTTAAGGAAAGAGATTGATGTTGCAAGTGTATCAACGGCTGAACCATAGTCATCAGCCGCTAAATGGCAGTATTACGCTGGACTACGATAGCCGCCAAAAAGCCCGGATTAAAACCCGAACCGACAGTGGTGAGGCGATAGCTATTTTTGTTGAGCGCGGTCACCCGTTAAAAGTGGGAGAAATACTGAAAACTGAATGCGGAAAATTGCTGGAGGTAAAAGGAGCGCTGGAAGAGGTCATAACTGCCAAAAGCGACGATTGGCAAGTGTTTAGCCAAGTTTGTTATCACTTGGGCAACCGGCATACCAAAATACAGATCGGAGACCGATGGTTACGTTTTAAACCTGATCATGTCTTAGCTGAACTGGTTAGCAATTATGGATTGAAAACCGATTCACAGCCTGCTGTGTTTGAGCCGGAAAATGGTGCTTACGGAGCCCAGCATAGCCATGCCCACTAAGGTGACAAGGATACACCCAAGCCCGTTAAAGCTTGCCCGTTTGTTGCAATTGTGCAGCGCCAATTTGCCGGTTGGTGGTTTTGCTTTTTCCCAGGGGCTGGAATATGCCGTGGAACAACAGTGGGTGAAGGATACAGTCAGTACTTATAGCTGGATAGAGCTGAATTTTATCCAATCCGTAGCACGGACCGATTTGGCTATATTGAAGCGTTGTTATCAGTGTCTGACTGATAACGCTTTTATCCGGTTTGGTCACTATAACCAGATGATCATTGCGTGTCGTGAAAGTGCAGAGCTGCGAATGGCCGATCTGGCTATGGGTAAGGCGTTAATTCGTTTGTTGAAAAATCTCGATGAACTGGAGCTGTCTGAATACGACGAACTAATGTGTTTGCCTGAAATCAGTTTTGTGTCGGCCTTTGCTCTGGCAGCCTGGTTATGGCGAATTGATCTGGACAGTACCTTGAGTGGTTATAGTTGGACCTTTATCGATAATCAGGTAGCCGCCGCCACCAAATTGGTACCTTTAGGTCAAACCCAGGCACAAAATCTGTTATTTGACCTGACACAACAAGTTGCAGCGGCGATCCGTATCGCCATGACCATTGAAGATGATGAGTTGGGGGGGAGTTTGCCGCGTGTGGCGATGGCCAGTGCCTGGCACGAAACTCAATACAGTCGCTTATTTCGATCCTGATAACAGGACAGGGAGTTTAAAACATGAAGCACAAGCAAATTTTAAGAATTGGTGTTGGCGGGCCGGTTGGCTCCGGTAAAACGGCGTTGCTTCGCACGTTATGCCTGGCTTTACGGGAAAAATATGACATGGCAGTGGTGACCAATGATATTTACACCCGTGAAGATGCCGAGTTTTTAACCCGGCATAATGCGTTGGATGCCGATCGGATCATGGGAGTGGAAACCGGCGGCTGCCCGCATACGGCTATCCGGGAGGATGCTTCGATGAATTTGGCCGCCATTGATGAACTGGAGTCTCGCCATCCTGAGCTGGATTTTGTGCTGGTTGAAAGTGGGGGGGATAATCTCAGTGCGACCTTTAGTCCGGAGTTGTCGGATTTAACCTTGTATGTGATCGATGTGTCCGCCGGAGACAAAATTCCGCGCAAAGGCGGGCCGGGCATTACCAAATCGGATTTGTTGATCATTAACAAGATTGACTTGGCTCCGATGGTGGGTGCCTCGCTTGAGGTGATGGATACCGATGCCAGACGAATGCGCGGAGAAAAACCTTTTATTTTTAGCAATCTTAAAAATGGCGAAGGTGTGGCCGAGATTATCGGTTTTATTGAAAGCGAAGGGATGTTGCAGGCGGCAGTCCCTGCCAATGGATGAGTATTAACCTATCTAAATCAGTGAAAATGAGGAATATTTGAATGCGATTAATCGGATGTATGTTAGCCATAGCCTATTCGGCGATGGTGAGTGCCCATGAAGATCCGTTTTTGGGAGACGGCATGGGTCACAGTTTTTTTCATTTACTGTTTATCGGTTTGTTGGTGTCTGTGGTGATCAAAGGCGTCAGTTATTATCGACAGCGTCGCCAAGTATCTGCCAAGGCGAAACGGTTAAATATAAAACCTCAGGACGGGTGACAGAGCGGAATCAACTGAGTTCTATCTCGATATCGCTGCTGGCTATACAGCAGCAGGGCAAGATTTCATCATCGTCAATGTAGGCTAAAGGTTCAGTAACGTAATGTACCGAACCTTTTAGCATACGGGTACGACAAGCGCCGCAGAATCCTTCCCGACAGTGGAAATGCACCTCTAGCTGATTGTCTTCCAAAGATTGCAGCAGGGTGCGCTCCTGCTGTTGAACATATTCTCCGTGATCTTTGACAACAATCATATAAGTCGCCGCTTTATCGGTCATTAACAGTTACAGGTCAAAATCATCAAATTCGTTGGCGTTGACCTCAGAATCGATTTGACCCACCAGATAGGAGCTGATTTCGGATTCTTGAGGTGCGACCTGCACGTTGTCTGATACCAGATAATTATTCATCCAGGGCAGCGGGTTACTGGTGACATCAAAAGGCGTGTCCAGGCCGATAGCGGACATCCGGTGGTTGGCAATATATTCAACATATTGACACAGAATTTCCTTGTTCAGGCCAATCATTGAACCGTGCTGGAACAGATATTCTGCCCATTGTTTTTCCTGTTCGACGGCTTGCATAAAAATCGCCAGGGATTGCTCTTTGCATTCTTCGGCGATTTCGGCCATTTCAGGATCATCTTTGCCTTTGGCCCAAATATTAATAATGTGTTGGGTTGAGGTCAGATGCAGGTTTTCATCGCGAGCAATCAGACGGATGATTTTGGAGTTACCTTCCATCAGTTCGCGTTCGGCAAACGCAAAGGTGCAGGCGAAGGACACATAAAAGCGAATCGCTTCCAGAGCGTTAACCGAACACATGCACAAATACAGCTTCTTCTTCAGCTCACGCAGGGTGATGTTGTGAGTTTCCCCCTGAATCTGGTGTACGCCTTCGCCCAAGGTTTGCCATAACTGAGTGGCGAAAATCAGATCGTCGTAATATTTGGATATATCCGAGGCCCGCTTTTTAATTTCTTCATTGACGACTATATCTTCAAAAATAGCGCCGGGATCAGTAAACAGATTGCGCAGGATATGGGTGTAAGAACGGGAATGAATGGTCTCGAAGAAAGACCAGGTTTCTACCCAGGTTTCCAATTCCGGCAGGGACAGTATCGGCAAAAAAGCGATGTTGGGACTGCGTCCCTGAATCGAATCCAGCAAGGTCTGATATTTCAGGTTGGAGATGAAGATATGTTTTTCCGGTTCTGACAGCTTCTGGAAATCGACACGATCCTTACTGACATCAACCTCTTCCGGCCGCCAAAAGAATGAAATCTGCTTTTCGATAAGTTTCTCGAAAACGCTGTGTTTTTGCTGATCATATCGGGCCACATTGACCGGATTACCAAAAAACATCGGTTCGAGCAGGGCATTGGTGGTATTTTGATTAAAGGTTGTATATTTCATAACACTTCTGAATATAAATAGAATTAACGCACGGGCTCGCTACAACGTACAACAGCGAGCCCATTCCCCTTTTTTCAACAACTATTTCGATATCGAATCCTGATCTCGAGCGCAATAGCTGTTGTTGTTATATTTTACAGGCTCCACCTTCGCAGCCGTCGTCTTCTTCGACCACTACTTCAACTGCCGGTTTTTCAGCCTGATTGACGTTGACTTTCTTCTCTTCCATATTGTCCGAAGCACCATCACGGGTGTTGTGATAGTACAGGGTTTTCACCCCCAGTTTGTAAGCGGTAAGCAAATCTTTGAGGAGCAGTTTCATTGGCACTTTGCCGCCTTCAAATTTGGCCGGATCGTAGCTGGTGTTAGCAGAGATAGTCTGATCGACAAACTTTTGCATCACCCCGACCAATTGCAGGTAGCCATCGTTGGACGGGATGTCCCACAGCAGTTCGTATTGATCTTTTAAACGCTCGTACTCAGGAACGACCTGTTTCAGCACGCCATCCTTGCTGGATTTAACACTGATATGACCGCGTGGCGGTTCGATACCATTGGTGGCATTGGAAATTTGTGATGAAGTTTCTGACGGCATCAGGGCCGACAAGGTACTGTTACGTAAACCATGAGTCATAATGTCTTTACGTAACGCATCCCAGTCATAATGCAGAGGTTCGTTACAGACCGCATCCAGTTCCTTTTTATAGGTATCGGTTGGCATTAAACCTTTGGCATAGGTGGTTTCATTAAACTTCTTGCAAGGCTCTTTTTCTTTGGCCAAATTACATGAGGCCTTGAGCAAATAATATTGCATTGCTTCAAAGGTGCGGTGGATCAGGCCATTGGCGCTACCATCCGAATACTTGGCGCCGTTTTTGGCCAGGTAATAAGCGAAATTGATTACACCTATGCCAAGCGTGCGTCGGCCCATTGTGGCATTGAGTGCCGCCGGTACCGGGTAATCCTGATATTCCAGCAGGCTGTCCAATGCGCGCACCGTAATGTCCGCCAACTCTTCAAAATCGTCCAGCTCATTGATTTCACCCAGGTTAAAGGCCGAAAGCGTACACAGGGCAATTTCACCTTCAGGATCATTGACATTGTTTAGCGGTTTGGTCGGTAAGGCAATTTCCAGACATAAATTACTCTGACGAACTGGGGCAACTGCCGGATCAAAGGGACTATGGGTATTACAGTGGTCAACATTCTGCAGATAAATACGGCCGGTACTGGCGCGTTCCTGCATAAACAGACTAAAGAGTTCAATGGCTTTAATGCGTTTTTTGCGAATGCTGTCGTCTTGTTCGTATTTCACATACAGCTGTTCAAATTTATCCTGATCGGCGAAGAACGCATCATACAATCCCGGCACGTCAGAAGGGCTAAACAGAGTGATGTAATCATCTTTAATCAGACGCTGATACATCAGTTTGTTAAATTGCACCCCATAATCGAGGTGACGAACCCGGTTTTCCTCTACGCCGCGGTTGTTTTTCAACACGATAAGCGATTCCACTTCCAGATGCCAAAGCGGGTAGAATAATGTGGCTGCACCGCCTCGTACGCCACCTTGTGAACAGCTCTTAACCGCGGTCTGGAAGTATTTGTAAAACGGGATACAGCCGGTGTGATAGGCTTCTCCACCTCGAATTTCACTGCCCAGAGCACGAATTCGTCCGGCATTAACGCCAATTCCGGCGCGCTGGCTGACATATTTGACAATAGCGCTGGTGGTGGCATTGATTGAGTCCAGACTGTCATCGGTTTCGATCAGCACACAAGAACTGAATTGACGGGTAGGGGTACGGACGCCGGCCATAATTGGGGTAGGCAACGATACTTTAAATAATGAAGTCGCATCATAAAAACGTTTGATGTAATCCAGCCGAACCGATTTGTCGTAATTGGCAAATAAACAGGCAGATACCAGCATATAAAGGAACTGGGCACTTTCATAAATTTTACCCGTTACCCGGTTTTGCACCAGGTATTTACCTTCCAGTTGTTTAACGGCAGCATAGCTGAAATTCATGTCGCGCCAGTGATCAATATAATCACCCAGTTCCTGCAGCTCTTCAGTACTGAAATCTTCCAGCAAGTGTTTGTCGTACTTGCCTAATGCCACCATATTTTTGACATGGTCGGCCAGCGCAGGCGGTTCAAATTGACCATAAGCTTTTTTGCGTAAATGGAAAATCGCCAGTCGCGCAGCCAAATACTGATAATCGGGGCTCTCATTGCAAATCAGATCGGCAGCCGATTTAATCAGGGTTTCATGAATGGTTTCGGTTTTTATGCCATCGTAAAATTGCAGATGGGCTTTGATTTCTACCTGTGAAACCGAGACGTTTTTTAGACCTTTTGCAGCCCAGGTGATGACCTTGTGGATCTTGTCCAGATCAATAGGTTCTTTTTCTCCATTGCGTTTCGCAACAAATATATTGTCATTCATGCCAGTCAGCCATTATTAGTTGTTATGTTTAGCGCAAATTCAAGGTTCGCACCTTGGGTTACCTCATACCTTGCTCAATCGTTGCTCTTTATTCTGGGGTGAGAAAGGTATAGACACAAGATAGTGAGGTATAGGGTTGAATGCAACCCAATATATGGTGGTTTGTTGACCATTTGATTCGACGGTGTGAGGGCGGTTAGTAGAAGCTCACCGCAAAGCCTTTTACGTTGCCGAGATCCTATGAATGCAACACAAATCTGGATGTAAAAAAGGCGCTAAATTTTTTTAATTTTAAAATACTGTTTTTAATAGCTATACGATATATAGTGCTGTTTGACATTTGTGATCACTATATATAGTGGTTTACTTAGAGCCTAAACCTGTTTTTGACAGACCATTAAATAATTGACGTCGACATTATGGTCAGACAAATAATATTGACGTGACAACGGGTTCATATGCAAACCAGTCATATTTTTTGCGTACAAGGAAGTTTGATCAAGCCAGCCGAGTAACTCGGAGGGTTTGATAAATTTATCATGTTGATGGGTGCCGTCGGGAACCAGTTTGAATATTTTTTCGGCCGCCACAATCGCCATTAACCAGGACTTCATATTACGATTCAAGGTGGAAAAAAATACCAAACCACCCGGTTTAACCAATTTCTCACAGGCATTAACTACAGATTGTGGTTCTGGCACATGTTCAAGCATCTCCAGACAAGTCACAATATCGAATTGGCCGGCGTGCTGGTCGGCATATTGTTCAGCGGTACTGTGTTGGTAATCGACAGTGACACCGCTTTCCAGACCATGTAATTTGGCCACAGATAATGAATCTTTGGCCATATCGATGGCCGTTACCTTGGCCCCCATCCGCGCCATGCTTTCGGCCAGAATGCCACCACCGCAACCGACATCCAGTACTGTTTTGCCAAACAGGCCATTCGCCTGACCCGCAATGTAATCCAGTCGCAACGGATTGATTTGATGCAGGGGTTTAAATTCTCCTTCCAAATCCCACCAGCGACTGGCCAAAGCCGAAAACTTTTCTATTTCAGCCGGATCGACATTTTCGGGTTGATTTCGTTGTTCGATCATTGTCATTATTCGTTGCCAGAAATTCTGGGCATTATAAACATCCGCAGCATATAAATGCATCTGTTACCTTAATGATTGAGGTTAATAGCAGGTAAAGATGGCTGTTTATTTGGGGATTTGAATGATAGAATCCGGGGCTTATAACAATAATCTATAACTCGCTAATATCGCATCAAGAACGCTTGTAAAAGTTGTATCGGATTGCGTAATGAACAATTAGGGACAAGGCAGTATATGACTGATCATGCCAATCAAATTCTCCCCATCAATATTGAGGAAGAACTGAAAAATTCTTATCTGGATTACGCCATGAGCGTTATCGTCGGGCGAGCGTTGCCTGATGTACGTGATGGTTTAAAACCAGTCCATCGTCGCGTTTTATTTGCGATGAACGAACTCAAAAACGATTGGAATAAATCCTACAAAAAGTCGGCCCGTGTGGTGGGCGATGTTATCGGTAAATATCACCCCCATGGTGATTCTGCGGTGTATGACACCATCGTGCGGATGGCTCAGCCATTTTCACTACGTTATATGTTGGTTGATGGACAGGGCAATTTCGGTTCTGTCGATGGCGATTCCGCAGCGGCAATGCGTTATACCGAAATTCGCATGGCCAAAATATCTCACGAATTATTAGCCGATCTGGATAAAGAAACGGTTAATTTTGTCCCTAACTATGATGGTACAGAACATATTCCGGATGTTTTACCGACTAAAGTACCTAATTTGTTAATCAATGGTTCTTCCGGTATCGCGGTGGGGATGGCAACCAATATCCCGCCTCATAACCTGACTGAAGTGGTGAATGGCTGTATTGCCATGATCAACAATCCGGATATTACCATTGAAGAACTGATCGAGCTTATTCCTGGGCCGGATTTTCCCACTGCGGCAATAATTAGTGGGCGTAAAGGAATCGAAGAGGCTTATCGTACCGGACGCGGCAAAATTTATATGCGCGCCAGAGCCGAAATCGAAACCGAAGACAACGGCAAAGAAACCATTATAGTCACCGAGATCCCTTATCAGGTGAACAAAGCCAGGCTGATCGAGAAGATCGCCGAATTGGTTAAAGAAAAGAAAATTGAAGGTGTTTCGGCCCTGCGCGACGAATCTGATAAAGACGGCATGCGTATTGTGGTGGAAGTCAAGCGTAACGAATCCGGCGAAGTGCTGTTAAATCAGCTGTATCGTAATACCCAACTGCAAACGGTGTTCGGTATCAATATCGTTGCGTTGGATAACAATCAGCCGAAGATTTTTAATCTGCCGGATATGCTAAAAGCCTTTATTCTGCATCGTCGCGAAGTCGTGACGCGCAGAACAGTATACGAACTGCGGAAAGCCCGTGATCGTGCTCATATACTTGAAGGTCTAGCCATTGCACTGGTTAATATTGATGAAATTATTGCGCTAATTAAAGCCTCTAACAGTCCTTCTGATGCCAAAATTGCGCTGACTGAAGCTGGTTGGAAATTGGGTGATGTGGCGCAAATGCTGGAAAAAGCGGGCGTTGATGCCGCGCGTCCGGATTGGCTCGAGCCCCAATATGGTGTGCGTGACGGACTTTACTTCCTGACTGAACAACAGGCTCAGGCAATTCTGGATTTACGCTTACATAAATTGACTGGTCTGGAACACGATAAAATCCTGGCGGAATATCGCGAATTGATGGATATTATCGCCGCCTTGATGTTTATTTTATCTAGCCCTGAACGCTTGATGGAAGTGATCCGTGAAGAACTGGAAGCCATTCGTGACGAATATGGGGATGAGCGACGTACCGAAATTACCGCTGCTTCTCACGATATCGATATGGAAGATCTGATTGAGCAGGAAGATGTTGTCGTCACCT
Source organism: Neptunicella plasticusilytica (assembly GCF_047922965.1). Classification (GTDB taxonomy): domain Bacteria; phylum Pseudomonadota; class Gammaproteobacteria; order Enterobacterales; family Alteromonadaceae; genus Neptunicella; species Neptunicella plasticusilytica. Next base: position 1,985,004 of record NZ_CP150481.1, read on the forward strand.
TGTCTCATGAAGGTTATGTTAAATACCAGAAGCTGATCGATTACGAAGCGCAACGCCGTGGTGGCAGAGGGAAATCCGCTACCAAGATGAAAGACGAAGATTTCATTGAAAAACTGCTAATCGCCAATACTCACGATCATATCTTGTGTTTCTCTACCCGAGGTCGTCTGTACTGGCTGAAAACTTATCAGTTGCCATTGGCCAGTCGTAACGCCCGTGGTCGTCCAATAGTGAATATTTTGCCACTGGAAGAAGGTGAGCGTATTACCGCTATTTTGCCCATTCAGGAGTTTGTTGAAGGTAAATATGTACTGATGGCAACAGCCGAAGGGACAGTGAAGAAGACTGAGTTAACCCAGTATTCACGCCCACGTGCTAACGGTATTATCGCGGTTAATTTACGCGATGAAGATGAACTGATTGGCGTGGCGCTGACCAATGGTGACGACGACATTATGTTGTTCTCGGATGCCGGTAAAGTGGTCAGATTTAATGAGAAACAACGTGACTCTGAAACGGGCGCAGTAAAAATAGATCCGGAAACCGGTGAAGAAATGATGGCGCTACGTCCGATGGGCAGAACGGCCACAGGCGTGCGCGGTATCCGTTTACAGGAAGGCCAGAAAGTAGTGTCCCTGATCGTGCCAAATGGTGAGGGTGCAATATTAACGGCCACCGAAAACGGTTTTGGCAAGCGTACACCTGTGCAGGATTATCCTGCCAAGAGTCGTGCCACACAAGGTGTTGTGTCAATCAAGGTATCCGAACGTAACGGTAAAGTCGTTGGTGCGGTGCAGGTTAATGAATCAGATGAAATTATGCTGATTAGTGATCAAGGCACCTTGGTTCGAACCCGTGTCAGTGAAGTATCAACTGTTGGCCGTAATACGCAAGGTGTGCGTCTGATCCGGACTATTGAAGGTGAGCACGTAGTTGGTTTGCAACGTATTGATGAAATTGAAGAAGACGAAACAGTGCTGGTTGACGATGGCAGCGAACAGTCTGAAGTAGTAGAAGCGGTTGAGCCAACGAATAAAGATGTGAATGATACTGAATAAGTCAGCACTTTTATGTCTATAAAAAGGCTATGACTTAACGCAGCAGGTTTTAAACTGCGTCAAGTGAAAGTAGTTAACGAGTGGCGCAAGCCACTCGTTTTGTTTTGAGAGCAGGATAGTGATGTTAAATGCCTATAATTTTTGTGCTGGCCCCGCGATGTTACCCGCTGAGGTGATGCGCAAGGCCCAACAGGAAATGCTTGATTGGCAACAGCAAGGTTGTTCGGTGATGGAAATTAGCCATCGCAGTGAGGCTTTTATTCAGGTCGCCAAACAGGCCGAACAGGATTTACGTGATTTACTGTCAGTACCGGATAATTATCAGGTGTTGTTTTGTCATGGTGGTGGACGAGGACAATTTGCTGCCGTTCCAATGAATCTATCCTGTGCCAAACAACATGCCGATTATTTGCTCAGCGGTTCATGGTCAGACTCAGCAGTACAGGAAGCGCAGAAATACCTTTGTGTTTCCATAGTGGCCGCTCCGATAGTCGAAAATGGCAAAATGCGCATGCCAGCCCAATCCAGTTGGCAATTAAATCCCGATGCAGCCTATTTTCACTATTGTTCCAATGAAACTGTCGATGGTCTGGAGATTAATCAGATACCGGACACAGGAAAGGTGCCACTCGTCGTCGACATGTCCTCCAATATATTATCCCGTGAAATCGATGTGGATCGCTTTGGGGTAATTTATGCCGGAGCGCAAAAGAATATCGGTCCGTCGGGGTTGTCGGTGGTGATTGTCAGGGATGATTTGCTCGACAGGGCCAGGCAAGAAACTCCGTCAATTTTGAATTATGCTTTGCAGGCTCAAAATGATTCGATGTTTAATACGCCACCGACTTTTGCCTGGTATTTGGCCGGACTCGTCTTTAAGTGGTTAAAGCAGCAGGGTGGGGTCGCCAAAATGGCGGAACTCAATACGCAAAAAGCGCGTTTGTTGTATCAGACGATTGACCAGAACGATTTTTACCATAATAACGTCAGCCTTGAATTCAGATCAAAAATGAATGTGCCGTTTCAATTAGCCGATCCTGAACTGGATAACGCGTTTTTACATCAGGCTCAAGGCGCCGGATTGCTGGCGTTAAAAGGTCATCGTTCTGTTGGTGGCATGCGGGCCAGTATTTATAACGCGATGCCAATTGAAGGGGTTATCGCCTTAACCGAATTTATGCAGGATTTTAGCAGGAGAATGGGATAGTGGAATCATTGAAATTGGAGCCTATTAGTAAAGTTGACGGCACGGTGAATGTGCCAGGCTCTAAAAGTTTATCCAATCGCGCCTTATTGTTGGCGGCGTTGGCCGAGGGAGAAACACATTTAACCAACTTACTGGATAGCGATGATATACGCCATATGTTAAATGCGCTGAGTAAACTTGGTATTCAATATCGTTTGTCCGATGATAAAACCCAATGTTGGTTGCAGGGCAACGCCGGGCCCTTTAATACAGCGGAACCATTAGAACTGTTTTTAGGTAATGCGGGAACCGCAGTCAGACCCCTATGTGCCGCATTAGCCGTTTCCCAAGGCGAGTTCACTATAGTGGGCGAACCCAGAATGGAAGAACGTCCTATCCAGCCATTAATCGAAGCGTTAAAATCGGCCGGGGCGAAAATTGACTATTTAAAAAGTAACGGTTTCGTCCCTGTTAAAATTACCGGTAAGGCGCTGCAGGGCGGGGTGATTAAAGTGGATGGCACGTTATCCAGCCAGTTTTTAACCGCCTTGCTGATGGCCGCCCCCTTATTTAATCGTGATTGCGAAATCCAGATCCAGGGTGAACTGGTGTCCAAGCCTTATATTGATATTACCTTGCATATCATGCAACAGTTCGGCGTCGAGGTTGAAAATCACCAGTATCAAAGCTTTGTAGTAAAAGCAGGCCAACAATATCAATCTCCGGGAGAGTTTTTGGTTGAAGGGGATGCTTCTTCGGCCTCCTATTTTCTGGCCGCAGGCGCAATTAAAGGCGGTACAGTAAAAGTGACCGGGGTGGGGAAAAACAGCATTCAGGGCGACATCCGTTTTGCTGATGTGCTGGAAAAAATGGGAGCTGCTATCCATTGGGGGGATGATTATATTGAAGTCGAAGGTCGTGCACTGCATGGTGTGGATTTGGATATGAATCATATCCCCGATGCGGCAATGACCATAGCTACCACAGCATTGTTTGCCAACGGCCCCACTAAGATCAGCAATATCTACACCTGGCGTTTAAAAGAAACCGATAGACTAGCTGCAATGGCCACCGAGTTACGCAAAGTCGGTGCAGAGGTTGTTGAAGGTGAGGACTATATTGAAATCACACCCACAGACGAGCTGAAACTGGCCGCTATTGATACGTATGATGACCACCGTATGGCGATGTGCTTCTCTCTTGTTGCACTGGGCAATACGGCGGTTATTATCAATGATCCGGGCTGTACCGCCAAAACCTTTCCTGATTATTTCCAGCGTTTGTCATCAATCAGTATTAAATAACGACCAAAATATACACGAGCTGCGGCTTATACGTGCAAATAGTTAGATTGCTATCTGGCTGTTTATGCGTATAATACCGCGCGAATTTTAAACTATTAGTGGAATAACGGAGTCTCGATTCTATGTTAGAAACTGTCCCTGTTATTACGATAGATGGACCAAGTGGTGCTGGGAAGGGCACTGTCAGTGCGTTACTGGCAAAGCATTTAGGGTGGCAATTTCTGGATAGTGGCGCGTTGTATCGGGTTTTGGCGATAGCTGCGATGCACCACAAAATAGAAGCGAATGACGAACAGGGACTGGTGCCACTGGCGTCAGGACTGGATGTCAACTTTGTCAGTCATGAAAATGGTTGCAAGGTCATATTGGAAGGGGAAGACGTTAGCGAACTAATCCGTACCGAAGAGGTTGGAGCCTTCGCTTCTAAAGTAGCTTCTATTCCTACCGTTCGTGAAGCATTGCTGCGTCGTCAGAGAGCATTTCGGGAAATGCCCGGATTGGTTGCTGATGGTCGTGATATGGGCACCGTGGTGTTCCCTAATGCAAAAGCAAAAATATTTTTAACTGCCAGTGCTGAAGAGCGGGCGGCCAGGCGCTTCAACCAGTTGAAAGCCGCGGGGCGCAGTGTTAGCATTGACAACCTTTTGCTGGATATAAAAGCAAGAGATGAGCGGGATACCCAACGCGCTATCGCGCCACTGGTTCCTGCGGAAGATGCACTTGTATTGGACTCTACAGATATGAGTATCCAACAAGTGCTTGATTCTGTTGTAGAATTTGTTAGAGAAAGACCGTAGTAAAGTAGGAAACCTGCTTGTTTCAGGATGAAACAGGCTTATTAGAACAACCCCACATTCGCTGGATTGCATTGTGGATGTCAAAAAGATGAAACTAATCAACCATGACTGAAAATTTTGCTCAACTATTTGAAGAAAGTTTAAAAGAACTTGAAACCCGTCCAGGTGCCATTGTTAAAGGTACTGTTGTTGGTATCGATAAAGATATCGTATTAGTGGACGCGGGATTAAAATCTGAAAGTGCGATCCCAACTGAACAATTCAGAAATGCAGAAGGTGAGCTTGAAATCGCCGTTGGTGACGTTGTTGACGTTGCTCTGGATGCGGTAGAAGATGGCTTCGGTGAAACAATCCTGTCTCGTGAAAAAGCAAAACGTCACGAAGCTTGGGGTGAGCTGGAAAAAGCTTACGAAGAAAAATCCACTATTATCGGAATTATTAACGGTAAAGTTAAAGGCGGCTTTACGGTTGAAGTGAATGCAGTACGTGCATTCCTGCCAGGTTCTTTAGTCGATGTTCGTCCGGTACGCGATACAACGCACCTGGAAGGCAAAGAACTGGAATTTAAAGTAATCAAGCTAGACGCAAAACGCAACAACGTTGTGGTATCTCGCCGTGCAGTTATCGAAGCTGAAAGCAGTGCAGAGCGTGATGAATTGCTGGCTAACCTTGACGAAGGCATGGAAGTGAAAGGTATCGTTAAGAACCTGACTGACTACGGTGCATTCGTTGATTTAGGTGGTGTTGACGGTTTGTTGCACATCACTGATATGGCCTGGAAACGTGTCAAGAACCCGGCTGAAGTGGTTAGTGTGGGTGACGAAATCAACGTTAAGATCCTGAAATTCGACAAGGACAAGCAACGTGTTTCTCTGGGTATGAAGCAGATGGGTAGCGATCCTTGGCAAGAAATTGCGGAACGTTATCCAGAAGGTGCCAAAATTACCGGTCAGGTAACTAACCTGACAGATTACGGTTGTTTCGTAGAAATCGAAGACGGTGTTGAAGGTTTGGTTCACGTTTCAGAAATGGATTGGACTAACAAAAATATTCATCCTTCTAAAGTGGTTAACCTGGGCGACTCTGTCGAGGTTATGGTACTTGAGATTGACGAAGAGCGTCGTCGTATTTCACTGGGCCTGAAACAGTGCAAGATGAACCCTTGGGAAGAGTTCTCAACCACTCATAACAAAGGTGACAAAGTTACTGGTAAGATCAAGTCAATCACTGATTTCGGTATCTTCATTGGCCTTGACGGTGGCATTGACGGACTGGTTCACTTATCTGACATTTCCTGGAACAAAACCGGAGATGATGCAGTACGTGAATACAAGAAAGGTGATGAAATCGAAGCTATCGTTCTACAGGTTGATCCAGAGCGTGAGCGTATCTCTCTTGGTGTTAAACAGATCGACGAAGATCCGTTTAATAAGTATCTGACAGATAACAAGAAAGGTGCTATCGTTACCGGTAAGGTGACTGCAGTTGATGCTAAAGGTGTAACCGTACTTCTGGCTGAAGAAGTTGAAGGTTATGTTCGTGTAGCTGACCTTTCCCGTGACCGTGTTGAAGATGCTTCAACTGTCGTTAAGGAAGGCGAAGAAATCGAAGCCAAATATGTTGGTGTTGATCGCAAAAACCGCGTAATCAATTTGTCTGTTAAGGCAAAAGATCAAGCGGACGATAAAGATGCAATTGAAAAAGTGAACCAACAGGAAGAAGTTGGATTCGCAAACGCGTTTGCTGAAGCTTTCAAAGCCGCTAAAGGCGAAGAGTAATCAACTCAAGGGAGCTTAAATGCTCCCTTTTATTTATAGGCTATCCTATACTGATTTTTATTGATTGATACGCTGAGGTGAATATGACCAAATCCGAGTTAATTGAACGATTAGCGGCTAAAGCGCAACAACTTCCAGCCAAGGAAGTAGAAAGTGCTGTTAAGGAAATGCTCGAACAAATGGCTCAGACTTTACAAAAAGGTGAGCGTATTGAAATAAGGGGCTTTGGCAGTTTTTCACTGCACTTCAGAGCCCCTAGAGTGGGACGCAATCCTAAAACCGGTGAAACAGTTAAATTGGATGGAAAATATGTCCCTCATTTCAAGCCCGGAAAAGAATTACGTGAACGGGTGAATGAAAATCTGACTCATTAATCGCTTAAAAATAGTTATATCAATCCTAGTGTTAAATTCTCACTGAGAGTGCACTTATCACCATGGATTGGTATTATAATAAACGGCATTCCGGTAGGATGCCGTTTTTTTATATCTGTACTAGGGCTGTTTATCTTTCACCTTCTTAATAACTGGAGAAGATGAAAGATAAATAGATCCTATAATGAGGTGAAATTGAAAACTCTGATCAGCGTACTTGTTATTGTGATGGTTTTGCTCGTGGCGATTGCCGTAGGAGCGCAAAATGAACAGTTGGTTAGCGTCAATTACATTATCGCCGCCACGCAAATGCATCTATCCACAGTGATAGCGCTGTGTATTTTCATCGGTATCGTTATCTGCCTGATACTGTGTCTCGGTTACATTCTTCGCCTTAAATGGAAGGTAACCCGTTTGCATAAACAGCTCGCTCGTTTAAATAAGCAAAATCAGGCCTGATATGCTGGAGCTACTATTTTTGTTGCTACCAGTTGCTGCCGGTTACGGTTGGGTGATGGGACGCAATAGTGTACGTCAGGCACAGCGCAAACAGTCGCGTATTTTATCTCGCCATTACTATAAAGGACTGAATTTCCTGCTGTCTGATCAACCGGATAAAGCCGTTGATATCCTGATCAAAATGATAGATGTGAATACCGGCACAGTAGAAACCCACATCGCTATGGGCAATTTTTTCCGTCATCGTGGCGAGCTGGACAGGGCCATCCGGATTCATCAGAATCTGGTTTCTCGCGAAGAACTGGCAAGTGATCAAAAGGCGTTAGCGCTTAAAGAGCTGGGACGTGATTATATTTTATCCGGATTTCTGGAGCGTGCCGAAAATGCTTTTTTGCAATTACTTGATAGCGACAAGTTTTATCTCGAAGCTCAGCAGCAATTATTTAATATCTATCAAACGACTAAAGAATGGGACCGGGCCATTGAACTGGCTGAAAAGATGGTTGAATGTCACGGTGACAGCGAAGAATTGTGCCAGAGAGTAGCGCACTTTTACTGTGAACAAGCCAATATTGAGCTGAATAACGGCAATTTACCGCAGGTTGAGATCTTGTTGCAAAAAGCCATATTGTCTGATGAACATGCTGTCAGGCCCTGGTTGATGTTGGGGGCCATCAGTATTGAACAGGAACAGTTTGAACAGGCTTTCGAGTACTTGATTGAAGTACCCAAGCGGGATATTACCTGGCTCAGTGAAGCTGTGCCGTTGCTAGAAAAAAGTGCTGAATCCACCGGAGACTGGCAAAAGTTTGAAGATCTGCTCGAACAGTACTGGCAGCAATGCGCCACTGCCTATTTGGCAAAGAGTCGTTTGATGACTCGCCAGTTATCTGAAAAAGATGCCGCCGATTTTCTATTTCAACAATTGCGCAAGAGTCCTACTATGAAGGGGTTTAAGGAATTGTTGAACTTGTATATGCATTCCAGTTCGCAGGAAGGCAGTATGGGAAGTCTGAAAATGTTACAGGAGCTGGTTGAAGAGCAAATTACCCGTCGCCCTAAATTTCGTTGTGTTAGCTGCGGTTTTTCTGGCAGAAGCGTACATTGGTTATGTCCATCGTGCAAAAAATGGGGTGTAGTGAAGCCAATTAAAGGATTGGATGGAGAATAAAATGAGTAAAAAAATCATAGTCGCTCTGGATTTTAATCAGCAACAGAAAGCACTGGAATTTGTCAGTAAAATTGAACCCTCTCAATGCCGTTTAAAGGTAGGGAAGGAGATGTTTACCCATTTTGGTCCAGCTTTCGTGTCAATTCTGATCAAAAAGGGTTTTGATGTTTTTCTTGATCTGAAATTCCACGATATTCCTAACACTGTTGCCAAAGCCTGTATTGCCGCAGCAGATATGGGGGTATGGATGGTAAATGTACATGCCAGCGGTGGGCGTAAAATGATGGAAACAACGGTCGAAGCATTGGATAACTTTGGCTCTCAGCGCCCTAAGCTAATTGGTGTTACCGTCCTGACCAGCATGGCTCAAAATGATCTGGCAGAAATCGGTCTGGATATCCCAGTGGCAGAGCAGGTTATGCGTTTGGCCTCTTTGGCCAACGGTAGTGGGTTGGATGGTGTGGTCTGTTCCGCGCATGAAGCGAGTATGCTGAAAACCAGGCTGGGCCATGATTTTGAATTAGTCACGCCAGGAATAAGACCAGCAGGATCGACAGCGGATGACCAGCAACGGATTATGACACCTCGGGATGCGTTAGCCGTTGGAGTCGATTACATGGTAATTGGACGGCCTATTACTCGCTCTGAAAACCCGTTACAAACCCTTATCGAGATTAACCGGTCTCTGGCATAAAACTTATCACTCAGATTGAGCCCTATAAAAAAGGCTGCCTATAAAGGCAGCCTTTTTTTAAGGCTTTAGTTTGCTTCTAGCTTATGCACCAGGTTTGGTCATTGGAGCGTCAGCTTTGGCTGACAAACTTAATATTGCCGCCGCTTTACCCGAAATTGCGATAGCAGGGCGCTTTTCATCATCAATCGCCGCAATGTTAATATCGGTAAATTCACTGGAGATTTCTACTGGTTTGGCCATTGGATGCGAAACGCTGAATACCGGCATTTTTACATAAATAGCCGGAGACTCTTGGTCGGTTTCTATCGTCGCTTTCTTTGTTGCGGTTTTTCTCGGTTTTGCCTTAGCTTTCGGTTTCTCTGATTCTTCAGGCTCGGCTTTCTGATCCGAAACTTTAGCTTCTGAGGTATCATCTTCCAGAGAAATCTCTACTTGCTGTGGCTTCTCTTTGACGGCTTTAGGCTTACCTGCCTTGGTTTGGACGGGTTTGTCCGTCGTTTCCCCGTTCAGATTGGATTTTCCTGAGGTTTCAGTCGCGTCGTCTTTTTCAGCAGCAGGTTTGTCGCTGTGTAACAAATCATACTGTAGCTCTTCTTGTAAAGGAGCTGAAGATTCGGCCTTGCTACTATCGGCATTATCTATAGAGCCATTTTCAGCGTTATCTTCTTCCTTGTCTTTTTTACGACGTTGTCCAGCCGCTCTCATATGGCGGGGTGAACGACGTGAACGGCTGCGGTTTTCAGTGTCATGTTCTTCTGCTTGAACTTGAGCTGGCGGTTGCTGATCAGTTTTAGGTTCGACCGGAACTGGTTCTGACGGAGACTCAACAGCCGTTGCTAATGCCTGTTCATTGACTTCAGCTGGCGGATTGTTCTCTACGCGCACATTTCGACGTGAGTCGCGACGCTTACGTCTTTCAGCAACCTTTTCTTCTTTAGCCGGTTTACTCGCTGCATCATTGGTTTTCTTGGCTGACTGACGCGGTTTTTGCTCGTCCCGGTTTTTGCTAGCCTGATTTTTGTCGGGCTGATTTTTGGGCGTTGCCTGACGCTCTCTCGGTGCTCTTTCACCCTTGTTGTTACGGTTGCGATTATTTCGCTCGTTACGAGGTTTCCGGTTTCCGGAACGTTCCTGCTTGGAGCGGGTATTGCGCGTTTCAGTTTTAACCGGCGCCTCAGGCTCTGCAGCAAAGGCGGCTTTAATCGAGTCAACCAGTTTAGTCCAGATTGACGCTTTGGCTGGCGTTACTGGTGCTTGAGCCACAGGAGCTGCTTTAGTCGGTGCCACGATACCTTGCAAAGCTGGCTGTTCGCGTTTAACTGGCTCACTACTTGAACGTCCGCTATCCAGTGAGGGGGCTTCCACCAGATTACGGTGGTAACTTAATTCGTCACTGACTTCGTCAGCTTTCAGACGGGTTACCTTGTAATGGGGGGTTTCCATATTCGGATTAGGAATGATAATTAGCTCAACATTCTGGCTTTTTTCGATACCTCGAATAGAGCGACGTTTTTCATTTAATAAGTAGGTCGCCACATCTACCGGTAACTGCGCTTCAATCTGGCGTGTATTGCCTTTTAGCGATTCTTCTTCCAGTAGCCTTAAAATAGATAGCGCCAAAGATTCGGTTCCACGCACCGTGCCGTGACCGTCACAACGTGGGCAAACATTATGGGATGACTCTCCTAATGATGGACGCAAACGTTGACGAGACATTTCCAATAAACCAAAACGAGAAATGCGGCCTAACTGCACTCGGGCACGATCGTGGGCAACCGCTTCTTTCATGCGGTTTTCTACTTCGCGTTGATGACGGACGGGAGTCATATCAATAAAGTCAATGACCAACAGTCCACCCAGGTCACGTAAACGCAACTGACGACCGATCTCATCGGCGGCTTCCAGGTTTGTATTCAATGCCGTTTCTTCTATATCACCGCCTTTTGTGGCGCGGGCCGAGTTGATATCGATAGAAGTTAAGGCTTCTGTGGGGTCAATAACGATTGAACCACCTGAAGGTAAACGCACTTCGCGCTGGAATGCAGATTCAATTTGACTTTCAATCTGATAGTGGCTGAATAACGGTACATCACCGGTATACATCTTCAAACGGTTAATAAAATCAGGTCTGACTAATTCAATATGCTGTTTAGCCTGCTCGAAAACGCGTTGTTTATCGATCAGGATCTCGCCAATATCACGACGTAAATAATCACGGATAGCACGAACAATAACGTTGCTTTCCTGATGAATTAAGAACGGGGCAGGGCGACTGTTGGCTGCTTCATCAATGGCGGCCCAATGATTGATAAGGACATTTAAGTCCCATGCCAGCTCTTCATAAGATTTACCTACACCGGCAGTACGGACAATAAGCCCCATACCGTTAGGCAACTCCAGTTTGCTAAGAGACTGTTTTAGATCAGTTCGCTCGTCACCTTCAATGCGGCGTGAAATACCACCAGCGCGAGGATTGTTCGGCATCAGGACTAAATAGCTACCGGCTAAACTGATAAAAGTGGTGAGTGCGGCACCTTTTTGTCCGCGTTCTTCTTTATCAATCTGCACAATGACTTCTTGGCCTTCTTTGATAACGTCACGGATATTGGGACGTCCTTCAAAGGTATAACCTTTAGGGAAATAATTACGGGCGATTTCTTTTAACGGCAGGAATCCATGACGGTCAGCGCCATAATCAACAAACGCAGCTTCTAGACTGGGTTCTACACGAGTGATCTTGCCTTTATAGATATTGGCTTTTTTTTGTTCGTGACCAGGGCTTTCTATATCCAGATCAAACAGGGTTTGCCCGTCAACTAGAGCGACACGCAGCTCTTCTTGTTGAGTGGCATTAATTAACATTCTTTTCATATTGTGGCTCGATAAATTAAAATCGATACCGATTGCAGTGACACAGAAGGGCGAATTTGGAGGCATTCAGGTATGCAGCCTCACGGCTGTATCCGGGCAATCATCGTCGCCCGCAGTACTACATTATCAAGTTATACATTATATCCGGCCAGATTTTAGTTCATCCGAGCCGGGTATTTCCAAATTAGTCTTATTTGTTAACTGAATCAGTAATCAATTAACGTAACGTCTCAACCTTGTTACCTGATATTCTTGTGCAGGTGGCTATCAAGGCGTTACTAAAATTAAATAGTTTTTCGTTTTTAGATGTCGGGCGGCTTATGGTTGCTTTCTATACTGTCAATATTTTACCAGCGCTTTGCGCCGACGTTGACAAGTGCAACGGCAAAAATAAATTCTACACCTCGTTTTACATCTTCATGATTACCGGCGGTATAGTCGTTGCTCGGTAATTCCCTGCATTATCTCACTAATTACTGTTTTTAAGCAAGATATTAAAAATCAAAGCTTTGTATTCTAAAAAGCGTTAAAATTCTCAATCTATGAAACAAGAAATTAATCAGAAAGTTCAATTTATCACTGTAGACAGTGAAATGACCGGTCAGCGCATCGATAATTTCCTGCGTACACAATTAAAGGGCGTACCCAAAAGTATGCTTTATCGTATTGTGCGCAAAGGCGAAGTCAGGGTGAATAAAAAACGTATTAAGCCGGAATATAAGCTACAGATTGATGATGTGGTCAGAATTCCGCCTGTGCGTGTGGCCCAGGAAAATGAACCACCTTCTACTAACTTAACCAAAGTATCGGCGCTTGAGTCACAGATTATTTATGAAGATGATGTACTGATTGTTGTTAATAAACCCTCAGGTATGGCGGTACATGGTGGCAGCGGTTTAAGCTTTGGTTTAATTGAAGCGTTAAGAGCACTGCGCCCAGAGCAACGTTTTCTGGAGTTGGTGCATCGGCTTGATCGTGATACCTCCGGAATTTTATTGGTGGCTAAAAAGCGTTCCGCGTTAAAAAGTTTGCATGAGCAACTGCGTGATAAAACTGTCGATAAGCGTTATCAAGCGCTGGTAAGCGGACAATGGCCTGAAAATCGTTTTAAAGTGAAAGCTCCATTGCAAAAAAATGTGCTGCAATCGGGCGAGAGAATGGTATCTGTTAATCCTGAAGGCAAACCCTCGGAGACCCGTTTTCGCATTTTGCAACAATTTGAAAATGCGACTTTGGTGGAAGCGTCACCGGTTACCGGTCGTACCCATCAAATCAGGGTGCATTGCCAACATGCGGGGCATTCAATTGCCTGTGATGATAAGTACGGCGACAAGGCGTTTGAGCAACATATGCAGGCGATAGGGCTTAAACGTCTTTTCTTGCACGCTTACCGCATAGCCTTTATCCATCCCAAAGAAGGCAAGCAAGTCAGTTTTATTGCGCCGTTGGAAGTCAGCTTGCAACAAACACTGGATAAACTCACCCTCAGTCATTAAATATTCAATATCGAGTAGTAGAAGTATGCAACAAGCTATATCAGGTAAATACAAACTGGTTATTTTCGACTGGGATGGAACCTTAATGGATTCCACGCCTAAAATTGTTTCCAGTGTGCAAAATGCTGCATTAAGGGCTGGATTGACTAAACCCAGTGATGAACAAGTTAACGATATTATTGGCTTAAGTTTGCGCATTGGGCTGGACAGGATTTTTGCGTTGGGCAATTCTCCGGTAATGGAACAATTGGTGGATCTATATCGAGATGAATATTTATTTAGCAACCAGACACCATCTCCTATGTTTGATGGAAGCCTGGGATTGCTCGATACTTTGCAACAACGCCAGCAGATAATGGCGGTGGCAACGGGAAAATTGCGCCGTGGCCTAGATGAGGTCTGGCAAGTAACGGGAGCAAAGCACTACTTTGCCAGTTCACGTTGTGCTGATGAAGCGGAATCCAAACCCAGCCCGGATATGCTGCTGCAGCTTCTGAGTGAATTGGGAATCGATAGTCAGGATGCGGTGATGATTGGCGATACTGAGCACGATATGAAAATGGCTGAAGCCATTGATATGCCGCGAATTGGAGTTAGTTACGGTGCTCAACCACCTGAAAAGTTACATAAACATCGACCCTTAACCATTGTTGATCGCGTCGATGATTTGATCAATTGGCTCTAGGGTCTGTATAAACCTGTTATTGGATATATTCCAGCAGATCTATTTGTTGTTCCGCAAAAAGTGTTATTAAGCTTATCAATGGCAACCCTATCAGTGTGTTGGGATCTTTACCTTGTAGTGCTTCAAATAAACAAATGCCTAACCCTTCACTTTTAAAACTGCCGGCACAATTATAAGGCTGTTCGGCTTGCAAATAGAGTTCAATTTGCTGTTCGGTCAGAGAACGGAATTTGACATCGAAAGGCTCAACCAGCGCCTGGTATTCCTTAGTCGCAGCATTATATAAACATAAACCGGTAACAAAGCGCACTGTTTTGCCACTGCATAATTGCAACTGCTTGATTGCATTGTCATGATGGTGCGGTTTACCCAATATCTCGCCATCAATGGTGGCAACTTGATCGGAACCGATTACCCACCCGTCATTTATCGTATCTGCAATGGCTTTGGCTTTGGCTATTGCTAGTCGTTCCACCAGCGCGATAGCTGACTCTCCCTGCAAAGGACTTTCGTCTACTTGCGGTTTGGCAGTAGTAAAGGGAATACGCAGTTTTTCCAGCATAGATTTGCGAAAAGGGGAAGTGGAAGCTAAAACAATCTTCATTAAATCTAACTTAAAATGGAATTTCCGCTATGTTACAAATAACTGTGTCGGGTTTAAACCATTGTTAAGCCTTTAGTGATACTATTTTTCCTTTGACTCAACCACCGTCAGCCTATATCATGCGCGCCCTATGCAGAAAGTGAAACTGCCTTTACGGCTAGATCCTATTAAAAGTGCAACGCAACGCTCAAACTATCAGGGCGTGATGTTGTGTTCAGATATGGTCAGGTTAAATCAGGCAGTCGCTGGAACGGCAGAGTTTGTTGATATTGATGTTAAGTTTGGCAAAGACGCGCAAGGACTTAACGTTTTTAACGGTACACTCAGCACTTCCGTCGAACTTATCTGTCAGAGATGTAACGGAATTTTAACTCAGTCTCTGGATTTGTCTTTTAGCTACTGTGCAGTGAAGCCAAAAGATGATCTGGAAGAGTTACCGGACGTTTACGAACCGGTAGAGGTCAATGACCATGGAGAAATCGATTTGCTTCAATTATTTGAAGACGAATTAATATTGGCTTTGCCTATTGTAGCCCTGCATGATGAACAGAGTTGCAATGTCAGTAAAAAAGATATGAGTTTCGGAAAAATCGAACCGGCCGATGAACGACCAAACCCATTTGCGGTTTTGAAAGAACTTAAGCGAGATTAGGAGTAAGGTAAATGGCGGTACAAAAGAATCGTAAAACTCGTTCAAAGCGTGGCATGCGTCGTTCGCATGATGCTTTGACTGGAGCGACCTTGTCTGTGGATTCAACCTCTGGTGAGACCCATCGTCGTCACCATGTTACAGCAGATGGTTTCTATAAAGGCAATAAGGTTATCGCTGACTAAGCGAGCCCTGTCTTGAATACGCTAACGATAGCGTTAGATGTAATGGGGGGAGATTTTGGTCCCCCTGTTACTATTCCTGCCGCCATTGCTGCGGTCAGAGAAAATCCTGCATTACGTGTCATTCTATGTGGCAATCAGACAGATATTGAAAAATCGCTGTCGGACAATCATTTTTCCCATTCAGAACAAATCAGCATTTTACATTGTACGCAAGTCGTGGAAATGGATGAACGCCCTACGGCAACAATCCGCAACAAAACCGACTCATCCATGCGCCGTGCGCTAGAACTGGTCGAGCAGGGCAAAGCCGGAGCCTGCGTCAGTGCCGGCAATACCGGTGCGCTGATGACAAATGCCTATTACGTATTAAAAACACTTCCTGGTATTGACCGTCCGGCGCTGGTCACAGCGCTACCGACTATTAGCGATAAAAAAGTTTATTTGCTGGATTTAGGCGCCAATGTTGAATGTAATTCAGAAATATTATTCCAGTATGCGGTGATGGGCTCGGTAATGGCCGAAGAAGTGGAAGGGATTAATAAACCCCGTGTAGCGCTGCTAAATGTGGGTGAAGAACAGATAAAAGGCAATGACCGGGTTAAACATGCTGCCCAGCTATTGTCTGATGCCGAAGGGATCAATTATATCGGTTATCTGGAAGGCAACGATATTTTCAGCAACCGGGCGGATGTGGTTGTGACCGACGGTTTTGTCGGCAATATCGCGCTAAAAGCCTGTGAAGGCCTGGGTAAACTGGTTATTGGTGAAGTTAAACGCGTCTCCGGTAAAAGTCTGCTGACCAAAATTATGGCCAAACTGGCGTTGCCTTTCTTGAAAAAAATCTACTCCAGAGTGAACCCCGACCAGTATAATGGTGCTAGTCTGATAGGATTGCGCGGAATTGTGGTCAAGAGCCATGGAAATGCCTCCAGCGATGCCTATTTATATGCCATTCGCGAAGCTACGCAGGAAATATCCAGACAAGTTCCGGCGAAAATAAAAGATAAAATAGAAATTGCACTTGGCTAGGTTTGCTTTGTTACAGGCCAGCCAGTCGATAATAAGGAAACTCCCCCAATATGTATTCAAAAATCATCGGCACGGGTAGTTACTATCCCAGTCAGATCCGTACTAACGAAGATCTGGAAAAGATGGTCGATACCAGTGATCAGTGGATTACCGATCGTACTGGTATTAAACAGCGCCGCATAATCGGAGAACATGAAACTGTCGCTTCTATGGGAGCAGAGGCCGCCCGAAAAGCAATTGAAGCGGCGGATATTGATCCAAAAAGTCTCGATATGATTTTATGCGCCACCACCAGTCACGGTAAGTCTTTGCCCAGTGCTGCCTGTGATATTCAAAAAGAAATGGAGCTGGACGGTATTCCTGCCTTTGACATTGCAGCGGCTTGTGCCGGTTATTGCTATGCACTTAGTGTGGCCGACCAATTTATTAAATCAGGTATGTGCAAGCGCATCCTTGTGGTGGGCAGTGATTGCCTGTCGCGTTTAATTGACCCTTATGATCGTACCATGGTCATACTGTTCGGGGATGCCGCCGGAGCCACTATTATTGAAGCCAGCGAAGAACCTGGCATTTTATCCACCCATATTCATGCGGCGGGTTCTTATGGCGATTTACTTTATGTCGGTAATCCAACCCGCGGACAGGAACAGTCCGTACACGAAAACTGGGGCGTGATGAAAGGCAATGAAGTATTTAAAGTTGCAGTCACTAAACTCAGTGAAGTCGTTGAACAGACGTTGGCTGCCAATAATATGCAAAAATCTGATCTGGATTGGCTGGTTCCGCATCAGGCCAATTTCCGCATTATTAAAGCCACCGCCAAAAAACTTGAAATGCCAATGGAGCAGGTGGTGATGACCCTGGAACAATTTGGTAATACTTCCGCAGCAACAGTGCCAACCGCATTGGACACTGCTATTCGGGATGGCCGCATCAAACGCGGGCAAAACTTGTTGCTGGAAGCTTTTGGTGGCGGTTTTACCTGGGCATCAGCCCTGGTTCGTTACTAATATTTACAGCTTAAATCGTTTAATCAGGAGATTTTTATGCAAGCTTTTGTGTTTCCCGGTCAGGGATCGCAGTCTGTCGGCATGTTAGCCGATCTTGCTCAACAATATAGTGAAGTTCAACAATGTTTTGCCGAAGCCAGTGATACATTAGGCTATGATTTATGGCAACTGGTGCAACAGGGGCCTGCGGAAGAACTGAATTCAACCCATATCACTCAACCAGCCTTACTGACCAGTAGTGTGGCTATTTGGCGTGTATGGCTGAATTTAAATGGCCGTAAGCCTGAATATCTGGCCGGACATAGCTTGGGGGAATATTCCGCTCTAGTCTGTGCAGGGGTTTTATCTTTCGCGGATGCGGTTAAGTTAGTCGAGCAACGCGGCCAATATATGCAACAGGCGGTGCCAGCCGGAACCGGAGGCATGTTTGCTATTATCGGTCTAGATGACGAAAAAGTGATTGAATGTTGCCAGCAGGCTGCTGGACAACAGGTTGTGTCTGCGGTGAATTTTAATTCGCCAGGGCAAGTCGTGATTGCCGGTCATGTCGAAGCCGTGGAGCGAGCCGGGGCACTATGCAAAGAAGCCGGTGCGAAACGTGCATTGCCTTTGCCTGTGAGCGTACCATCCCATTGTGCATTGATGTTGCCCGCCGCCGAACAGCTTGAAAAAGCCCTGGCAAATGTAGAGTTTAGCGCGCCGCAAATTCCGGTGATAAATAATGTGGATGTGAAGCAGGAAATGTCAGCGCAGAATATTAAAAGCGCACTGGTTCGCCAATTATATAGCCCGGTACGCTGGACTGAAACAGTCCAGTCTTTGGCGCAACTCGGTGCGACCAACCAGTTTGAAATCGGACCGGGTAAAGTGCTAAGTGGTTTGGGCAAACGTATTGATGCCAGCGTCAATTGCAGCGCAATCAATACTGTTGAAACAGTAACTGCAGCGTTACAACAAGGAAATGAATAATGAATTTTACTGACAAAGTTGCGTTGGTGACGGGTGCCAGTCGCGGTATCGGTAAAGCTATTGCTGAATCATTGGCGGCTCAGGGCGCGACAGTAATTGGTACCGCAACTACTGAAAATGGCGCTAAAGCGATTTCGGCTTATTTGGCAAATAGTGGCTCCGGTATGGCGTTAAATGTTACTGACGCCGATTCGGTGCAACAGGTACTGGACGATATTAAAGCCCAATACGGCGAAATTGATATTCTGGTCAACAATGCCGGTATTACCCGTGATAATCTGCTAATGCGCATGAAAGATGAAGAATGGGCGGACATTATCCAAACCAATCTGACTTCGATTTTTAAATTATCCAAAGCGGTATTGCGCGGTATGATGAAAAAGCGTTATGGTCGTATTATCAATATAGGCTCCGTTGTAGGTTCTGCCGGTAATGCCGGGCAAGCTAATTATGCGGCAGCCAAGGCCGGGGTGATTGGTTTTAGTAAATCCATGGCTCGGGAAGTCGCATCACGCGGTATAACAGTTAACGTAGTGGCGCCGGGATTTATTGATACCGACATGACGCAGTCGTTAACCGATGAGCAAAAACAAGCTATTTTCAAGGATATACCGGCCAATCGCTTGGGCGATCCTAAAGAAATTGCTGCTGCAGTAACGTTTTTGGCGTCGGATTTAGCGGGTTATATTACCGGCGAAACGCTGCATGTGAATGGCGGCATGTACATGAATTAGCCCAAACGGGTATAAAATTAAGTGCAAATTTAACAAAATATGCTAATTTGTGGTTCGACCAGCCAAAAAATCGAGTCACTGACTTGCAAGGATTGGTTAGGGTGAATACACTACCCGCCACTTTAACAAGTAGCCTTATTTTTGAGGTATAACGAGAATTATTATGAGCAATATCGAAGAACGCGTAATCAAGATCATAGTTGAACAATTGGGTGTTAAAGAAGAAGAAGTAAAATCAGAAGCCTCTTTTGTTGATGATTTAGGAGCTGATTCTCTGGATACAGTTGAATTAGTTATGGCTTTGGAAGAAGAGTTTGATACTGAAATTCCAGATGAAGAAGCTGAGAAAATCACTACAGTTCAGTCAGCGATTGACTATATTAACGCTCACAAAGACGCTTAATTATCCCAGAAACGGCTCAAATCTGAGCCGTTTTGCTTCCACTCAGTTTAATCCGGTCATGATTCACATTGCGGTTTTTGTGAGAACAAAAATGTCGCGAGGTTGAAATGGTTCAATGGACACATTTATTGTTGTATCAGCAGAACACGTCGGTAAATATGAATTCTACTCACCCTTTATTTGTGTATAACGGAGGCTAACGTGTCTAAACGACGTGTTGTTTTAACCGGTCTTGGCATGCTTTCACCTTTAGGTAATGATACCCGCTCAACTTGGCAGGGTATTTTAAACGGTCAAAGCGGTATCGATGAGATCCGTTATTTTGATACCAGCGAATTTTCGACACATTTTGCCGGGTCATTAAAAAACTTTAATGTGGAAGATTATATTCCCAAGAAAGAAACCAAAAAAATGGACTTGTTTATCCAGTACGGTATTGCCGCGGGTAAACAGGCATTGGCTGACTCGGGAATTGAAGTAACTGAAAAAAACGCCAAGCGAATTGGTGTGGCGATTGGTTCCGGTATTGGCGGATTAGGGTTGATTGAAACCAATCACGACAAACTCAAGCAAAGCGGGCCACGCAAAATTTCGCCGTTTTTTGTACCGTCGACCATTACCAACATGATCTCCGGCTTTTTGTCGATTATGGAAGGGTTAAAAGGACCAAACCTGAATATTGTGACAGCCTGTACTACGGGAGTACACAATATTGGTATTGGTGCCAGAACGATTGCCTATGGTGATGCGGACATGATGTTGGCCGGTGGTGCCGAAGCTTCCATCACGCCATTGGGTTTAGGCGGTTTTGCTGCGGCCAGAGCGTTGTCAGGTCGAAATGATGATCCCCAGGCTGCCAGTCGTCCCTGGGATAAAGATCGCGACGGTTTTGTCATGGGCGAAGGGGCCGGGGTGGTCATGCTGGAAGAATATGAGCATGCTAAAGCCCGCGGTGCCAAAATCTATGCGGAACTGGTAGGCTTTGGTATGAGCGGGGATGCCTATCATATGACTTCACCGCCGGAAGATGGTGCAGGTGCAGCGGAAGCAATGATTAATACCCTAAACGATGCCCAGGTTAATCCTGAACAAATTGGTTATATTAATGCGCATGGCACTTCAACACCGGCAGGTGATATAGCTGAAACCCGTGCGGTTAAGTCAGTATTTGGCTCTGCTGCCAGTTCGGTACTGGTCAGTTCGACCAAGTCGATGACGGGGCATTTACTGGGTGCTGCAGGCGCGATTGAAGCAATTTTCACCGCGCTGGCCCTGCAAGATCAGGTTGCGCCGCCCACCATTAATTTGGATAACCCGGGAGAAGGCTGTGATCTGGATTATGTAGCTCACACGGCGCGTGACGTTAAACTTGAATACGCGTTGTGCAACTCATTCGGATTTGGTGGAACCAACGGTTCGTTGTTGTTTAAAAAGATTTAACCTGATTTAATAAAGCCCGTTTTAAGACGGGCTTTTATTTATATGATTGTTAATGGAACCGCCAGCAGTTTAGTGCCTCTTGATGATCGCGCCGTTCAATACGGTGATGGTTGTTTTACTACTATGGCGGTCAGTAATGGACTAGTCGAATTTTGGCTCCAACATCTTCAACGTCTGCAGCAAAGTTGTTCGGCGTTACAAATTGAATTCAACCAATGGCAGGAACTGCAACAGCAAGTTGAGTGCATTGGTCAACAACATCCCGATTCTGTTATAAAAATTATTATCAGCCGTGGCAGCGGTGGGCGCGGTTATGCCGCTTCACTACAGCAACTGCCTCGCTATATTATTACACGGCATAGCAAACCGGCACATTATACCGATTGGCAACAACGAGGTATTCGACTGGGATTATCGCCAGTCACACTAGCCTGTCAGCCCAAGTTGGCCGGTATTAAGCATCTTAACCGCCTTGAACAGGTGTTGATAAAACAAAACACTACTGATAACCAGTTTGACGACCAACTGGTATGCGATAATGACGGCATGATGGTTGAAACTGGTGCAGCTAACCTGTTCTGGAAACAGCAAGGTATCTGGTTTACCCCTGAATTAACGCAAAGTGGCGTGACAGGCGTTATGCGTAACCGGGTTATCGATAAAATGCACGAGCAGGGCATTGCAGTACAGGAAATACGTGCGCGCCATCAACTATTGTCACAGGCTTCCGAGGTGTTTATCTGTAACAGCTTAATGAAAATTGTACCCGTAACCCATTTTAATCAGCACACCTTTGTAATCGACGATGTACGCACCTTTCAGCGATGGTTTAGCCTATGACCCGGGTTAAAATATATCTGCTATTGGCGCTACTTGTGGGAGTGTCAGCTTTGCTGCTGAATCACCAGTATCAGAACTATAGGCATTCCGTATTGGCTAATGCCCAGCCGATGATTATCAAAATAGAAAAGGGTCAAACAGCACATGGTTTGATTAACCAGTTGGCAAAACAGCAGTTACTCGAAAAACAAATCTGGTCCAAAGTGTTGTTTAAGCTAGAACCCGAATTAGCCGCGATTAAATCCGGGACTTATGAACTGTCAACCAATATGCCATTGTTGTCGCTGCTGGATATGCTGCGTCAGGGCAAGGAAGTGCATTTTCCTATTACCTTGGTGGAAGGTTTACGCTGGCGGGATTGGCGGCAACAAATAAATAACCAGGCCCGACTAAGTGGTGAGATTCCTTCGGATAAACAGTTAATCGCTCAATTTGAACTTGGTACTGATTCGCTGGAAGGCTGGCTAATGCCAGATACTTACTGGTTTACCGACGGTTATTCGCGCCAACAGTTGATTGAGCAAGCGTTCCAGGCCATGCAAAGCTATTTGCAGCAGGCCTGGCAGCAACGACAAGGCAATTTGCCTTACCAGTCACCTTACCAGGCGCTGATTATGGCATCGATTATCGAGAAGGAAACGGCTGTTCCTGAAGAACGCCCGCGTATTGCTGCCGTGTTTGTGAATCGATTGGATAAAAATATGCGTTTGCAAACCGATCCTACAGTGATTTATGGCTTGGGAGAAAACTTCGACGGTAATATCAGACGGGCTGACTTACGTCAGTTAACACCGTACAATACTTACAAAATAAAAGGCTTACCGCCTACGCCTATTGCTATGCCGGGGAAGCTGGCTATTGATGCAGCATTACAACCGGACAATAGCGAAGAACTCTATTTTGTTGCGCGTGGTGATGGTAGCCACCAGTTTTCTGAAACACTGGAGCAACACAATAAAGCGGTTCGTGAGTTTCAACTAAAAAAATAGTTCTAAATATAACAACTATCAGTTACAGCAATCATCAGGGAATTCAATGTCAGGCAAGTTTATTGTGATAGAAGGGTTGGAAGGGGCCGGAAAGAGCAGTGCCGTTACCATTATTAAGGCTGCCATCGAACAATTTGGTAAACCTCTGGTTTGTACCCGTGAACCCGGTGGCACCCCGATGGCCGAAGCCATCCGTAACTGTGTTAAACAGGACTGGCGTGATGAAAAGGTAACAGTCGAAGCGGAACTGTTGCTAATGTATGCGGCCCGTGCACAGTTAGTTCAAAATGTAATACAGCCTGCAATTAACGCAGACCAGTGGGTACTGGCCGATAGACATGATATGTCATCGCGAGCCTATCAAGGTGGTGGTCGGCAAATCCCTGATTCAATGATTGAACCGCTACGTAACATTACCCTAAAAGGTTTTAAACCGGATCTCACTTTGTATCTTGACGTGGAACCTGCGACTGGATTGGCAAGAGCCAGAGGTCGGGGAGAGCTGGATAGGATTGAGCAGGAAGACATCAGCTTTTTTGAACGCACCCGGGAGCGTTATCTGCAATTATGTGCCGACGATCCCCGGGCAGTCGTGATCAATACCATGCAGCCGATGGAAAACGTGCATCAAGATATTACCAAAGCCATTAATTTATTTCTGGACAAACACTAGTGCTTTATCCCTGGCTAACCGACTCCTACCAAAAATTATGCCGCCGTGCGTTTAATCATAGCTTGCACCATGGTTTGATTTTGCAGGGCATACAGGGTATCGGCAAAGATCAGTTTGCTCAGGCCTTGTCAGCTTATTTGCTGTGTAACAACAAACAGGTCGACGGGCCTTGTGGTCAATGTCAGGCCTGTGCGCTGGTAAAGGCAGACAGCCATCCTGATTTGCTGCAAATTAGAAAGGAAAAAAGCCAGATTGGCGTTGATCAAATTCGCGAAGCCATTCAGGCATTAAGCAAAACGGCACAGTTGTCCGGCGAAAAAGTGCTGATTATCTACCAGGCTGACGATCTCAATCAGGCCAGCGCCAATGCGTTGTTGAAAACCCTGGAAGAGCCGACCGCCAACACCACAATAATGCTGGTAACCAGTCAGCCACAACGTTTTTTACCGACTATTATCAGCCGCTGTGAAAAAATCACCTTGTTACCGCCCACACAATCCGATGCATTAAGCTGGCTGGCAGAACAAGGGGCACAAGGCGATGTGCAAGAAATACTGCAATTATGTGCCGGCGCGCCATTAAAAGCATGGGGATTGTTGCAACAACAGGATGGACTGAGTTTTAGTGAATTCAGTCAGCAGTTAAAGGCGCTGCAACAACAGCAAACCAATAGCTGGCAACTAGCCAACAACTGGCAACAGGATAGTGCGATGGTGGTCAGCTGGATCCAGTTTTGGCTACAGCAAAAAATGACCGGAATTACGCCCGGACAACAAGAAACCGGCTGGAAACTGCATCAACGTTGTGTACAGGTCATCAAGCAGTTACAGAATCCCGGTATCAATAAAGCCATGCTGCTGTATGGATTACTGGAACTAACTAAAGAGTTAAAAGAATAAATAAGGGTGGTGTTTTGTTTGTAGATTCACATTGTCATCTTGATCGTCTGGATAAGTCTCCGCAGGAATTAGCTCAGATTGTCGCCAACGCTGAAGCTAAAGGTGTCGAGCATTTTTTATGTGTGGCCGTATCGGTAAGTGAGTTTCCTGATATGCTCAAGGCAATTGCGCCTTTTGGTAATGTATCGGCCTCCTGTGGGGTGCATCCACTGCATCAGGAAGAGGCTTGCAGTTATGATGAACTGTTGCAGGCTGCCAGCAGCGATAAGGTGGTGGCAGTGGGGGAAACCGGGCTGGATTATTTTTATAGTGCCGAGACCAAACCGGTGCAGATCCAGTCTTTTATCGACCATATTAAAGTGGCGAATGAGTTGAATAAGCCCCTGATCATCCATACCCGTGATGCGCGGCAGGATACGCTGGATTTATTATTAGAGCATAAAGCCGAGCACACTAAAGGCGTTTTACATTGCTTTACCGAGAACTGGGAAATGGCCGAAGCCGCCATTGAAATGGGTTTTTATATTTCTATTTCCGGTATTGTAACTTTTCATAGCGCTAAAGAATTACAGGAAGTGGTGAAGAAAGTCCCGCTGGACAGACTTTTAATTGAAACCGATTCTCCCTGGTTAGCTCCCGTTCCGTATCGGGGAAAGCCGAATCAACCCGCTTATGTCAAGGAAGTGGGAGAATTTATTGCTAATCTTAAGGGGATCGAGGTTGAGGAACTGGCCAAGGCCACTACCGACAATTTTTATCGGTTGTTTGATTTAATACCACGTAAAACGGCTTGACTAGTATCAGCCCAATTCACTAAAAGGAGTGTTTAATGAAAACTTGTCGTGTTATTGCCTTTGTCAGTATTTTGCTGACTACCCCATTAATGGCCGCTAATTTTACCTTGAGCAGTGATGAAATAGGCGGTCAGCTCACCAGCAAACAAGTCTTTAACGGCTTTGGGTGCAGTGGTGACAATATCTCTCCGGCGTTAAACTGGAAAGATGCTCCCGCCGGGACCAAGAGTTTTGCTATTACCCTGTATGATCCGGATGCGCCCACCGGTGCAGGTTGGTGGCATTGGTTAATGGTCAATATTCCTGCCTCGGTGAATTCACTGCCGGCAGATGCCGGTAATCCGGCTAAAAATTTGGCGCCCAAAGGCAGTGTGCAAACCATTACCAGTTTCGGTCAGGCCGGATTTGGTGGTGCCTGTCCACCAGAAGGTCACGGTCCACATCATTATATTTTTACTGTCTATGCACTGGGCGTTGAATCATTGGATTTAAAAGCCGATAGCCAGCCATCATTAGTTGGCTATATGCTCAATGCCAATACCTTGGAAAAAGCCTCGCTTATTTCTTATTATCAACGCTAAACCTATCCAGTCTTATCCCTTACGGTAGCCATTCTAGCCAATTTTGGTTAGAATGCGCGCCGCAGAATCTCGTCAAAACCATTATTTAAAACAGCTCCGGATTTACGTTCCGGCTCGCGGAGGAAATTACTATGTCAAAGTACGTAGTTTGTGCTTTATACAAATTTGTCACCCTGGAAAACTATCAGGACATCCGTCAACCCCTGCAGGAATTGATGGAAAAGCTCGATATCAAAGGCACCTTGTTGCTGGCGCTGGAAGGTATCAACGGTACCGTATCCGGTATCCGTGAAAATATGGATGTGCTATTAGCCTGGTTAAATGCCGACGAACGCCTTAATCCTATCTCTACCAAACAATCTTTCGATGAAGTACAACCTTTTCACCGTACCAAAGTTAAACTGAAAAAAGAGATTGTCACCCTGGGGGTGGAAGGTATTGATCCGCGCAGAACAGTCGGGACCTATGTCAAACCGGCTGACTGGAATGCGTTGATTTCCGATCCCGAAGTGCTGCTAATTGATACCCGTAACGACTACGAAATTGAAATCGGCACCTTTAAAAATGCAGTGAATCCCAAAACCGATTCGTTTCGTGAATTTCCCCAATATGTAAAAGAGAACCTCGATCCGGCCAAACATAAAAAAGTCGCGATGTTCTGTACCGGTGGCATTCGTTGTGAAAAATCCACCGCCTACATGAAAGAACAAGGTTTTGATGAGGTCTACCATCTGGAAGGCGGTATTTTGCAATACCTGGAAGATGTGCCCAAAGAACAAACGCTCTGGGAAGGAGACTGTTTCGTATTTGATAACCGTGTAGCAGTTAATCACGATCTGGAGAAAAGTCATTACGATCAGTGTTATGCCTGCCGTTTGCCGATTACTGATGAAGATAAACAATCCGGGCAATACGAAAGTGGGGTAAGCTGTCCAAAATGTTTTGGTAGCCATTCAGAAGATCAGATTGCCCGTTTCCGTGAACGTGAAAAGCAGGTTAATTTAGCCCGTTTACGCGATGAAGAGCATGTAGGAGCCGAAGCGCGTAAGGCAATTAAATTGCGTCGCCAGCAAAAAGCCGCCGCCCGCCGCGCCCAGCGTGAAGCCATGGGTAAAAGCAACGTTTAAGCTTGTTGTTTCAAGTAGTTCAAATACAAAAAGGCTTATGTTGGTTAACCCGCATAAGCCTTTTTATTTCTAAAAAAATTTGGGAAAGCAAGTAGAGCTATATGTAATCCAGCCAACCGACTATATTTAATGCCGTAAACTTGGATTAACTCGCTGTTAAATCAAACAAGGATGAATGCATGCGTATAAGGATGTCACTGTTTTTAGTACCCGCACTTGTTACTTTGTTTGTACTGTACAGTGCCGATGTCATAGCCAATCTTTCGCCGAATCTAGTCGTTGGTAAGGTATACGGTAAAAATATCACTGCGGCTGACATCGGGTTAAATGAGCCTGTCGATCAAAGTATTCAGTTCAGCTCACAAGATACAGAGCGTTGGAATCTAATGGGACGGGTCATGACTGTCTTTGGCGCTCCTGTAATGGAGCGTTTTGTTCAATTACATAAGATTGATGCAACAGAAGATGAAATCAACAAATTCAACCGCAACAGCCGTAAATTTGCCAAACAGCATTTACGTGAAGCCGAACAACGGCTGGTTGAACTACAAAGTCAACTTGCCGCGCCGGAGTTGTTGGCCGAGAGTAAGGCAAAGTTGATTGAAGAGCAAAAAGTGCAAAAACGTTTGCGGGCATCGTTACACAGGCAACTTGCTCTCGAAGCTAACAGCGAGATGGCACGGGAATTTATCCTTGCCTGGAAAACAGAACAGCAGATGCAGCGGATTTATGGTGGTCGGGTGATTTTCCAACAATTTGGCCCTGAAGCGCTGGACGCCCGTCGGCAATTATTTGAACAAGCTGAAAAAAATGGAGATATTCGGTTTGATAACGCAGGCGTACGTTACCTGTTCTATTACTATGCCAATATGCAGCATGCTGTTATAGATGAGAAAGCCCTGGAGCATCCCGGGTTCTTCAAGCAAGATAACTGAATTTTCTGTGTTATTGGGGAGCTGTTAATCTTTGCTGTATGGACTTTGTTCAAACCAACGCCTTCTGATCACGAAGCCGGGTTACAGGCCCTTACGTTTGAAGTAAAGGGGCCTAAGTCAAAATTTGGCAACAAAGATCAACAAACCCTAAACGGATATAAAAAAGGCTTCCATCTGGAAGCCTTTCTCGCGAGTTGGGCTATAGCCCGGCAGGTTTTGTGTCTATTAATCCATTCGGCTGCTCAACCTTCGCGCTAGCCAAATGGACGAAACTTCGACAGCTGTCTAATATTGTCATTCCCGCACGGGGTTAGCGGGAATCCAGCCGCAGTGATATCAAGTTCCAAAAAATGGTTCCCTGCTTTCGCAGGGATGACGGATACAGGAACTTACGCTTGCAGTGCTTCGCGCGCATCCACATAAGTCAGGTTTAATTGTTCGCCCAACGCATCTACGACAGCTTTGTATGTTACTTTGCCTTCATGCACGTTCAGGCCGTTTAACAAATGCGGGTCATCCAGCATCGCTTGTTTAGGGCCTTTGTTGGCTAGCGCCAAACCAAAGGGTAGGGTAGCGTTATTCAGTGCCATGGTTGAGGTACGCGCCACACCGCCCGGCATATTCGCCACACAGTAATGCACTACGCCATCAATGGTGTAGACCGGATCCTGATGAGTGGTGGCATGCGCAGTTTCAAAACAGCCGCCTTGATCAATTGCCACATCGACAATTACCGAGCCTTCTTTCATATTCTTGATATGTTCAGCCGTTAATAGTTTTGGTGCTGCAGCACCCGGAATTAACACCGCACCCACGATTAAATCGGCTGTCGCAGAGTAATATTCGATGGCATCAACGGTGGAGAATACGGTTTTCACCCGGCCCAGGAAAATATCGTCCAGTTCGCGTAAACGGGGCAGTGAACGATCCAGAATAGTAACATCGGCACCCATGCCGATAGCCATTTTAGCGGCGTTAATACCTACAACACCACCACCCAGGATAAGGACTTTGCCAGGAGATACGCCAGGCACGCCACCTAGCAAGGTACCGCTACCGCCGTGGGCTTTTTCCAGATAATGGGCACCGGCTTGTACTGACATACGGCCGGCCACTTCGCTCATTGGGGCCAATAAAGGTAAACCGTTACGATTGTCAGTAACGGTTTCGTAGGCGATACAGGTGGCTCCGGAGGCGACCAGTAATTCAGTTTGTTTTGGATCTGGCGCAAGGTGCAGGTAGGTGTACAGAGTCTGGCCTTTACGCAACATTTTACATTCGTTAGGTTGCGGCTCTTTGACTTTAACGATCATTTCCGCTTTGGCAAAAATTTCTTCCGGCGTGTCGATGATCTCGGCACCGGCAGCAATATACTGCTCATTAGCAAAACCAATGGCAGCACCGGCGTTAGTTTCCACGATGACCGAATGGCCATGGGTAACAAATTCTTTAACGGCAGCAGGCGTTAAGCCAACGCGATATTCATGATTTTTAATTTCTTTGGGTACACCGATTAACATAGACAACCTTACCTTCTGAGTGTTTTTGGCCTGAATAACGAAAGCGCGAAGTATATTGTATGTTTTCTAGATGTTTGTTCTTTATTGAGCTAGATTTCGATATAATATCTGGTAAAAACAATATGTGGTGAGTTTTTATGCTAATCAAAACCCCCAAGCATCTGGATCGTATTGATCGTAACATTTTGATTGAATTACAAAAGGATGGACGGCTGTCGAACGTGGAGTTGTCCAAACGCATCGGTCTAAGCCCAACCCCTTGTCTGGAAAGAGTAAGACGCCTGGAACAACAAGGTTATATTACCGGCTATCAGGCACAGGTAGCGCCGGAAAAACTGGGGGCGGCGATGTTGATTTTTGTTGAAATCAACCTGACTAAATCGCCCGATATTTTTGAAAAGTTTTCAGCGGCAGTCAAAGAGCTGGAGGATATTCAGGAATGTCATCTGGTGTCCGGTAATTTTGACTTTCTGCTCCGGGCCCGTGTATCGGACATGTCTGCTTATCGAAAATTGCTGGGCGATACCTTGCTAAAATTGCCCGGGGTCAGTGAATCTCGCTCCTATGTGGTGATGGAAGAAGTAAAACAGTCCAGCCAGATAAAAATTAATCTCAAGTAACAGTGTTAGATACAATTGATAAGTATCAGATATAAAAGAATTTGTTAGTTTATTGTGCAATTTAAAAGCGAATAAAAACTGACAAAACCCGGGATGCTGTACTGGGCATTTGTGGCGTTGGCTGGTATCTTATCAGCCAAATTATCGATTAAAACTATAACGAAATTATCTTCTATGGCGCGTCTTTCTGGTATCCAAAGGATTTTGGAAGTAGGCATGATTTTAAGTTGTGCTTTTGCTTTATTTTTATTGTTGTCGCTGGGATCTTTTGATCCGGCTGATCCCAGTTGGAGTCAGGCCGGTCATCAGGGAACCGTGAGTAACGCTGCTGGCGCAGCAGGTGCCTGGTTTGCCGATATCCTGTTATTTACCTTCGGTTTTGTGGCCTATTTATTTCCCTTTATTTCAGCCTTGTTAGGCTGGTTTCTGTTTCAGCAGGCCAAAGATATTCTGGAAATGGATTATCTGACGATCTCACTGCGTTTTATCGGCGCTGTGGTCTCTATTCTCGGCGCTTGCGGGCTGGCCAGCCTTAATTTTGATGATCCCTTCTACTTTCCTGCCGGCGGATTTGTCGGTGATGTGATGAGCAGCACCTTGTTACCGGTGTTTAATGTCGCAGGCAGTATTCTGTTTTTACTCTGCTTATTATGTACCGGCTTTACGCTGGTTACCGGTATTTCCTGGTTAAGTATTGTTGATTGGCTGGGTGAGGGAGTGATTAAGGCGGCAAAAGGCACGGCAAAAATGTCTGGGCGACTGAGTGAGATAAGCCCGCCAAGATTAATGGATTTATCTGCTAAAAAGTCCGAACAACTTGAGAATAATCAATCGGCCAAGAATATTGAAATTACTTCGATGCGGATTGAACCTGAGCTGGATGACGATTTCAGTCAGCCATTCTCTGCTGCACCGGACGTGGATCTGGATGCACCTGCGGCATCCAGAAAGAAGAAAAAAATCTTTAAACGCAAAGAGCCGCAAGTACAACCTGAACCTGAAGAAAATGTCGAGCCGGGGGAAAGTACGCCGATGCCAACCATCGAGTTACTTGATCGGGCCGACAAGATTGAAAATCCTATTTCACCGGAAGAACTGGAACAGGTCTCCCGTCTGGTAGAAGAAAAGCTGGCTGATTTTAATATCGAAGCCCGCGTGGTCGGTGTTTATCCCGGTCCTGTTATCACCCGTTTTGAGCTGGACTTGGCGCCGGGTGTCAAAGTCAGCCGTATTTCCGGATTATCCAAAGATCTGGCCCGTGCTTTATCGGCTATCTCGGTGCGGGTAGTGGAAGTCATTCCGGGTAAATCGGTGATTGGTCTGGAATTACCGAACAAAAACCGCGAAATGGTGCGCCTGTCAGAAGTACTCAGTTGTCCGTCGTTTCAGTCATCGGAATCCAATCTGACCATGGTGCTGGGTAAAGATATTTCCGGTAAGCCGGTGATAGTCGACTTGGCTAAAATGCCGCATTTATTGGTTGCCGGTACGACAGGTTCGGGTAAATCCGTTGGCGTTAACGTGATGATCCTGAGTTTATTGTATAAATCCACGCCGGAAGATGTGCGGGTGATTATGATTGACCCGAAAATGCTGGAGCTGTCGGTTTACGAAGGCATTCCGCACTTGCTGGCCGAAGTGGTCACCGATATGAAAGAAGCGTCTAACGCATTACGTTGGTGTGTAGGTGAAATGGAACGACGCTATCGCCTGATGTCGGCTCTCGGCGTTCGAAATCTAAAAGGCTACAATGCCAAAGTGGCACAGGCGATTGCTGATGGTGAACCGATCAAAGACCCCTTGTGGAAGTCGGAAGATAGTATGGAAGAGGTGGCGCCGGATCTGGAAAAATTGCCGAGTATTGTCGTCATAGTTGACGAGTTTGCCGACATGATGATGATTGTCGGTAAAAAAGTTGAAGAACTGATTGCCCGTATTGCGCAAAAAGCTCGCGCCGCCGGTATTCATTTAATTCTGGCTACCCAGCGTCCGTCAGTGGATGTCATCACCGGTTTGATTAAAGCTAATATTCCCACCCGCATTGCCTTTCAGGTGTCATCTAAAATTGACTCGCGGACTATTCTGGATCAACAAGGTGCCGAAGCATTGCTGGGTATGGGGGATATGTTATACCTGCCGCCCGGAACTGGCGTGCCCACACGTGTTCATGGGGCATTTGTCGATGACCATGAAGTGCATGCGGTGGTATCAGATTGGAAAAAGCGCGGTAAACCCAATTATATTGATGAAATTCTTAATGGCGATTCCGGCGCTGATATCCTGCTTCCGGGCGAACAGCCCGAGGGGGGCGACCAGGAAAGTGACGTGCTGTACGATGAAGCTGTTGCGTTCGTGACGTTGAATCGTAAAGTGTCGGTTTCCCTTATCCAGCGCCAGTTCAAAGTTGGTTACAATCGCGCGGCCCGAATTGTCGAACAAATGGAACAAAGTGGTGTCGTAACCGAATCTGGTCACAATGGTAGCCGTGAAGTATTGGCACCACCTCCTATAAGAGATTAATAGTGAAAAAATTTTTAACATTACCTTTGTTGGTCATTCCGTTGTTGATAACGAATCTGAGTTTTGCCGATACGGCTAAAACGGCCTTGCAGGATAAGCTGACCCAATTGCAAAGCTATTCGGCGGATTTCAACCAAAAAGTCACTGATGCACAAGGCCAGGTATTGCAACAATCCACCGGTAGTATCCAGTTACTGCAACCCAATAAGCTGCATTGGCAGGTCAATGAACCCAACGAAAACATTCTGATAGCGGACGGCCATACGTTATGGCATGTCGATCCTTTTGTGGAGCAGGTGATTGCCCTGGATCAGGCGGAGGCAGTAAAAAATAATCCTATCGTATTGTTGGCCGAACCACAGAGCGATGCATGGCAAAGCTATAGTATCAGTCAGCAGGGGAACAAGTTTGAAGTGGTGACCAGTGCGGAAACCAGCCAAATTGCCAAATTGGTGTTTATCTTTGAACAGGACAAGCTCACCGAATTGCAGATTGTGGACAGGCAGGAGCAACTGAGTCAATTGATCTTCAGTCATATTCAGCAAGGTCAGGATATTGATAGCAAGTTATTTGATTTCAGTATGCCTGAGGGTTTTAGTCTGGACGATCAGCGTAATGACCCAGCAGGGCTTTAAACAAACATCCAATTTTGCCCCGCTAGCGGCCCGAATGCGGCCGCAAAATATTGATGAATATTATGGCCAGTCGCATATAGTCGGGCAGGGCAAGCCGCTATATCAGGCGATCCAGTTGGGTCGAGCCCATTCGATGATTTTATGGGGGCCACCAGGCACAGGTAAAACCACATTGGCCGAGATTGTTGCGCATCATTCCAACGCGCATCTGGAGCGTATCTCTGCGGTAACATCCGGTGTTAAGGATATTCGCAGCGCCATAGAGGCAGCTAAATATCACGCCTCCAGTCGCGGTAAAAACACCATTTTATTTGTGGACGAAGTGCACCGTTTTAACAAGTCCCAGCAAGATGCGTTTTTGCCTTTTATTGAAGACGGTACTGTGACCTTTATTGGTGCCACCACCGAAAATCCGTCTTTCGAATTGAATAACGCCCTGTTGTCCAGGACCCGCGTCTATTTGTTAAAAAATTTGCTTGAAGCGGATTTGGTTGAAATTCTGGATAGAGCCTTGGCGGACGAAGAAAGGGGGCTGGGGCAACAGCAACTGACAATCAGCGATGAAGCACGCCATTTGTTGTGTGAGTTAAGTGCTGGTGATGCCCGTCGGCTGCTTAATTATCTGGAACTGTCAGCCGATTTTGCCGACCACAGCCAGATTGACATTAATACCGTCAAGCAGGCGGTGGGCGATAAAATCAGCCTGTTTGATAAAGGCGGTGATCAGTATTACGACATGCTTTCTGCCTTGCATAAATCGGTGCGAGGCTCCTCACCAGATGGTGCCTTGTACTGGTATGCGCGTATTTTACAAGGCGGTGGCGACCCTTTTATTGTCGCCAGACGTTTGTTGGCGATTGCGTCGGAAGATATCGGCAATGCCGATCCTCGCGCGTTGCAAATTACCCTCAATGCCTGGGATATTTTTCAGCGGGTAGGACCGGCAGAAGGGGAAAGAGCCATTGCTCAGGCGTTGATTTACTGCGCCAGCGCCGCCAAGAGCAATGCCGTCTATATGGCGTTTAATCAAGCCAAAGAAGATGCCAAAAATCTGCCTGATTACGAAGTCCCGCTGCATTTACGCAATGCGCCCACCAAATTAATGAAAGAAATGGGCCACGGTGCAGAATATCGCTATGCGCACAACGAGCCGGGCGCTTTTGCCGCAGGTGAAAAATATTTACCGGTGGAGTTAAAAGATAAAATTTACTATCAACCCAATGAACGGGGAATGGAAAAGCAGATTAAGGCCAAGCTGGATTATTTGCAGCAATTGAACCAACAAAGTGAGCACAAGCGTTATGAATAATGCCACCGTCTATCTTTATATTGCCATTGGTGGGGCAGGTGGTGCCTGTTTGCGGCATTTTATTAACCAAATGATGTTGCAGCTGCTTGGCAAAGGTTTTCCTTTTGGTACACTGCTGGTCAATATTGTCGGTTCTTTTACGCTCGGGTTGTTGTACAGCTTGCTGGAACAAGGCCATGTAAGTGTGGCTCCGTGGCGTTCTCTGGTTGCGATCGGTTTTTTAGGCGCACTTACCACATTTTCCACCTTTTCCGTTGATACCATGTTGCTGATGCAACAAGGATCATGGATGAAAGGGTTAATGAATATTGTGTTTAACCTGGTTTGCTGCTTTGGCGCTGCCTGGCTGGGTTTACAACTGGTTGGCAGGCAATAATAAATTAATCGCCGGTTTGTACCGGCTGTCCCAGACATCATTTTAATAAGGTTAACAAAAGCAAAAATGTTAGATCCCAAGCACTTACGTAATGATATTGAAGAAACCGCCCGACGTTTGGCGTTACGCGGTTTTAAGCTGGATGTAGCCGCATTCAATCAACTGGAAGAAAAGCGTAAAACACTGCAAGTCCGCACTCAGGAATTGCAAAATGAACGTAACGTGCGCTCTAAATCTATTGGTAAAGCCAAAGCGGCAGGTGAAGACATTGCTCCTTTAATGGCCGAAGTAGGCAAGCTGGGCAGTGAACTGGATTCGGCCAAGGCAGAATTGACGGTTTTACTGGAAGAAATTAATCAGTTTTCCATGTCAGTGCCTAATTTACCCGATGACACGGTGCCTGCGGGTAAAGATGAAACTGAAAATCTTGAGATCCTGCTTTGGGGTACTCCACGACAGTTCGATTTTGAAATCAAAGATCATGTTGATATAGGCACTGATCTAGACAAAGGGCTGGACTTTGAAACTGCGACTAAATTAACCGGTTCGCGTTTTGTAGTGATGCGCGGTGCAATTGCCAGAATGCATCGGGTCTTGAGTCAGATGATGCTGGACTTGCATACCACCGAGCACGGTTATCAGGAAATGTACGTACCTTATCTGGTTAACGTAGATAGTCTTTACGGCACCGGACAGATGCCAAAATTTGGTGAAGATTTGTTCCACACTCAACCGGCCACCGAAGAAGGACAGGGATTATCACTGATTCCTACTGCGGAAGTGCCGTTAACCAACATTGTTCGCGACGAAATTCTGTCAGCCGATGATTTGCCGCTAAAAATGACAGCGCATACGCCATGTTTTCGTAGTGAAGCCGGTTCTTACGGTCGCGATACCCGAGGCCTGATCCGCCAACACCAGTTCGATAAAGTCGAAATGGTGCAGTTAGTCAAACCTGAAGACTCTGATCAGGCGCTGGAAGAACTGACTAGCCACGCAGAAAAAGTCTTGCAAGTGCTGCAATTACCTTATCGTAAAGTATTGTTATGTACCGGAGATATGGGCTTTGGTGCGCGTAAAACCTACGATCTGGAAGTCTGGTTACCTGCGCAGGATACTTACCGTGAAATTTCATCCTGTTCCAATATGGGCGATTTTCAGGCACGCAGAATGCAGGCGCGTTACCGTAATCCGGAAACTAACAAACCGGAGTTACTGCATACTTTAAATGGTTCTGGTTTGGCTGTAGGCCGTACCTTGGTTGCGATTTTGGAAAACTATCAACAAGCGGATGGTTCGGTACTGGTACCTGAAGCTTTAAAACCTTATATGGGTGGTCTGCAAAAGATTGGTTAATTCTATGCCCAAATAAACATAAAAAACCCCGGTTATCCGGGGTTTTGTTTATCTGGATCCTGATTTTATCAGGGAAAAGTGATAGTCACATTATTCAATAATATGCTATCCGCGGTACCGTCCGTCAGTGGACCATTTAACTGTAGTGCTACCCGCTCGATAATAGCGATATCGCCATTGCCGTTATCTGTCGGGCTAAAGCTGAACGTATTCGTACCTGCTATCAGGGGTTCAATCGGCCCGTACATCCGTGCGTAGTTGGGATCGCCGGTTTGTACATAACCCTGGGCGGTTAATCCGCCATCAACTTGCGCTTGAGTCACGGTAATAGTGTATTCAATACTGGTTCCAGCGTAGTCGGTCTGGCTAATTTGCTTGATCAGGTTTTGGCTGTTTGCTGTCCAGTCCGGCACAATTTCAGCGGCTTGTGCAACCGGATCGTAGCCAACCACAGAATTGGTACCATAATCATTTCGCCATCCTTCGGCATCGGTTAAAAAGTTATATTCAACTGTGGTAGGTGGAGCCCCGGCAGGCGGAAGGGTAACCGTCACCTTATCCAGCAATACTGTATCCGATTCGGCAGCGGTTCCTGCCAATGGGCCGTTGAGTTGCAACGATACCCGCTCAATAATCCTAATATCATTATTACCGTTATCAGTTGGGGTGAAAGTAAGAGTATTTACACCGGCAGTGAGCGGCACCACAGGGCCGTACATGCGAGCATAACTGCTTTGCGCGCCAGTCTGTACATAACCTTGCGCCGTCATGCCTGCATCTGCTTGAGCCTGGGTGATGCGTAAGCTGTATTCAACGCTAGCCCCGGTGTAATCCGTTTCACTGATTTGACCAATAATATTTTGTACATTGACTGACCAGTCCGGCACAATCTCGGCTGCTTGTTCAACAGCGTTATGGTTCACTACGGTGGGTGTACCATAATCACCGCGCCAGCCTTGTAAACCGCTGATAAAATCATAGGTGATAACGGTAGGCTCAGGTGCACCGCCACCTTCTACACTAATATTCAAATCCAGTAAGGTACTGATGTATTCATCCACCTGAACCTGAACCAGAAGGTTGTAACTGCTTAATGTCAGCGAACCGGATACTGTTATTTCCCCTGTGTCGGCATCAATAGTAAATAATTCTGCACCACTGCCACCGAGTATCGACCAGGTTATGGTTGCATCATCAGGATGAGCGCTGCCGTTTATGGTGGTGGTTTGCAAATTAACCAGCGTCGAGCCGACAGTGGCCGAGCTACTGGTTTCAACCTGACCCGGATCTGTAATTAGTGGTAATACGCCGCGCACATAACCTTTTAACCACACCAAAGCCGGTTTTTCGGCACCATTCTCAAACGCCAGATGAGCGCCCT
This sequence comes from Neptunicella plasticusilytica, assembly GCF_047922965.1. Classification (GTDB taxonomy): domain Bacteria; phylum Pseudomonadota; class Gammaproteobacteria; order Enterobacterales; family Alteromonadaceae; genus Neptunicella; species Neptunicella plasticusilytica. The sequence continues at coordinate 2,022,455 of NZ_CP150481.1, forward strand.
GGTTTTCGCGCCAGTGGCCGGGCAGGTAACCCCACATGGTGATGCCTTTAATGGCAGGGTGGTTCCAGAACATCGGAAACAGTCGCTGATAATCGATTAGCTGGATTAAATCTGTAGGACCATCAATATCCAGTTCGGTAACATACAAGTCAAAACCGGTGGCGGCTAAACGGTCAATATTGTCCAGCATATTCTGATTATTGCCGGTGGTTGAAAAGGCATGCCCCTGAAAGCCTATGGCATCGATCAGGCCGCGTTCGTCAAGTAATTCAACCAGTTCAATCATTAGTGAAGTGCGTGAAGCTGTATTGATCACACTGTATTCATTGATCATCAACTGGGTGGTTGACGGGAAAATATTGCGCGCCATCTGAAAGGCGTTAATGATCCAGTCAAATCTGGCTGCTTGAGCGGCCGCTGCGTTTTGATCCATGCCCAGATCAGTGTAATGGGTGATGAGTTCAGCGGTGGTATCCGGATCAAACAGTCTTAGCGCATCGATATAACCCGGGCCATTATTAGCCGAATTAGGAGGATCGTTATCAAACTCGTTAACCACTTCGATAAAATCGATATCGGCGTAACGGTCATTAACGGCGTGATACCATTCAAGGATTTCTTCAAGTTGTTCCTCAGCGGGTAATGCTGAAATCCAGGCGGGTTGTTGATTTCCCCAAACCAGAACATGGTGCTTGTAAATAAAGCCATTGTCTTTGGCCATGTTGTAGGCTTGATCCAGCTCGGTCCAGTTAAACACATCACGGGTGGGTTCGGCAGAACCCCATTTTCCGGCATTTTCCGGTGTTACCTGATTCCAGTAGGCAGTAAAGTTTACTGCCTGACGACCACAACATACTCCACCGACAAATTTGTCTTTACCCTCGGCCATCGGTGGTCCTTCGGGTACAAAGGGTTCAGGGGGAGGAATGACGTCGCCGGGCAGACCATTTTCAAGTTGTTCAATGGTAAAGAGTACACCTTGCTGGGCAAAAGCAAATTTGTCGATATCAAGGCCGTCTTCACGTCCGGCAAAGCGAAATGTCTGAGTTAACGCATTTTCCGCTACTGTGTAGGTTATGCCGGCCAATTTTGTCCATTTCCAGGCTTGAGTTACCGAAGATCCACCGGCAACAACAGGTTCTCCGGGTTGATAACCGCTTTCGCCGGGAGCAGAAAAGCCGGCGATGCTGTTGATCAGTACCCAGCCATTGTTCACGCCCAAACTGTCAGGCGCAAAAAAGCTGTCATCGTTGGCAGCACCAGCACCGACCCGCAGACGTGCGTAGAGCTCATAGGTTGCGGCTTGAGGAAAGGTAACTTCCAGTTGAATAACTCTATTATCATCCGTTGGGGGATTGGCATCGGTTGAGTTAATCCAGACATAGCCTGGATCACCATCTGTTAGATTAAACTCACTGCCCATAAAGACCAGATTTCCTGCACCACCACCTTCTGCTTCAACATAACTGGCAGCGTTGGGATCGAGGTTTTGCAGGGTGGTATCGAAAGTGAGCGTCTTGCGGTCTAATGCAAAGCGGGCACTAGCGGTAGCTGAATTTCCGGCGGCAATTTGTGGCAGCGCTATATTGATGTATGGGATACCTTGATCGTTACTGCCGTCTGAATTAATCAGCTCAATGGTCGAGTTTTCGATTAGCAGTCGCAGTGGCCCGGAAATGACTGTTTCACCCGAATTGGTGAGAGTAATCTGTACTACATAAACTCGATCGGCTCTGTCGATAACCGGTTTCGACATTGATATTGCGATATCGCTCTGAATATCAGTCCAACTTGCATTCGCAATACAGGAAAATAACGTAATCAGGATGTAGAACATCCCTTTAGTGGCTGTGAAAAATTTCATTGTTATGACCTTTATAAAATAGCTTTATTTTGTTTTAAGCAGGCCCAAACCAAACACTTTCTGCACAATAAACAGAGTACAACGTGACAACATAGTCGGGTTACCAAGATCGTTTAGTGCTTCTTTCTACGATATGTTGCCAAACCTGCCAGTCCTACAGCCATGATTGCCATGGAACCTGGCTCCGGTACTTGTGGAGCGGCGACTTCAACCAATGAAACATTGCTGATGTTAAGTGATGAACCGGAGAGATCCGTTAACCCTCCAATATCTGCCCCCAGAATGAGTTGGAATTCAACAAACAGTCCAGTCTGATTAGCAAAAGAATTGTCTAACGAAAAGGACAAGTTGTAGTTAAATATTCCATCGATATCTTCACTAGCCAATAAACCGGGTAAAAAATTTCCGAATCCATCACTGATACCCGCAGCGAAATAATCGGCAACAAAAGCGCCATCCTGACTGGTTAAATCACTACTGACGTTAAAGTCTAGGGTAAGCAGAAAAGTACTGTCGGCAGCACTGGAGAGATCCAGTTCCTGAAAAAGCGCGGTATAGAAAAAAGCATCATCAATACCACCATAATCTACATTCATCACGGCCGAGCAGTTGGGTGAACTACCGGCAATGCTGAAATCATTTGAGCCTGAAACTGGTGCTGCGAAATCTGATTCCTGCTGCCACCCGGTATAGTCGCAACTGCTAAAATCACCATTAGTTATTGCTGCGGCCTGGAGTTGTGATGTGAGAGCACAACCTAAAATTAACGCCGCATATTGAAGTGTTTTCATAGTTTAAATTCTCTAATTGTTGAGGTCAGAATACGGTTAAACACAGCTTTTATTCAGTACGCCTTGTATGTAAATAAAATGTAAAAAAGCTGTATCAGAAAAGAGGGTAGTCGATTTGTTATGCTTGTATACAAGGGGGGCTGACGATGATTGCTCGCTGCGTGCCAGGTTGTGGATTAAAAATGATAAAAATATAATTAATATCGGATGATTTTTGCATGTAAATCAGTATCTTATATAGAGGTTGGAAAGTGGGAAAAATGCTAACGTCTAAAAAGTGATAAATGTTATCGTGCCGGGTGAGAAAATAAAGTAAGACGCAAATGAATTAACGGAAATATTTTCAGTTTTTGGATGGCGCTGAACAAACTATTACAGGCATTTAGCCGGTTTGGGTAATCCGGCGATTTTAGTGGCCTGTTTGGCAGGACCTTTGGGGAACTGGCGATGCAAATAGCGACTGTTACCTTTATCGGGGCCAAACTTTTGTGCCATGGCTTTAACCAATGCCCGAATCGCTGGGCTGGTATTAAATTCCAGGTAAAAGGATCGTACAAAGTTGATCACTTCCCAGCGTTCTTCGGTAAGTTCTATGTCGTCCTGCTTGGCAATTTCAACCGCCAGTTCAGGACTCCAGTCATCCACATGGAGTAAATAACCAAACTTGTCGGTTTCTATTTGCTGTTGTTCAAACTCGATAAAATACGCCATTTTTTACTACCAGCTCAATGTTTTAGGGTAACTCAGCGTTAATCCTACAAACTCGTCGTAACTTACCCAGTTTAGCTCAAGCTGCTCAACGCAAAGACCCCGCGCTATTGCATCATCTTGTAATACATACAGCTTACATTCGGGCGTTAGTCTAGACTGCCATACTTCGAGCTGATTGAGGGCATAGGTTGCATCTTCAATCAGGATCAGACCATCTTGTGGCTGCATCCTATCAATGCATTTTTCGAGGGACAAATCGCTAAAAGGGCTGGTATTGACAATATGCAGCATCAAAATCTCAATATGTGGTCGTATTCAGCTATTGTGTTAGCCAAGGCAGTTTTAGCCAGTGTCGTTACTTCAATACTCAGATTATCAGCGGTGATATTGCGTTCTAGCAGACTTTGCTGGCACACATACAAGTCTTCTACATCGTAAAACTCCAGCGCGGCGAAAGACTTATGAAAATCTTTGCGCCCGACTGTTGAGGCGCTTTGTCCCGTAACGAGCTGGAAAACACCATCGTCAATAAAAAATAATGCGACTTTTTGTCCAAAGGTACCGGCAACCATAGCCAGATCCAGTGATTCCTGGGCGCTGGCGGAGGAGTAGGGTGATGAAGTATTAATAATTGCAATGGAGGACATTAAAACTGCACCACGCGATCAGAGTCAGCCATCATCTGGATCAGCTCGCCTAATCCAGCCGATTCAAAGGGAAATGATAAATTAAAGTGCGTGGTATCGTTATCTTCAGCGTCCTGCTGCGAAATAATCCCCCGACGGTTTGCGGCGGTAATGCACACCTGCATCGGGATCGCGTACTGTCGGCTCAACTCAGCCCACTTTTGCTGCAGATTCAGCTCGTCTGAAGGCATATTGGCAAATTGGTTAGTGTTATGAATACCGTCCTGATAAAAGAAAATACCGTTTAACTTATGCTGGAGTTTGATTATCGATTCGGCAAAACGAAATGCCGTATAAGCAGAGCTTGAATCAACAGGAGAGGAGTTAACTAATAAACAGAATGAATGCATGAATAACCAGAAAAATAACCCCGGCCAGGCCGGGGTTGGTTGTTTTAATCGTCGCTGCCGCCAAAGGCCATTAGCAGGTTTAGCAAGCTCAGGAATATATTGTATAAAGAAACATACAATGTCACGGTGGCCAGAATATAATTGCGCTCACCGCCTTTAATAATGTCACTGGTCTGAACCAGAATGACGCCGGAAGAGAACAGAATAAACAGGGCACTCATACCCAAACTTAAGGCCGGAATATTCAGGAATATATTGGCGATCATACCCACCAGAATCACCCAGAAACCGGCAAACAACATGCCATTCAGGAAGGACATATCCTTTTTAGTCATCAACACATAGGCAGATAGTGCAAAGAAGATCAGTGCAGTACCCCCTAAAGCCGTGGTGACCAGCTCACCACCACCGGCACCGATGACCATATTCAGAATAGGGCCAAGGGTGTATCCCAAAAAGCCGGTAAAGGCAAAAACACTTAATACACCAGCACCACTGTTACTGGTTTTATGGACTAAAAATAACAAGCCATAAAATCCCACCAAGGTAATAATCAGACCCGGATGAGGTAAATTCAGCGTCATGGCAACTCCTGCCACAATCGCGCTGAAAGCCAATGTCATAGCCAACAGCATATAAGTACTACGTAACACCTTGTTGGTTTGTAATACCGATGTTTCCGACGACGCGGAATAAATTGTTCTTTCGTTCATTGTTTCCTCCAGGATAAAACAACTTTCATTAACTACATCTAAGGCTATTTGTATGGGTTTTAGTTCCAAAATTCAAGCAATACCGTACCGGATGATTGTAAGAATTATTGAGTGGCTGATTATTTAAACGAATTGCTCATTCTTGAAGCAAACGGGAAGTTAAAGCCAATTTATACTTTACAAGCCTGATAAAGCTCATTAATATGCGCCCCACAATTTGGAGAGCTGGCAGAGCTCGGTTTAATGCACCTGACTTGAAATCAGACGTAGGGTCAAACCTACCGGGGGTTCGAATCCCTCGCTCTCCGCCAAATTTAAAATAACCCGCACATGTTGCGGGTTTTTTTATGGGTGTAAGTTTATCACAAAAGCTTGTCGTGAGGGGGGAATAAGGAATCTTTAGCTGCGCAGCAGCGCCAGAACGGCTTGCCAAAAACGGCAAGGCTGGGTGCGGATCGTCATGGATGTGTATGTGACTAACCTGATGCTCGGAATAATCCAGACCGAAAATAGTAATGCCACTTATTTTTCCTCTCTGCATTAAAGAAACGCTGAACCTTTGCTTTTTGGCTGCATCAATTCAGTATCCAAGGTGTCCATTATTAAGTAATAAAAAGCGGGTATAAGGAATGCTATCTAAGTTGCGTATAAGTAGAGGGAAATTGTACTTAATTGGTACAAGCAGTTGAGCCTTCACGGCGTGATATTATAGTCAAGTTCCTAAATTTATTCGGGATTATGACTATTGTGTTGGCAGAATGGCATCCTGATTTGTATAAACGGGTAGCATTTTAAACTCTCACTGTATTTGTTTTTCAATATTACTGAATTGAAATAAGAAGATAACGCTATGGTTGAATCACTTCTTCGCCTGCAAATGGGGTTGGCACCTGATCATGAAGAATACCGGCGTGCTTATTTAACCTGCTTTATCAGTTTATTGACGCTGGCTGTGTCATTCTTTTTTGTTCTGTACAACAGCATTTATATTTACTACCTGCCACTAGTCTTTATTGACGGTAGCGCGGTTTTGATAAGCCTGTTATGCCTGTATCTTCTGCTGATGAAAGGAAAACTCCAGATTGCCGCCTTATTGCTGGTGGTCGCGTTGTTTGTGCTGAGCTACTTGTATATAGCGGATGTTGGCCATCAGGAATATGCCTTGGTATATTCTTTTATTCTTCCCGTTCTGGCCATATTTTTACTGGGTTTGTTGGCGGGTAGTCTGGTCAGTCTTATCTATTTTGTCTTGCTGGTTTACCTGTGTGTATCCAATCTTGACCAATGGGAGCCAGCCTCGTATAGCGTCGATAGTTTTATCAATGTTGTTGTGCTGTATGGAATTTTCTTTGCGTTAGCCTGTTATTTTGAATCAAGCCGCAGAAAAGCGTCCGAAATGCTATCAGAGATCAACCGTAAACTTGAGCTACAAGCCTCGACAGATGCACTCACCGCTATTTTTAATCGCCGTTATATCGAAGATCGCCTTATTGCAACAAGCAATTTGGCATATTTTGCCATGGCTGATATTGATGATTTTAAACAGATTAATGATGAGTATGGTCATATAGCCGGCGATGAAGTGTTGCAGCAAGTTGCCGAAATAATGAAAAATACGATGGGAGCACAATCCATTGTGGCGCGTTGGGGCGGCGAGGAATTTGCTATTTTATTTGATAACGATAACGAGTCACAATTTCTGGAATTGATTGAGAAGATGCGGCAGGCCATTGTGGCACACGACTTCAGTTTACCCCGAAAGGTAAGCATTAGTGTCGGTTGTGCCTTGCATTACCGGGGACAGCACAAAAAAACCTTGAGACGTGTTGATGAAGCACTTTATCAGGCTAAAAGTGCCGGTAAAAATTGTGTCAGGATAAACTTGTAAGTTTGCCGTACATATATATCGTCAGCTAATGTTCTTTTGAATTAATAATAAATAGTCGGACTCGACTATAAAAAAATTAGTTACATCAGTATGATGGCCTACAATACTGCGCTGTAAAAACAAGATGAGTGATGAATTTATGAGCCAGCCTGAATCACTTGAACCTATTCAATGCCGATGTGGTGGCGAGCCTACACAGCCGGAAAAAGTCCCTCATTGCCATGACCGCTGGATTATCCGTTGCCAGGTAGAGCGCTGTTTGGCCAGAAACATCGGCCAGAGCCGTTCTGCGGTAATTATTGGATGGAATCGTTTAAGCAGCTCATTTTATCGGTAAAGGGGTAAACAACCTCTATTAACACTATTATTAGCCTTTACATTCTATCTGATCCAAAATATGTTGTCGTGATAAGCGGTGATCTGGAGTAGCTTCGTTGATAACAATTTTATTGGTAGATGATCACGATCTGGTAAGAACCGGTGTGCGTAAAATCCTCGATGATGTGCGAGGGTTTAAAGTAGTAGGAGAAGCATCCACGGGTGAGGACGCGATTAAATTTTGCCGTAATGAAACACCGGATCTGGTGTTGATGGATATGAATATGCCCGGAATGGGGGGGCTGGAAGCGACGCGCAAAATCATTCGCATGGATTTGGACATCAAGGTCATCGTGTTATCTGTTGTACATGATAATCCTTATCCGGCCAAAGTGATGCAAATGGGCGCGCATGGCTATTTGACCAAAAACGCGTTGCCGGATGAAATGATTAAGGCCATCCATCAGGTTTACAGTGGCCAGAAATATATTTCCCAGGAAATGGCCCAGCAGATTGCGCTGGGACAATTGAGTTTAAGCGACGATGATCCTTTCCAGCAGTTGTCTGAACGGGAAATGCAGATACTGTTAATGATTACCCGTGGGATACGGGTGCCGGATATTGCCAGCCAGTTGAATTTGAGCGCCAAAACCGTCAATACCTATAAATATCGTATGTTTGAAAAATTGAACGTGGGGGGAGACGTGGAACTCACCCACTTGGCCATACGTCATAAGTTAATCAGTTCAGAAAATATATAGTCATCGATGAGTGATACCGAGCCGTTTGATCCTCAACATTTTTTAGCTAATCTGACACCCCAGCCCGGGGTTTATCGCATGTATAACTCAGATGCTGAGGTAATATATGTGGGCAAAGCCAAAAACCTTAAAAAGCGGGTTAGCAGCTATTTCCGCAAGAATCTGGATAGTGTTAAAACACAGGCGCTGGTCAAGCAAATCGCCAATATGGATGTCACTGTTACCCATACTGAAACCGAAGCCTTTATCCTCGAAAATAACTATATCAAAAAGTATAAACCGCGTTATAACGTGCTGTTGCGGGATGATAAGTCCTATCCGTTTATTTTTCTGTCCGATCATCAGCATCCCCGCTTAACCAATCACCGTGGCCCGCGTAAAAAGAAAGGCGAATATTTTGGCCCGTATCCCAGCGCCTGGGCAGTGCGGGAAAGTTTAAGCATTATGCAAAAGCTGTTTCCGGTTCGTCAGTGCGAGGATAACTACTATAAATCCCGCAGCCGTCCCTGTTTGCAATATCAGTTACAGCGTTGTGCCGGACCTTGTGTAGAAGGGCTGGTGAGCGATGAGGAATACCAGCAGCAGGTCGAACTGGCGCGTTTATTTTTGCGCGGCAAAAATGCCCAGGTGATTGGCACATTGGTAAACAAAATGGAGCAGGCCAGTGAGCAGCTTAATTTTGAAGGAGCCGCCCGTTATCGTGATCAGATCGCAGCGTTAAAAAAGGTGCAGGCACAGCAGCATGTCAGTGGTAATGAGGAAGAAATGGATGTATTCGGCTTTGCTTTTCGCAACGGCATTGCCAGCGTACAAGGGATGTTTATCCGTGATAATAAATTACTGGGCAGCAAAAGCTTTTTCCCCAAGGTTCCCAAACTGGTGGATGAGAAAGAAGTTTTTCAGTCATTTCTACTGCAATTTTATCTAACCGGCGATAAATCGATCCCGGCACAGATTGTGATCCCGGTAGAGATAGAAGATAAAGACAGTATCGAAGCACTGTTATCCGACAATGCCGGTCGCAAAGTCCGTTTATTTAAAGGTGCCCGCAGCGAGAAAAGTCGTTATTTGCGTTTGGCTAATACCAATGCCGAAAACGCATTGGAAGCAAGGCAGACTCACCAGAAGTCGATCATTGCCCGTTATCAGGAACTGGAGAAAATTCTCGAATTTGAACAACCAATCCAGCGCATGGAATGTTTTGATATCAGTCACACCTCCGGCCAGCAAACCGTTGCATCCTGCGTGGTGTTTAACCGCGACGGCCCGTATAAAACCGATTATCGGCGCTATAATATTGAAGGGATAACGCCCGGTGATGACTATGCGGCAATGGCACAAGCACTACGCCGTCGCTATAAAAACAGCGTGGATGCCGAAAAAGTTCCGGATATCCTGTTTATTGACGGCGGAAAAGGTCAACTGAGCCAGGCTGAAGCGTTTTTTGGAGACTGGCAAGTCGACAAAAAACCGCTATTGATTGGTGTGGCAAAAGGTACCAGCAGGAAGGCTGGACTGGAAACACTTATTTTAGCCGGAAATCATGCTACCATCCCTATGAGCTCGGATTCAGTTGCACTACATTTAATTCAGCATATCAGGGACGAATCGCACCGATTCGCTATCGCAGGTCACCGCAACCGCCGACAGAAGGTCAAGAAAACCTCCAAGTTGGAATCAATACCGGGAGTAGGGGCGAAGCGTCGCCAAAACTTGCTGAAATTTATGGGTGGGCTGCAAGAAGTACTCAGGGCCAGTGTTGATGATTTGGCCAATGTACCGGGGATCAGCCGTGAATTGGCTGAACATATACATCAACACCTTAATCAATAAATCTAATAAAAAAGAAATGTAGATGTGGACCATACCTAATATTTTAACCTGCATACGGGTACTACTTATTCCCGTGTTTGTGATTGTGTATTTTCTTGACTGGAAATGGGCGCATCAGGCCTCGGCTTTTATCTTCTGGTTTGCCGCCGTCACCGATTGGCTGGATGGCTATCTGGCCCGCAAATTACAACAAAGTACGCCTTTTGGCGCTTTTCTGGACCCGGTTGCCGATAAATTGATTGTGGCCGCCGCATTGTTGATGATTGCCCACACTTATCAGGACCCCTGGATCACCATTCCTGCGGTATTGCTAACCGCAAGGGAAGTGTTTGTCTCCTCGTTGCGCGAGTGGATGGCCGGTTCCGGTAAGCAGGATATTGTGCAGGTATCTTTTATTGGTAAAGCCAAAACCATGGCGCAAATGCTGGCTTTAATTGGATTACTGTCCGAGTTGGAAGTGTTTATGGGCATCCCGATCTATTGGGTAACATTGGGCTACATACTATTGTTTATTTCCACTGTGTTATCTGTGTGGTCAATGGCGGCATATTTGAAAGCAGCCTGGCAATATTTAATGGTTGATCCTAAAGCCAATTAGCCTGTCTGGGGGATTGTCCAACTGCGATTGGTCAACAAAAACGGGATTTTGTCGGAAAAATCATCGTTTGAGTCAAAAATGCGTCAATCAGACAAAAATGCATGTTTTTGTGGTTGACACAAAATCGGTTGAATGTAGAATGCTGCCTCACATTTAGCCGAGGCGAAAATGTAAGAAAGTTGCGGGAATAGCTCAGTTGGTAGAGCACAACCTTGCCAAGGTTGGGGTCGCGAGTTCGAGTCTCGTTTCCCGCTCCAAACTTTCTCTGGCGGGTTGGCAGAGTGGCTATGCAGCGGATTGCAAATCCGTGGACCTCGGTTCGACTCCGGGACCCGCCTCCATATTTGGCACAAGTCCGATAATTCGAACAACGCTAAATGGAAACTTCACACTTTGAGCTTTAACGCTCACATCCGTTGCCCGGGTGGTGAAATTGGTAGACACAAGGGATTTAAAATCCCTCGATCGTAAGGTCGTGCCGGTTCAAGTCCGGCCCCGGGCACCAATATTTTGGCTCTACCCCGTAAACGGGGGATCAGCATTCATCTCGTTCGATTAATTATTCCAGCCCATCCACAATGGGTCATTACTCTGATCCTGTCATTTTCAAAGTTTCTAAAACCGATTGCACCCAAGTTTTTTCTTGAAGCATTTTCAAGTTTTAATATACTGTATGTAATTACAGGTATTAATATGAACGATTTAATCAATTTATTACAACGCCGTAATCTTGTATGGCAGGGTTCTGAGCAGAAACCCGCCTTGGTGAGACTATCTACCGGTTATTCCGAATTGGATACCAGATTAAACGGAGGATTTCCCGCAAACGGGGTGGTGCAGCTTTCTTCACCAATGGGCATTGGTGAAATTCGCTTGTTATTGCCATTTATAAAAAAACAGCAGCGCTTGCTGGTGGTGATTAACCCTCCCGGACATCTCTGTGCGGAGCAGTTGCATCATTTTGGTTGTGATATCAGTCAGGTGCTGGTGATTTTCCCGTCATCACCAACTGATGCACTCTGGGCGGCCGAGAAATGTTTGAATAGCGGGGCCTGTGGCTCTGTTCTCATGTGGCAAAATTGCCTCGATGTGCATCATGTCAGGCGTTTGCAACTGGCCAGTGAAGCAGGGGATTGTTTGCTGTTTGTGCTCCGTGCGGCCCAAAAAAATGCAATATCATTGCCTGTTACGCTGGATATGGGCTTGTTTGCTGATGAGCAGGGGTTACAGGTGGAGATCCGCAAACGCAAAGGAGGTTGGCCGCTTCCGGGATTTCAGGTGGATATGCGTCAGCACTGGCCGTCATTAACTCTTAACCAGCCTGCTAATGTGGTGCATTTTCCCACGGCGAAGAGCATGTAAGTATGACTCTGTGGGTTTACTTACACTTTCCGTCATTACAACTGGATAGCTTGTTTGCCCAGCAGGAGGAACAGGCGAGCATCATTGTTTATGCTAGCAATAATGAAGTGGTGCAACTTAACTCGGCCGCATCTGCACAAGGTATTAAAATCGGCATGGGGCTCGGTATGGCTTCAGGGTTGTGCCGTGAACTTAATGTACATGTTTACAATCCGGAAATGGAAAAGGCCAGACTCAAAGAAATTGCCCATTGGCTGTATCTGGTGACTTCAGATATCACTTTTTTTGAACCGAACGGGATACTGCTGCGTATCAGTAATATGCTGACGTTGTATGGCGGACTGGCATCTTACTGGCAGAAACTTGAAAACCATCTTGGCCAGCTGGATCTGACAGTTTGTTATGCCACAGGTTATTCACCCCTGGCAGCCCGTCTGCTGGCCCGCGCTAAATTGAATATCATTTCCGCCAATAGGGAATTAATGCTGTCGGCCGTAAAGCAGCAGCCTCTTGCCGCAACAGAATTATCCAGCAAGCAGATCGAGAAGTTGTCGCGTGTTGGTATTACGACACTGGATGACTTACTTAAATTATCTATGCCAGAGGTTGCCAATCGTTTTGACATTGAGTTGGTGAACTATATTGGTCGGCTGCTTGGACAGTTCAGGCATCCGCAGCCGTTTTATCATCCGGCTGAGGTTTTTGAGCGTTATCTGGAACTGCTGTTTGATATGGACAATGTGCAGTGGCTAGTCAAACCACTTGGCCGATTGCTGGAGCAACTGCAGGTTTTTTTGACAGTACGGGACAAGTTGGCCCATGAGCTTATCCTGACACTGTATCAGCGGGATGCCGATAGCCTTGAAGTTATGACCACTTCCGCCACAGGTGAATATCGGAAAGATAAGTGGTTGGAACTTTTCGCATTAAGGCTGGAGAGTGTTGCTTTAGCTTCTCCGGTGACAGGCATCAGTTTGAAGGCTTCCCGGGTGGTTGAGCGTTATGAAATCAGGGTGGATCTGTTTGATGGAAAACGTGGCCATCAATCTGCTCATGAACTGATTTCGTTATTGCAGGCCAAGCTGGGTCAAAACGCGGTGAAGGGAATTAAACTGACTGATGATCCGCGCCCACAGTTGACCAGCCAGTTTGGTGAACCGCTAAATTCGGCAGCAGTTCCTCCGGTTAACCGGCATATTGTCAGACCCACCGTGATGTTGCCATCTCCCAATCCTTTGCGAGACAAAGTGACAATTACACAGGGACCGGAGCGCTTATTTACCGGTTGGTGGGATGGTAAATCGGTACATCGTGACTATTTTATTGCCCGTTGCAGAGACGGCAGATGGCTGTGGATATTTCGTAATCACAAACAACAGTGGTTCGTCCATGGCTGGTTTTGCTAGGCCAGTCTGATGCAGTACAGCGAACTGGTTTGCCAAAGTCATTTTTCTTTTCTTAACGGCGCATCCAGCCCGGAAGAACTGGTTTTACAGGCCGAATTTTTACGTTATTCGGCTATTGCGATAACGGATGAATGTTCGATTGCTGGTGTGGTCAGGGCCTATACCGCAATAAAAGAGCATGCGCTAAATATTAAGCTGATAGTCGGTAGTTTATTGCGCGTTGACGATGAACTGGAATTGGTACTGCTATGTCCCAATCGCCAGGCTTATGCCGAGCTTTGCCGCGTGATTACCAATGCCAGACGCAGGGCAGAGAAGGGTGACTATTTGATAAGTGAATGGGATTTGATGAGAGTTAAGCATTGCCTGGTGATCTGGTTGCCTAAACTTGACGATAGTGACCATCACTGGGCGGTCTGGCTGGCTAAATATCATCAGGGAAGATTGTGGATAGGAATGCATCGCTATCTGGATAGTCATGATGTGGCCTATAAAAAGCACTGCCAGAGCTTGTCCAGTCAATTTGCTATTCCGGTAACCGCTTGTGGCTGTGTATTGATGCACAGCCCAACCCGTTTACTACTTCAGCATGCTGTGACTGCTATCCGCCATTGTAAACCTATTACCGGGATTAAAGGGACGTTACTGACCAATGCCGAGCGCTCACTACGCACTAAGGAGAAATTGGCTAAATTATTTAATCCGCAATGGATAGAACAAACTTCGCTGATTGCCAGCCGCTGCCATTTTAGCTTGGATGAGCTGCGTTATGAGTATCCATCCGAGCTGGTTCCATCAGGCCATACTGCCATGAGTTATCTGCACCATCTGGTTGAGCAGGGCAAGCAAAAGCGTTTTAGAAATGCTGTTAGTGATGATATTCAGGCAACGCTTGATAAAGAGCTGCGTTTAATTGAGGAACTGGATTATCCCTATTTCTTTTTAACCATTTACGATGTGGTGAGGTTTGCCCAATCCAGACAGATCCTCTATCAGGGACGGGGTTCGTCGGCTAACTCTATTGTTTGTTACTGCCTTGAAATTACCTCGGTTGATCCCAGACAAATCTCGGTGCTGTTCGAGCGTTTTATCAGTAAAGAACGGAATGAGCCACCGGATATTGATGTGGATTTTGAGCATGAACGGCGCGAAGAAGTCATTCAGTATATTTACCACAAGTATGGCCGGGAAAGGGCGGCTCTGGCGGCTACGGTGATTTGTTACCGGTTTAAAAGTGCAGTTCGTGATGTGGGTAAGGCGCTTGGGATCAGTGAATCCCGGCTGGAATATTTTATCAAAAATATCAATCGTCGTGACCGTAGCCAGCAATGGCAAGCACAGGTTGAGCTGCTGGGATTGCAGTCAGGTTCTTCTCAAGGTCAGCAGTTTATTTATCTGGTCAATGAAATAATGGGGACGCCTCGGCACTTGTCGCAACATGTTGGCGGCTTTGTGATTTCGGCAGGTCCGTTGTACGAACTAGTACCTGTCGAAAATGCAGCCATGCAAGAGCGTACCGTCATTCAGTGGGACAAAGACGATCTGGAAAGTCTTGGGTTACTCAAGGTGGATGTGCTGGCGTTGGGGATGTTAACGGCAATCCGTAAATGTTTTACCTTGGTGGAAACGCATTTTGAGCGCAGGTTGAGTATCGCCGATATTACCGGCATGCAAGATGACAAAGATGTGTATGCGATGATCCAGCAGGCTGACACTGTGGGGGTGTTCCAGATTGAATCACGGGCACAGATGAGTATGCTGCCCCGGCTTCGCCCGGCCAGTTATTATGATTTGGTGATCCAGATTGCCATTGTTAGGCCCGGTCCGATTCAGGGCGATATGGTGCACCCTTATCTTAAACGACGCGATGGGCTGGAAAAGGTTGACTATCCTTCAGAAGCGGTAAAGTCGGTGTTGGCCCGTACCTTGGGAGTGCCTATTTTTCAGGAGCAAGTGATTAAGTTGGCGATGGTGGCTGCCGGTTTCAGCGGTGGCGAGGCGGATCAATTAAGACGGGCAATGGCGGCCTGGAAAAAAAGCGGTGACGTATTCAAGTTTAAGGATAAATTGATCAATGGCATGAAAGAGCGAGGCTATGAAGAAGAATTTGCCGAACGCATTTTCCAGCAAATATGCGGTTTTGGTGAATACGGCTTTCCTGAAAGTCATTCGGCCAGTTTTGCTGTATTGGCTTATGTTTCAGCCTGGCTCAAACATTATTATCCGGCGGCATTCTACACTGCATTATTAAACAGTTTACCTATGGGGTTTTATAGTCCGTCCCAGTTAATACAGGATGCCAAGCGGCATGGTATCAATATCTTGCCTGTCTGTGTTAATCGCTCGCAATACGATCATAGGTTAGGTGCAGATAAGCCTGACAACACTATTAGGCTAGGCTTGCGGTTAATTAAAGGTGTATCCGGGCGAACCGCGAATGAACTGATACAACAGCGACCTCCGGCCGGTTATACCCGTCTTTCCCAGCTAAAACAGCAGGGAATACAGCATAGAGAGATAGAGGCGCTGGCATCAGCCAATGCTTTTCACTGTTTTACTGCCAATCGCTATCAGGCTCGCTGGAACATAATGGAGAATACCAGTGAACTTCCTTTATTCCAGAATGCCACAGAGGAACTAACCGAATTTTGCTATCAACCGGATGCCATCAGTAATCTGCTTGAAGACTATGTTTCTGTTGGTTTGACTTTGGGTAAACATCCTATCAGCTTATTGGATGAGTCGGGTTATCTGAAAAAATTTACCCGATCCAGCCAGTTGCTCGAAAAAAAGCATAAATCTATGGTTTCGGTGATAGGTGTGGTGACCGGTAGACAGGCACCAGGTACAGCCGCGGGGGTTACTTTTGTCACGCTGGAAGATGATACCGGCAATATTAATGTGGTGATTTGGTCTGGCACTTCCAGGGCGCAAAAGAAACCGTTTTTGACGGCAAAAATTCTGCAAGTAGATGGCATATTGGAACGAGAGAAGGAAGTTGTTCACGTTATCGCGGGAAGACTGACTGATCTAACCGACAAATTATGCGGATTTAAATCCGCATCCAGAGATTTTCACTAGTATGAGAAAAAGCCAACAGTATAAACGAACACGGCCATACCAGATTAAAAAGACCGGAATAAAAGATGAAAATATCGACCGACAAATACGCGCGATACACCGGGCGATGGCCGAAAAAATCTTGTCTCGACCAGAACTAATCGAGCAAATTAATGAACGACTGGAAAACAACAAAGACAACGGCATGCTGACTTACGGACAGTACATTAGCTGGTTTTCTATACTGGAATTGATTGATCAGCCGGAGGTTTTTATTAACGCCATACTGGAGGACACCCCTAAAATGCGTCGATTAAGGCGCAATACGCCATTGGTGGGTATATTAACCGAAGAAGAACGTCAGCGTGCTCTGCACAGGGATGCTTTAGGAGAGGTGACCGATATCCAGAATATAATTTAACCCCAGCTCGGGATAAGCCACGCCTCTCAATAACGCTCTTTTTGCACCTGGCAGCGTTGGGCTTTCTAGTCATAGTCCGCTATGACGTACGAAACCCCGCCTTGCCAGGCACAAAAATGTCGTCATTGAGTAAACTATTTATTCAACAAGGGTTGAGTGATTAATATAACTATCTGAATTATTTACCTTTTGTAAATATAAACGACATTTCTTATCCCGAGTTGGGGTTAATTTATTAACGCTGTAGATTTGTTCTGACGTTTGACTATTAAAATGTGATGTAATTTTAACCAAGGAGTGACTATGAGTACCATTGATGCAAAGGGTAAGTGTTTATGCGGTGCCGTGAATATCCAGGCAAAAACCTTATCTACCCAGGTGGGGGCATGCCATTGTAATACCTGTCGTAAATGGACAGGTGGGCCTTTATTAACGGTTGAATGCAAAGGTGAAGCACTGTTTAGCGGTCAGGAACAGATTAGCGTTTATGATTCGTCTGACTGGGCCGAGCGAGGTTTTTGCGCCAATTGTGGTACGCATTTGTTTTACCGGTTAAAACCCAATAATCAATATATCTTTCCGGCAGGGCTATTTGAGATTGATGACAGGCTTAACTTTGAACATCAAATATTTATTGAACAAAAGCCGGATTATTATTGTTTTTCCAATCAGACCAAAAATATGACAGGCGAGGAAGTGTTTGCTCTGTTTGCCGGAAATTGAGGTTTATCAGGGTAGGGAGGCGAGTGGGGCTGTCAGCCCCGTTTACCATTTCTTTTTAGGGGCGAAAAGTTCGTCCAGTTCGTCTTTGTCTTCTTCGACCCGGCGTGCGGTATCTTCGGCATTGGCGTTACGCATGGTGTTGTGGATATTGGTGAGCTGATTCTCGAAATCAGCTTTCTTGCTCACCACATAATCATCCTGATTGGGCTGGTTTTTTAGCGCGGCGATAGCTTTTTCCAGATATTGGCGAGCCGAGCCCAGCATTTTATTTTGCAATGAACTCTGGATCCGGCGGGACAGCGTTTCCATATTCACTTTCAGTTGATAACGATCCAGGTATCTGTCTTCCGAGGCGAATACATCTGAGTTTATCGTTCCTTTATGATTTTCCGAGCGCAATATAATACGCAGCCTTTTTATTCCCTGGATCAGCAAGATAATCTGTTTCTCATTCTCCGGTAGCGAAATATTAAAATTAGTAGCATCGGTTTCCACTACTTGTACTTGTTGTTTGGATTCCTCCAGCTCGCTGATGCGTTTCTTATATTCGAGTATTTTGGGGTTTAGCTGCAAGGATTGCTGCATGGCAGCAATCATTCGCTCGTACAAAATAACCCGCATTTGGCTGCTAACAGGCAGGTATTCTGCTGCCAACAAGGTGTCTTCCGCTTCATCGATGATGGTTTTAAGCTTGACCAATTCGCCGCGTTTTTCCGCTTCCGCTTTTTGTTTGTGCTGCTGAATAGCGTTAACAACCACGGCTGTTAGCAGCAATACGGCGATAAGGATGATAATGATGGTAAACATATGCTTCTGTTTTCCTGAGTTAAAAATTCGTTGGCGACGAACTCAGTGGATATTTATTATATCGTCGTATACTAGGGTAATTTTAATGTAAATACACTACCTCCGTAGGTTCCGCCGTTTTCCATCAGGATTTCGCCTGTCTTGCCGTTACGCTCATGAGCCAGGGCAATCATCCGCGCAAAGTAAAGGCCCAGACCGGTTCGGCCGGTACTAATGTCAAAATCCTGCATCTCTGAATTGTTTGCATCCAGCATGCTTTGCGGGTATCCGCTACCATCGTCTTCTACCTGTATGCACAAATAATCGTCCTGCACATAGGTTTTAATCAGAATATGTTGTTTACTGTAACGGATGGCATTGATCAGGATGTCGTTAAGTAGCAGACAAATCAACTCATTATCGAGATACCAGGTTATCTCTTGCTGATGTTCGATACTTAATAGCATACGTTTGTTATCAATATATTTCTGGTTGGTGGCAATCACATCATCTACCACGTCTTCCAGATAATGTTCGTCGATATTTAGCGGCAGTTGCTCGCGTCCGGCACGATAGAGAGAAAGGATATGCATAAGGCTGGTATTCAGACGTGATGCCTCGTAATGGATACTGGCCAGCCGATCAGATACACTGTCGTCGGAATCGCCAATTTCATCCCCTAAAGTTTCGATGGATTGCAGTAACAGGCAAAGGGAATTTTTCATGTCATGTACGGCACAGGCCAGTATGGTGGAAAAGTCAGTCATTGGGTTCCCTCATGTTTGCAGAATCTAATTTTTGTGGCATTAACGCCTATTAATAGCATTTGAAAAAGATAAAAATGCAGGTTTAGCTAAAATTATATGGAATTAATTTTCGCATAGGTATATATATTTAGAATAAGAACACATGAAATCAATGAATTAAAGTTTGAGTAGCTGAACAGTTACGTATTTAAATCTGGAACAGGCAGGTCATCTCAACCAATGAAACTACAACAACTGCGCTATATAGTCGAAGTCCTCAATAACAATTTAAATGTTTCTGCTACGGCCGAAAGTCTTTACACATCCCAACCTGGTATTAGTAAGCAGGTTAGGATGCTGGAAGATGAGCTAGGTGTGCAAATTTTTGGCCGCAGTGGCAAACATTTAACTCATGTCACTGGTGCTGGTCAGGATGTGATTAATATTGCTCGCGAAATTCTGGCCAAAGTTGAAAGCATTAAAGCCGTATCCCGTGAACATACTTTACCTGACCAGGGAAAATTGAATATTGCTACTACCCACACCCAAGCCCGTTATGCGTTGCCTTCGGTGATTAAAGGCTTTATGGCCAAATATCCAAAAGTGTCACTGCATATGCATCAGGGCACACCTTCGCAAATCAGCGACTTGGCCGCCAAAGGTGAAGCCGATTTTGCCATTGCCACCGAAGCTTTGCATTTGTACAACGACTTGGTGATGCTACCTTGCTATCACTGGAATCGCAGTATTATTGTTAACCGTGATCATGCGTTGGCGCGCAAAACCTCTATTACTATCGAAGATATTGCCCAGTATTCGTTGGTCACTTACGTGTTTGGTTTTACCGGCCGCTCCGAACTGGATGAAGCCTTTGGGCGAGCGGGGTTGGAACCCAAGATTGTCTTTACCGCCACCGATGCCGATGTGATTAAAACCTATGTCCGTCTGGGTGTTGGTATTGGTGTAATTGCATCGATGGCCATTGATGACAAGCTGGACAGTGATTTGGTTAAAATCGATGCCAGTCATTTATTTGAATACAGCACCACTAAAATCGGTTTCCGCAAAGGCTCTTTTTTACGCAGTTATATGTACGATTTTATCGAGCGTTTTGCCCCGCATTTAACTAAAGATGTAGTTGAGCGGGCAATGATGCTGAAAAACAACGATGAAATCGAAAAGATGTTTAAAGGTTTAACTTTACCGGTCAAATAATCGGTTAGTAGTGAATTCTTTAAATAATAAAAAACGCCGAGAAGGCGTTTTTTAGTTTTAGTTGAGCATTGAGTAAGCTTAAAGTGATGGAACTAGAATATGTCCAAGTATGACGTTCGCGTTTCGACTTTTCGTTTCTCATATTCAGCGCAAATGGTGGTTATGATTTTGCTCGAAGCTCGAAGCTCGAAGCTCGAAGCTGTCACCGCCTTAACACTCGATAATATTGACTGCCAAACCACCACGGGCAGTTTCCTTGTATTTGGCTTTCATATCGTTGCCGGTATCCCACATGGTTTTAATCACCTTGTCCAGTGATACTTTGTGTTCACCCGTGCCGCGTAATGCCAGACGTGAGGCGTTAATGGCCTTGATTGAACCCATGGCATTACGCTCAATGCAGGGTACCTGAACCAGTCCACCGACCGGATCACAAGTGAGGCCCAGATTGTGTTCCATACCTATTTCGGCGGCATTTTCGACGGCATCGATACTGCCACCCAATATTTCGGTTAATGCGCCGGCAGCCATGGAGCAGGCTACGCCGACCTCGCCCTGACAACCCACTTCAGCACCGGATATAGAGGCATTTTTCTTATATAAAATACCTATTGCTGCTGCAGTTAATAAATAACGGGCGGCCGTATCCTCGTCGACAGGTTGTACGAATTTATCAAAATAGCTCAATACCGCAGGTAAAATGCCTGCCGCACCATTTGTTGGTGCTGTTACCACCCTGCTACCGGCGGCATTTTCCTCATTAACCGCCAGCGCAAACAGATTCACCCAGTCCATGGCGACCATGGGATCGGCATTTTTTTCATTTTGTAAGCGGCGATATAAGCCTGGAGCCCTGCGCGAAACCTTTAATCCTCCAGGCAGGATCCCTTCTGTTTCAATGCCTTTTTTTACGCAACCGCGCATCACTTGCCAAATTTCCCACAATTTCGCTTTGATTTCGCTCTGCGGCATAAATGCGGTTTCATTCTTTAGCATTAATGAACTGATCCGGAAACCATTGGTCTTGCAATGGGCAATCAGTTCATTGGCGGTTTCAAAGGGGTAGGGTACCGGTTTTTTTTCTTCTTCCAGTGCGATAAATTTTTGCTGGGCGAAATCTTCTTCGCGAATAATAAAACCGCCTCCGATGGAATAATAGGTTTGTTTGAATATCTCGCCGTCCTGATTGTAGGCAAACAAGGTTAAGCCATTGGTATGTAGTTTTAGGGTTTTACGGCGATGGAAAACAATCGCATTTTGACGAGGATAGTCGATGACTTTGTCACCATTGAGATTGAGTTGCTGGTTTTTGTCGATATCGGCCAGCAGCGCATCGATGATATCCACATCAATGCTTTCGGGCGCATAGCCACATAAGCCGAGGATTACGGCTTTGCCTGTACCGTGGCCTTTGCCGGTCTGGCCCAACGAGCCATATAACTCGGTGACGATACGGGTAGTCTGGTCGAATAATTGTTGTTCTTTCAGGGCATGGATAAAAGCTAACGCAGCACGCATCGGTCCTACAGTATGGGAACTGGATGGTCCTATACCAATGCTGAACATATCAAAAACACTGATCATATTTTTCTCTTTTATATTTATAAATAACCTGAGTTCGGGATAAGCCGCGCCTCTCGATAACGCTCTTTTTGCGCCTAGCGGCGTTGGGTTTTGTAGCAATAGCCAGCTATTACGGTCGAAAACCCGTCTTGCTATCCACAAAATTTCGTCACCGAGTGAGTATCAGGTGTGGTGCAAGCAGAATGTTTATTATAAACAATTGAATTAATTCAATTGTTTAAATTATAACGACACTTCTTATCCCGAACTCAGGTTAAATAATTTGTAGGGAATAACTAAACATCATGACTATGCGCAATAATCAACGCACTGACAACCTGATAAAAGTAATGACTTTGACCAGATCGGCAGCTGATTATTACAGTTGCGCAGAAATAGTCAGCATCAATTAGTTATTTTATATATCAGGACAGGCGTGTCAGCTATTGATAATATTACTGAGGTTAAGGATAAATGCCGCCGTTACACCCCATATTTGCTGGTCTTCCCAGACGATCATATTAATTGGATGGCGTTTGCCGTTGCGCGTCACCCAGTGGATCTGATGGTTGCTTTTATTGATTAGAAATTCTAATGGAACTTCAAACACTTCTGCCACCTCATCGGGGTCGGGTTGCAGATCGACAGGCGGCTCAACTAGACCGATATAGGGGGTGACTTGATATCGACTGATAGTTTTAAAGCTGGGCAGTACACCAATAATCTCCACCTGCTGTTCGATTAAGCCTATTTCTTCACGGGTTTCACGCAAGGCGGTTTGTTGCAGGTTTTGATCTGCGGGTTCATACCTGCCACCGGGAAAACTGATTTGTCCAGGATGATGCTTTAAGTGTAATGCCCGGCGGGTCAGGATGATGCTCAGTTCGTCGCGAGTCACAACCGGAATTAACACCGCGGCAGGACTTGAAGGGTGCCTCAGTGGATACTCAGGTTCAAAACGATGGGCGACCTGATGATAAAAACGATTAAGAAAAGTCTGTTTATTCAAATCCGGTTAATCCGTTAGTACGGGTAAAATTTTGGCGACTTTATCCAGTGTCTCCTGATATTCCTGATGACCATCAGAATCAACTACTAAACCGCCTCCGGCCCAGCAATATATCTGCTGATTTTCACACAATAGCGTGCGAATACAAATGCTGGTATCCATATGGCCACTAATGCTCAAATAACCAATACTACCACAGTAAATATTCCGTCTGTGGGGCTCCAGTTCGTCAATAATCTGCATGGCGCGTATTTTGGGCGCACCGGTAATGGAGCCACCGGGAAAAGCACCGCGCAGCAAATCCAGTGCACTGTGCTGTGGTTGCAGTAAGCCTTCAACGGTGGAAACCAGATGGTGAACCGCCGGAAAACTTTCAACAACAAACAGTTCCGGTACGTTAACTGAGCCAGGCTGGCAGTTTTTGCTCAGATCATTACGCAACAAATCTACAATCATCAGATTTTCGGCACGGTCTTTTTCTGACTGTTGCAGTACCTCGGCCAGTTGCCGATCTTGTTGTGGATCAGAATGCCGTGGACGAGTGCCCTTAATCGGTCGGGTCTGAACCTTGTTCTGCTCGACGGCCAAAAAACGTTCCGGCGAAATACTCAGAATACAGCTGTCGGCCAGGCGGATGAATGCCGAAAATGGTGCCTGATTGGTGCTGCGTAACTTTAGGTAGGCTTGCCACTCATCTCCGCAGTATTGCGCCTTAAAGCGCTGGGCGAGATTCACCTGATAGCAGTCCCCGGCTAACAAATATTCCTGCACCCGGTCAAATTTAAGCAAATAGTCGGCTTGGCTCATATTTGAAGACCAATGGCTATCCAGCCTGAAAGGCGAGGTTGATTGAACGGGTTGAGGTACTAATTTTTCGATGTATTGTGCTGATGGATGCGCGTACTGGGGATGAAACAATAAGTAATAATGTTGTCGCTGATGATCCCTGATAATTGCCCAGCTATAAATACCAACGGCCATATCGGGCGAGTTGCAATCCTGCAATGCGTTATCCGGCAAGTGCTCGAAACGTTTACCCAAATCATATCCCCAATAACCTAGCGCGCCGCCACAAAAAGGCAGTTCTGCCTGATTAACGGGGAGAGGAAACCAACTCTGCTGCTGTTGCTCAATCAACGCCATAGGATCGTCGTAGCTGATTGCTGTCGAAGGGGTATCCGAACGCCAGATTTCGGTTTTATCGCCATGGGTCGTTAATGTCGCTAACGGTTCCGCTACCATAATATCGTAGCGGGCATGCTGATGCTGGCTACCAGCAGAGTCGAGTAATATTGACCAAGATTGGGCTGAAAAGTGTTGAAATAGCTGGCAAATGTCGGTATCTGCGGAAATGGCGAGTTGTTCTACGTTCACGTTTTGACTAGGACCTTGAGCAAAAAGGGGATGGTTTGATTACAATTTCATTGCGGTTCATGTTGGAGTGAAGCGCCTCTGCAGGGTATCATACAGTGATAAAGTTCCATACGCCCTAAATCGATCTGTAAACGCATTTCTGGCGCAAAATTATATATATCAACGAGGCAACGCATGACCGTTATACGTCAGCAAGATTTTATCGATAGCATTGAAGATGCTTTGCAATTTATCTCTTATTATCATCCTTTAGACTATGTTCAGGCAGTTGAAAAAGCCTATAACCGTGAACAAAGCCAGGCCGCGAAAGACGCCATGGCGCAAATTCTGATTAATTCCCGCATGTCGGCAGAAGGGCATCGTCCACTTTGCCAGGATACCGGGATCGTCACCTGTTTTGTTAAAATTGGCATGAATGTCAGTTGGGATAAAACCGATATGACGGTGCAGGAAATGGTCGATGAGGGAACCCGTCGTGCTTATCTTAATGCTGATAACCCGTTACGAGCTTCGATTGTCGCCGATCCTGCGGGAAATCGCCAAAATACCAAAGACAATACCCCAGCTGTTGTTCATCTGGATATGGTTGCCGGCGATAAAATCGAAGTGATGATCGCCGCCAAAGGGGGCGGTTCGGAAAACAAATCGAAAATGGTCATGCTTAATCCTAGCGACTCGATTGTCGACTGGGTAGTCAAAACCTTGCCCACTATGGGCGCTGGTTGGTGTCCTCCCGGCATGTTGGGTATTGGTATTGGTGGTACTGCAGAAAAAGCCGCCGTATTAGCTAAAGAAAGCTTGATGGACCCGGTGGATATTCACGAATTACAGGAGCGCGGCGCACAAACTACCGAAGAAAAG
Organism: Neptunicella plasticusilytica; assembly: GCF_047922965.1. Lineage (GTDB taxonomy): Bacteria > Pseudomonadota > Gammaproteobacteria > Enterobacterales > Alteromonadaceae > Neptunicella > Neptunicella plasticusilytica. The sequence goes on from NZ_CP150481.1 coordinate 2,047,494, forward strand.
TTGCGTCTGGAATTGTTTGACGCCGTCAATAATCTGGGTATCGGCGCACAAGGATTAGGAGGGTTAACTACGGTAGTGGATATCAAGATCAAATCCTTGCCAACTCACGCTGCTTCCAAACCAGTAGCGATGATCCCCAATTGCGCGGCCACCCGTCACGCGCATTTTTATCTGGATGGCAGCGGCCCGGCCGAACTGAAAAAACCGAATCTGGATGACTGGCCCCAGGTGACCTGGGAAGTGGGCGAACAAACCCGTCGAGTCAATCTGGATACCGTTACCCGCGAAGAAATCCAGCAGTGGCAAGCCGGTGAGACAATCTTGCTCTCGGGTAAAATGCTGACCGGTCGTGACGCTGCACATAAACGTATTCAAACCATGCTGGAAAATGGTGAAGGGATGCCGGAAGGGGTTGATTTGACTAACCGCTTTATTTATTACGTGGGACCTGTTGATGCTGTTGGTGACGAAGCAGTTGGACCAGCAGGCCCGACAACAGCCACAAGGATGGATAAGTTTACCGACATGATGTTAGAACAAACCGGTTTGATTGGCATGATTGGCAAGGCCGAAAGGGGACCTGCCACGGTAAAGAGTATTGCCAAACATAAAGCGGTTTATTTAATGGCGGTGGGCGGCGCGGCTTATCTGGTTTCCAAGGCAATTAAAAAGTCCCGTGTGGTGGCCTTTGAAGATTTGGGTATGGAAGCAATTTACGAATTTGAAATCGAGGATATGCCAGTGACAGTAGCGGTGGATAGCAGCGGTAATAATGTTCATGAAACCGGCCCGGCGATCTGGAAAGTAAAAATTCAGGAAATGGAAAGCGCATAGGCCAACTCTCAACCAAGGCGTCAATTGACGCCTTTTATTTTGGCGTTGAGTTTAATACTCCCCGGATAAACACAGGCAGGAAATTATAATAATGAATCTGGATATAACCCTTTTGCATCTGGCCCTGATTGGCGGCTCGGCGATTTTGGCGGGCATATTGGTATGGTTAATGATGAATAGCCAACAACGAAAAGCAGATGCAGCCTGGAAAGAGCAGGAACAGCGGTTAAGCCTCGAATTGCAGACGATGACCGGACAACTGCAGCAAAAAGAACAGCAGTTACATGATTTTCATCAACAACAGCTAAGAATCGAAGGGCAATTGGGACATTTACGCCAACAGGCTGAGCAACTGGGTGAAGTTCAGCAGGAAAGGCAGCAATGGCAACAAAAATGGCAGCAGGAACAACAAAAGTCAGCAGATTTACAAACCCGCTTGAGTTCCCAGCAGGCCCGTTTCGAACAGGAAATTCAGGCCAGTGAAGACAAATTGAAATTGTTGCAGGAAGCCGAAGTCCGCCTCAAAGAGCAATTCGAGAACCTGGCCAATAAAATCTTTGAACAGAAAACCGAAAAATTCAGTGCTGCCAGTAAAGAAGGACTGGATCTGCTGTTGAATCCGTTAAAAGAGCAGATTGAAGGCTTTAAAAGGCAGGTAACTGACCAGTATGTGAAAGAAGGCCAGGAACGCGCCTCATTGAAAACCGAAATTCTTGGTTTAAAGGAATTGAATCAACAGATTACCGCAGAAGCAGCCGCACTGACCAAGGCATTAAAAGGTGATAACAAGCAGCAGGGCAATTGGGGAGAACTGGTGCTGGAGCAGATTTTATCCGAGTCAGGATTACGTGTCGGGCATGAGTATGACACCCAGGGACAGTATAAAAACGAAGACGGCAAAGCCTACAAACCCGATGTGATAGTGCATTTGCCGGATAACAAGGATGTGATCATCGACTCCAAAGTTTCTCTGGCGGCTTATGAGCGTTATTTTAATGCGCTGGATGACAAAGAACGACAAGGTTACTTAAACGAGCATATTTTGTCGCTACGTACTCATATTAAAGAGTTGGGTAAAAAAGATTACCAAAAACTCGAAGGTGTACGTACGCTAGATTATGTATTGCTGTTTATTCCTATCGAACCGGCGTTTCTGCTGGCGCTGGATCAGGCGCCTGATTTAATGAAACTGGCACTGGATAACAATATTATGGTGGTCAGCCCGACTAATTTGCTGGTGGCATTACGTACCATTAATAATATTTGGCGTTACGAACATCAAAACCGTAATGCCCAGGATATTGCCAAAAAAGCCGCCGCTTTGTACGATAAATTTGCCGGTTTTACCGCCGATCTGGAAGGGGTGGGAGTGAGCCTGCAAACTGTGCAGAAAAAGTATGATGCAGCGATGAATAAGCTCAGTACCGGCAAGGGTAATCTGGTACGTAGGGTAGAAGAATTTAAATCACTGGGAGTGCAGACAAGCAAGCAGGTAAGCTCCAGTCTAAATGACATTTCAAGTGAAGATGAAAGCTAAACAGCCTCTGCCATTTAGGAGCCGTTAATGAAAATCAGCAAAATAATGTCAAAACCCGTTGTGACGGTGGGCATCGATGATCGTCTGGAAAAAGTCCATGATATTTTCGCTCACGCTCATTTTCATCATTTGTTGGTTGTTGCGGGGAGCAAATTATTGGGCGTGGTTTCTGATCGCGATCTACTCAAGGCGATCAGCCCGAGGGTAGGTAGCAAAACCGCCACCGAAAAAGATAATGCGTCTTTAAATAAACGGGTCCACCAGATTATGACCCGTAAACTGGTGGTGATTAATCAGGATCAAACTGTGATGCATGCTGTTAAGTTATTTAATGCCAATAGTATTTCCTGCTTGCCTGTGGTCAATGACGCCGGGGAATGGGTCGGAATTGTCAGCTGGCGGGATATTTTTCGTCAAATCGAGCAGTTGAAAACACACTAATTTAATTTGTTAAATCTATGTTATAAATAATCCGGATGCAGGTTGTCTGCATTTCAACCGGAGAAAAATATGACAGATCAAAACAACAATATACCCGGATGGTTTATGCCTGTGGCCATCATTGCCGTTGTGTGGAATTTAATGGGGGTATCTGCCTTCGTGATGCATATGATGATGACACCGGAGGCTATCGCTGCATTACCAGCAGAAGAAGCGGCGCTTTATGACAATATGCCGCTATGGGCCACTGTCGCTTTTGCCGTTGCGGTATTTGCTGGCGCATTGGGCAGTTTGCTGCTGGTGATAAAAAAGGCCTCAGCCAAGCCAATACTCGTTTTGTCGTTAATCGGCGTATTGGTGCAAATGTATCATTCCCTGTTTATGTCTAACTCTATTGAAGTTTACGGACCGGGCGCTATGGTGATGCCAGTAATGGTAATTGTTATCGCTTGTTTGTTGGTATGGATGGCCAGAACGGGTTGTCAAAAAGGCTGGTTATTGTAAAACAGACAAGAGACACAATAGCGCAGTTTGTGTCTCTTGCTTATACCAGGTTTATTCTTCTACAACCTTGCCCCACAGATCATATTCGTCGGCGTGCATGATTTCAGCCCAAACCAGATCGCCCGGCTGGACATTGAACTCGTCAGTTAAATACACTTTGCCGTCAATTTCCGGAGCATCGGTATAACAGCGGCCAATCGCGCCTTCGCTATTAATTTCATCAATAATAATCTGGTATTCCAGACCAATCCTGGCCTGCAACTTGTCTGCGCTGATTTGCTGCTGTTTGAGCATAAAACGCTCAAAACGTTGCTGTTTGACTTCTTCCGGCACCGGATCGGGCAGATCGTTAGCTTTGGCACCTTCCACATCGGAATACATAAAGCAGCCGACGCGATCAAGCTGTGCCTGATCCAGGAAGTCCAGCAGCATCTGGAAATCTTCTTCGGTTTCGCCCGGAAACCCGACAATGAAAGTAGAACGAATTACCAGTTCAGGGCAGATTTCTTTCCACTTTTTAATTCTGTCCATGGTGCGCTCGGCAGCGGCAGGGCGCTTCATCAGCTTCAGGATACGTGGGCTGGCATGCTGGAATGGAATATCCAGATAAGGCAGAATTTTACCTTCGGCCATCAAAGGAATCACTTTATCCACCGAGGGGTAGGGATAAACATAATGCAAGCGTACCCAAATACCCATCTCTGCCAGTTTGGTGCAAAGTCCTAACATATCGGTTTTAACCGGCATGCCATTCCAGAAACCGGTCTGATGTTTGACATCCACCCCATAAGCGCTGGTATCTTGCGAAATAACCAGTAATTCTTTGACCCCGGCATTTTTCAGTCGTACTGCTTCATCTAATATTTCGCCAATCGGACGACTGACCAAATCACCACGCATGGACGGAATAATGCAGAAGGTACAACGATGATTGCAGCCTTCGGATATCTTTAAGTAGGCGTAATGGCGAGGAGTCAGTTTTACCCCAATATCCGGCACCAGATTTAAATAGGGATTATGCACCGGCTGTGGCAGATGATCATGCACCTGGTTAACGACTTCCTCATAGGCATGTGGGCCGGTAATCGCCAGTACATTAGGATGTACTTCACGGATCTCGTTTTCTTTAATCCCTAAACAGCCAGTGACTATTACTTTACCGTTTTCAGCCAGTGCTTCACCAATGGTATCCAGCGATTCCTGTACCGCAGAATCGATAAATCCGCAGGTATTGACGATAACCAGATCAGCGTCATCGTAACTGGGTACCACATCGTAACCCTCGGTACGTAACTGGGTCAGAATACGTTCGGAATCGACTAAGTTTTTTGGACAGCCCAATGAAACAAAACCGATCCGCGAACCATTGGAATCGCCGCCTGTCTTCTCGGTTTCAAGCACCTTAACGGGCGTTTCTAATGTAGTGGTTTGTTTGGGATTGAATGTTTCTACGGTCATCAGCAAGCTCAAATATAAAGTACAGCTATAAAATTGCGCGGATTATAGCTGAAATAGGATAAAAACACAGATCTGTTAGTCGCTCGAGTATGGGGGACTAGCCTCATATTTGCTGTAATCCTGTAACAGGAAAGTCTGACATCTCTCTTTTATCTGTTTGATTTAATTTAATAAATGTTCCATAACTAGAGCTGGTCGTTGTTACAGGTCAGCTCATGTCCAAGTCAACTCGTTTCATACAGATATTATTGTATTTTGCTGCATTCTCTCCGCTGCTGGCAAACGAAGCTGCAACTCCTGCGCCGACTCCTTGCTCAACTGCTACCAATCGTCCTTGTACTGCGCTAGTGCTGGGAGGTGGTGGCGCCCGCGGAGGCGCACATTTGGGGGTTATCAGGCAGCTTGAATCGCAACACATCCCTATAGATATTATTGTTGGTACTAGCATTGGGGCGTTTATCGGCGGTTTATACGCATCTGGGAATAGTCCTGATGAAATACACAAAATTCTAACGGAGTTGAATTGGGGATCGGGCTATCGCGACAGCGTTTATCGCGATGAAATGCCGATGCGACGCAAACAGCAGCGGGATGAATTCCCTATCAGGTTTGATCTGGGAGTTGATCTTGATGGAATTAAAGTGCCCAAAGGAGTGTTGCTTGGACAGGCTATGGCCGAGCTGGTGGTGCAGGCATACGGTGTACAACCGGATTTAGCGCATTTTGATCAGCTACCTATCCCTTTTAGGGCGGTAGCAACCAATTTAATTAACCGTGACGCGGTGATCCTGGAATCCGGTAGCCTGGTATCTGCTGTTCAAGCTTCCATGTCAATTCCTGGCGTTGTCAGACCCATGCAACTCAATGGATTACTGTTGGTGGACGGCGGTGTGGCAAACAACTTGCCTATCAGTATTGCCAGGCAGTTGGGGGCTATGCGCGTTATTGCGGTGGATATAGAAGCGCCTCTCAAGACTCAGGAACAACTTAATTCGGCTTTTGCTATTACCGAACAATTATCCGGTTTTCTGGTTAAACAAATGGTTAATGAAGAAAAAAAACAGTTGGGTAGTGACGATTTGTATCTTAACCCCAAAGTAACCGATATAAGTACTATGGATTTTGAGCGTCTGGAGGATGCCGTCAATGCCGGGAATGAAGAAGCGTCAAGGCACTTTGAACAGTTACAGCGCTTTTCCGTGAATCCCGATGCTTATCAAGCATGGATGAGGGGCCAGCGTAACAAGTTATTACCAGAGCTTAATATTGATAGTCTGGCACTGGAAAATAATAGTTCACTTGATGATGAGGTGTTATTGCAGCGCCTGGGGTTTGATAACCACTCACAGTACGACACCAGCCAATTAAAAGAAGGGATACGCCAGGTTTACGGGCTAGATATTTTTGAAAGAGTATCCAGTCACTTGTACCAGAAACCGGATGGAGGAACAGAACTTAAAGTAAGGGCGGAAGAAAAAAGCTGGGGACCGGGATATCTTAATTTTCGTCTGATGTTGGAAGATGATTTTCACAGCAATCGACATATGCAATTTGCTGCTTCCTATACACGCACCGGTTTATCCTCTCTTGGTGCTGAATGGCAAACCGAAATTGCATTAGGCACGGATAAAGTGTTCAGTACCGAGTTATATTGGCCGCTAGTCAGTTCCAGTACTTTTGTATCCGGCAAAATTAACAATCACAGTGAATCGCTGGTAGTTGAAGATCCGAATGGCTTGTCGTTAGGCGAGTTTTTTAAATCCGAGACTGTTGTTAATGCTTCTGTGGGCTGGAATATCTCAGATGAAGGGGTGTTAACCACAGGCTGGATTGATAAAAATGGTAGCTATCGGTTGCCTAGTATTTTGGCAACCAGTTTGGGTTACAGTCGATTAGATTACAGACGTAAGGGAGTGGAATGGCATTTTGCCTGGGATAGCCTGAATAACGCCAACTTTCCGACTCGGGGGCTGAGGTTAAAAGTTCAGCGGCAGTGGCTGGATGACCGTTTTCTTGAGTCAAATTCCGATAGCATAAATAGCTCCTACGAATTTGTTGCTGCTAAAGACTGGCACAATCACGTATTTAAAACACGCTGGAGCATGAATAAATACCAATCTCAAGAAGGTGATATTGGGCTGGAGCAGTATGCGCTGGGCGGGTTACTCAATTTATCCGGTTATCCGCGCAATTATTTATATGGTCCCGACGCACGCTTCGGTAGTTTTATTTATATGTACAAAATGAACGAAAATCGTTTCAGTTTTTTTGACTCGCCATTTTATCTTGGCGGTTCTATAGAGAGAGGACGAGTCAAGGAAAGTTGGCTGCAACAGGAAGGGGATGATATCGCTGAATGGATTTGGGCTGGGAGTATTTTTGCCGGTTGGGATAGTCCATTAGGACCGATTTATTTTGGTTACGGGCAAGCTGAAGATACCTATCGAAAAAAAGCTTATCGTGTATATTTGTCGCTGGGGCAAAGTTATTAAACAAGCAATAAGGTAGATAAATTATATTCTTAAGACCAAATTAAGGTTTGCAACCTAAAATGCAGTCAATCAAGGTTATTGTCGTCAATGCCGTCACAATGAAAAGCTGTATTTTATGAATATTCGATCTGTTTTCACTTATGTTGTTGTACTTATGCTTGGCTTTATTATTCGGCCCAGCCAGGCTATGGAAAACTATCAACAGCAGATTAGGCAACTTCATCAGTCTTGGGCTGAAGTGACCTTTCAGTTACAGGGACAGGCGCAAAAAGACGGATTTGAACAACTTAGGCAAGTCACTGGCCAATTGTTGCAAAACAACAATGATAAAGCCGAAGTCTGGCTGATGAGTGGCTTGATCAATGCCAGTTACTCACAAGTGGCAGGAGGATTACAATTACTTAAGTTGGCCAAAGCTGCCCGGCATGATTTGGAAAAAGCGATTCAGATTGATGATCAGGCCATGCACGGGATGGCTTACTATTGTTTGGCCAATTTATATCATCAGGTTCCCGCCTGGCCTTTCTCGTTTGGCAGTGACAAAACGGCTAAACGATTATTTGATAAAGCGTTGCAGAACAATGCAAATGATGCTGCCGCACATTATTACTACGCCCAGTTTTTATATGATAATGAATTATTTGAGCAAGCCAGGTTGCATTTTATGCTATCTAAAGTTCATTCAGCAGATAGTATCAAGATTGCCGAGCAATCCCGTCTACAATTAGCCAATCAGCAGCTTGCCAAGTTAGATAAAGATCACGCACAAAAGTAGCTGAAATTAGCTATCTTAATGTGTATAAACAGCAACTTAAACCTTAACAAAAGATGTAGTGATGCGCATTTTACTGGTAGAAGATGATCGTCAACTGGCTGAAGGACTCAAGCAGTCACTGAAAATGGAAGGCTTTGCCGTTGATCTGGTCGAGAATGGTAAAGACGCGTTGCATGCTACCGTAGTGGCAGAATGTGACATGGTTATACTCGACCTCGGCTTGCCTGATATCGACGGCATTGACGTTTTAAAAACAATACGTAAACAGAAGAAAACCATTCCGGTGCTGGTACTGACTGCCCGTGATTCGACTCAGGACAAGATATTGGGGCTGGATTATGGTGCAGATGACTATCTGGTTAAACCCTTTGAACCTTCAGAACTCTTTGCCCGTTTACGGGTGTTTGAACGGCGTTTGGGGACTGCAAGTTCGTCTTTAATTGAAATTGGTCAGGTTTGTCTGGATACCGCTAGCCATTCGGTTGTGCTGGACGGTGAGCAAGTTGATGCATCACGCCGTGAATATATGGTGCTAAAGGCTTTGATGGAAAATTCCGGCAGAATACAGTCACGTGAGCAACTGGAGTCCAAGTTGTATGAGTGGGGAGAAGAGATCGCCAGCAACGTTATTGAGGTGCATATTCATAATCTGCGTAAAAAATTACCTCCCCAGTTTATTAAAACGATTCGCGGTGTTGGTTATTCTGTGAATAAAGCATGAACTCAATCCATCGTTACCTGGTACTTTTTTTACTCGCGTCTATTACCTTGATTACCTTTGCTGCCGCGATCAAGGGTTACAATTCGAGTATGTCCAAAGCGACCACGTTATTTGATGCTGAACTGAAGTCGCTTGCCAAAACGTTAATATCGATAGACAGTCTGCTGCCAGTTGCCGAGCTTGATGATGAAGCGAATCTGGCGTTTCAGATTTGGCAAAATGATGCATTGATTATGCGCAGCAAGAATGCACCAGAGGACAGGTTAACTTTATTTGAGCGCGGTTTTCGGGAAGAAAACTTTTTGGGGCAACGATGGCGAACCTACGCTATCGAGCATCGCCCAAACCAGCGATGGGTGCTGGTAGCACAACCTGTCAGCCACCGCTTTGAGCTGGCTGAAAATCTGGTTATTGCCGCAGTTACACCGCTCATATTCAGTATTCCGTTGCTGGCATTGGTTATTTCAATGGTGGTTAAACGTGGTTTAGGTTCACTATTAACGCTTTCCGGCGCGTTGCGAGATAAAAAAGCCAATGATCTTGCGCCCATTCATTTACCCAATACACCGGATGAATTAAAACCGGTGACGGAAACCATGAATAATCTGTTTGCCCGACTGGACGCCGCGTTTTCAAGAGAAAAACGTTTTGCCTCAGACGCTGCCCATGAATTACGCACCCCTCTGAGCGTGTTAAAGATCAATACTCATAATCTGGTACTTGAGCTGAACAGCAAAGGTATTGAACAAAGCAATCTGAGCTATCTGGAACAGGGCGTGGAAAGAATGAGCCATGTGGTTGATCAAATTTTACTGCTCAATCGCACCAGCCCGGATCAATTCAGCGCCAACTTTAGTTTGATTAATTTAAACAAACTGGCCCAGAAGATCATTTCCAGCCTGTATCCTGAAATCGCTGAACGACAACAAACTATCGAATTGGATGGCGACGCGGTTGTGGTTCAGGGTGAAGAGTTTGCACTAGGTATTTTGCTGCAGAACCTGATTAGTAATGCCAGTAAATATAGTCCCCGCCAGGGCCAAATCAGGGTGTTAATTCAGCAAGTTGGCCAACAACCCTGCATCTGCATCGAAGATTCCGGGCCAGGGATTGCAGAAAACGAGTATCAGCGTGTGTTTGAGCGTTTTTATCGGGTAGGAGGCGATCGTCACGATTCTAAAATTGTCGGTTGTGGATTGGGTCTGGCTATTGTCCAGCATATTGCGCAATTGCATCATGCCACATTACATTTAGGACGTTCCGCACTACTGGGAGGGCTGGAATTTAAAGTGTGTTTCCCCTCACTAAAGGTTGATAAAAATGATTAGGGCGGCGTTAGTCTATTCAGCGCTTGGGTTATTGATATTAATGTCAGCTCCCAGCCACGCTGCGATACAGGCGTTTGAGCTACATATCCGTGATCATTTGTTTTATCCGGCCAGCATCAGGGTGCCGGCCAACCAGAAAGTAAAATTGATTATTCACAACCATGACGATACCCCGGAGGAATTCGACAGTTTCTCGTTGAACCGCGAAAAAGTCATTTTTGCCGGACGTAAAGTGACGATTTACATTGGTCCGTTAAAGGCGGGCGAATATCCGTTTATGGGGGAATTTAATCCCAATACGGCGCAAGGGGTTGTCATTGCAACCCGGCAGCAGGAGAACGGTAATGTTAATTAATACTGTTGTACTGTTTTTGCGTGACGTGTTGCCAGTGTTTATTTTGATGAGTCTGTTGCTTGCTGCCAGTGAATACCTGCAAGTCAGGCTAAGATGGTTGTTTTTCTGTTTGCCGTTTGGATTATTAGGGGCGGTTGTATTGATCAACCAGATAGGCTTAATCAGCGAATGGTTTGACGGAGCAGGCATGGAAGTGATGTTATTTAGCCTGCATTTTTGTATTTATTTACTTTCTGTCGGATACGCTTTTTTACAGCAGGCAGGAGCACGTTACACAGCTAAATTAGCGCTGTGCTCTGCAGTAATGATGACGTTGGTATTTTGGGTTTGTGGCGCCAATTTTTTGGTGTTTTTTATGGGCTACTGGTCTCAAACCAATGCGGCTCAAGCTTTGGTGTTAGGCGGTGTTTTGGGGTTGGGAATTAATCTGAGTGTCGCGACACTACTGTTTTTCGCTGCAATCTGGATGATGAACCGGTTCGGTGTGTTTGTGCAACTTCTGATGTTACTGGTGTTTTCCGCTGGTCAAGCGGCCCAGGCGACACATTTACTGGTCCAAATCGACTGGTTGTCGCAAACAGCCCCATTGTGGGATAGCAGCGACGGGATCGCAGACAACTCGGTGATAGGCCATTTTCTCAGATCGTTAATTGGTTATGAAGCGGCGCCCAATCTCTATCAGGTAATTTTTTATGCTGGCGGCCTGTTGTTTCCGGTTACGGGCCTTTATCTGTTCAATAGATATCAACATCGAACCACTTTAGTAATGGAGGTTAGACAGTGAAGTTAAGGTTAAAGACAGTTTATCCGCTCGGGTTGTTGGTATCTCTGATATCAGCGCAGCCCGCCCTTGCTGACGGCGCGGTAGTGGATAAAGTCTACCATCCCTATGTGCTAGCAAACGAACGGGAACTCGAATGGCGTTTTACCTCAAGACAAAATGATAATGGCAATGTGCTGTCCCAGCGTCTGGCTTACGGATATGCGCTATCTGACGTGGTGAGTGTGGAAGGATATCTGGTCTTTGAGCGCGACCAGTCCGATGATTTCGGTTTGCAAGGTTACGAAATTGAAACTCGCTGGATGCTGACCGAACAAGGGCAGTACTGGGCAGACTGGGGGGTGCTATTTGAAGTGGAAAAAGAGCATCAACGGGATAATTGGGAAGCGTCGGCAGGTTTGCTGGTTGAAAAAGAGTTCACTCATACCAGCCTGACGCTGAATATGCTAATGATCTATGAATGGGGTAACGATATTGCTAACGAAATGGAATCCGAATTCAGATTAAAATATCGCTATCGCTGGATCCCTGAACTACAGCCAGCCATTGAGCTGTATACAGGCGAAGATTTTGTCGGATTAGGCCCTGCTTTTATGGGGGTACACCGTTATGAAGGCAGTAAACAGCTGAAATGGGAATTGGGGTTTATTGCCGGACTGAACGGCGATAGCAAAGATCATACTTTACGTTTTTCGCTGGAATGGGAGTTTTAGCTTTTATAGGTAATACCTATCAATTTTATAAAATAATACGATTTTAACAATCCAATATAATCCACTACCTTTGTTGCAGATTATTTTCGCCATTCAGAATCGCAGTCAACTAAAGGTAGAAAGGTTATGACAAAAACAACTCTGACAACATCTTCCGGCGCACCAGTTGCCGATGACAACAACAGTATTAGTGCAGGTTCCAGAGGCCCGCTGACGTTTGATAATCATTATATGTTCGAAAAGCTTGCCCACTTTAATCGAGAACGCATTCCCGAGCGGGTAGTGCACGCAAGGGGGACTGGTGCTTATGGCACTTTTACCTTAAACAAGAGTTTACAAGATTACACCATTGCCTCATTTTTACAGAAAGTAGGCGATAAAACGGATGTATTTGTGCGCTTTTCAACTGTGGGTGGTGGCCAGGACTCCAGTGATTATGCCCGCGATCCACGAGGCTTTGCGGTAAAGTTCTATACAGACAAAGGTAATTTTGATCTGGTGGGAAACAATACGCCGGTGTTTTTTCTCAACGACCCGATAAAATTTCCCGATTTTATTCATTCGCAGAAAAAGGATCCAAGAACCAATACGCCCAACCCTGCCAGAATGTTTGAATTTTGGGCTAATCATCCACAATCTTTACATCAAATGACGATCTTGATGTCTGACCGCGGTATACCGGCATCCTACCGCCATATGCACGGTTTTGGCTCACATACGTTGAGTTTGTGGAACCGCAATGGCGAACGTTTCTGGGTAAAATGGCACTTGAAATCTGACCAGGGCATCAAAACTTTTACCAACCAAGAAGCGGCCGGCAAGTGTCCGTTCGGTGCACAGCAGGATTTGGTCGAGGCGATTGACAACAAGCAATTTCCCAGCTGGACGGTTAAATTGCAGATTATGCCTGAAGCTGAGGCACAGGATTACAAGGTCAATCCTTTTGATTTAACCAAAATATGGTCACACAAGGATTATCCGTTAATTGAAATTGGCAAGTTGGAGCTTAACCGTAATGTGAATAACTATTTTGCGGAAACCGAGCAGGCAGCTTTTGCCCCCAGTAATCTGGTGCCGGGCATTGGCGCTTCGCCAGACAAAATGTTGCAGGCACGCTTGCTCGCCTATCAGGACGCGCATCGCTACAGAGTTGGCGGCAATGTTAACCAAATTCCGGTAAATGCACCTCGTTGTCCGGTTAATCATTATCAGCGAGATGGCGCATTTGCAGGAATGTGCCCGGCATTTGGCAATGAAAATAACCAGCATGATAAAGTCAATTTTTACCCTAATGATCAGCAAGAGCAGGGCGCACCTGTTGCGGATAGGCAGGTAGCTGCTCCACCTATGCCTGGGCTGGAAAATGCCTGGATCGGCTATCACGATCAGTCACAAGAGGATTATTATACTCAGGCAGGAGACTTGTTCAGATTGATGAGTCAGGATCAGAAGCAGCAATTAGTCAGTAATATTGTTGAAGGTCTGTCGATGGCAACCGATACGGTTAAAAGTCGTATGATTGTCCAATTTAGCAAAGCAGATAAAGAGTACGGTAGTATGATTCAATCTGCTCTGGCCTAAATATTGGTCAGATAAGCTTCCGTCGTAATGGTAAAACTCGGGCCTGGTGCCCGAGTTTTTTGTTCGTTTCTGTCTAATACCAATCCGTATAATGGTTTGTCTGACCCTTATTATTGATAAAAACAATCAACACGATGTGTACAAACAATTATCCTTAAAGCTAAATAAGAACTATTATCAATTATAGCAAGTTAGCCATTATGGATACCGAATTATGATTAAATCACTGACCTTTACCCTTATGCATTTCACTATTGCTTTTACAGTGGCCTACCTGTTGACTGGTGACTGGGCAGTTGGCGGGCTTATCGCATTAGTTGAGCCCTGGTGAATAGTGTCGGATATTATTTCCATGAAAAGATCTGGTTGCGCTTTGAGCATTCCCGGCAACTCAATGGCCCGAATCCGATTTCACTAAGGTGTCCTTTACACCAATAAAAATGCCGCTCAAGTGAGCGGCGCGATTGAATGATAAAACTCGGTGAGTGATTAAAAGCTGCTGGTATCCTGAAATAACCCCACTTTAAGATCGTTGGCCTGGTAGATAACGCGGCCATCGACCGCGACTGTTCCGTCACCCAGGCCCATAAACAACTTGCGCTTAATTACCCGCTTCATATCAATTTTGTAAGTCACTTTTTTGGCTGTAGGCAATATCTGGCCAGTAAATTTCACTTCACCAACACCTAAGGCTCGCCCTTTGCCGGGGCCCTCGCACCAGCCCAGAAAGAATCCGACCAGTTGCCACATGGCATCAAGACCGAGGCAGCCTGGCATCACCGGATCGCCAGGGAAATGGCAATCAAAAAACCATAGGTCCGGGTTAATATCCAGTTCAGCGAGAATATATCCTTTGCCATGTAAACCGCCTGTCTCACTGATCTCGACGATACGATCCATCATGAGCATATTAGGGGCGGGCAGCTGACTGTTGCCGGGGCCAAATAATTCTCCTTGGCTACAACGTAAAAGGTCTTCCTTGCTAAAACTGTTTTGCTTTAATGTCATAAATAACTTCACCAGAAAATTTGAACCGGTAATTTAGCGAACACTTGTACGCTAAACAACTCTGAACAGTGATTAATTTTAAATATTTTGAACATTGTTGAGCAAAAGTTATGATGCAAGATAATTATTACAGATTATTTTCACGGTGGGAGGAAGAACCGGTGAAAAAATTGAATGCGAATGCCGAAAAGCAACGCAGATATAGAGACAGACAAAAGCTTAAAGGTAAAAAAGAATTACGCGGCTACGTGACACCTGAAGCGCAACAGTGTTATCAGGATCTGGCGGATAAATCAGGTTGGACCGACAGTGAACTGCTATCCAACGCGTTACGCATAACTTATGCAGCTTACAAATGCGGACAGATAAAGCTGTTAAATGAGTGGCTCAAAGATCATGGTCGCTAACGTAAATAGCAATGTGCAAGCATGTCTGTAATTGCGTTATATTTTGACCTTGAAATATACGGTCAGCAACGTTTAACTCTTGATGGAGAATAATAATATGGTCAGAACGCAGCTGATGGAAATCAATGGCCAAATCAGCCTGGGTGGGGAAGAGCTTATCGAAAAAGCCACTAGCCTGCCGGGTGCTAAAATCTGGATTGATGTGGAATTGACAGACAAGCAGGCAGTACAGCAGTTTTTAATCGAACAAGGCTGTCATCCTCTGGCTATCGCAGATGCATTACGAGATCGGCATCCCCCTAAAATTGAGTTGTTCGACTCACATATTTTTATTCTTTACCGTGGCGTACTGGCGATTGAAAATGATCTGGATATCGAACATTTGCAGTTAGCTTTTTTTATTTCGGACAACAAGTTAATTACGGTACGTCATGGTCATTCAAAAGGTGTTGAAAAAGTATGGGCAATGGATAATTCATTGCTGATAGATAGTCCCTTGCATGTAGCATTGAAGGTGATGCATACCTCTGCAGGAATCTACCTCGAACAAATTTTACAGTTTGAGAATAAGCTCAGTGATTTGGAAGATGCATTTTTACAGCGGGGTAATGATCAGATGATGGCTGAGCTGGTTTCCTATCGTTCCAGACTGGTTAAATTGCGCCGAATATTTAGTTATCACTGCGGGATCAGTGACAGCCTGCATACTGAACAGGGCGTGCGTAGCGCTTTGATTACCGAAGCACATATTCATGAAATTATTGATGTTAAAGATCGATTTGAGCGTCTGTACACCCTGGTACAAATGCATTATGAGCTGTGTGGCGATTTGCTGGACGGTTATTTATCTATCAGTTCTCACCAACTTAACGTGACGATGCGGGTGTTAACCGTGATTACCGCCATTTTTGTGCCGCTGAGCTTTTTGGCCGGACTATACGGAATGAACTTTGAGATGATGCCGGAACTTAAGTGGAAATACGGCTATTTTATTCTTCTGGGGGTGATGGCAGTGGTCGCCGTTGGGCTATTGTCATTTTTCAAACGTCGGCGCTGGATGTAAGTGGTATGCCAAAAGATTGGTGGGAGCAGGAACTGTTTAAAGTGGGTGAATACAGCCTGGCATTGAGCCAACTGGTCACCGCACTCGTTATTGTTATTGTGACTTTTGTTGTGTCGGCCATGATGCGTCGCACCCTGCTGCGGATTGGCCGAGGGCGTGCAATTACTGCACAAGCCCAACTTTATGTGGCAAATCGCATATTACATTATGTAATACTGGTCATTGGGCTATTGATTGCGGTCTCCAGCTTAGGAATTGATGTAGGTAAGCTGGCGTTGGTCGCCAGTGCATTGGGTATTGGTATCGGCCTGGGCTTGCAGGGAGTGGTGAACAACTTTGTCTCCGGATTGATTATCCTGCTGGAAAAAAGTGTCAAGGTTGGTGATTTTATTGAACTGAATTCGGGCCTGGTGGGTGAGGTTATCGAAATTCATATGCGCGCCACCCTGATCCGCACCAACGATAACGTAGATATTCTGCTACCTAATTCAGAGTTAGCCAACGGCATGTTGACCAACTGGACGCTGGAAGAAAATATCCGCCGTTTCAGAATACCTTTCAGTGTGGCCTATGGTAGCGATAAGGAGCTGGTCCGTACTGCAGTACTGGAAGCGGCAAATGCAGTCAAACATACGTTGACCACCCAAGGGCATGATCCGATAGTGTGGATGACCGGATTCGGTGATAGCGCTTTGCATTTTACCCTTGGCGTATGGGTACATCCAGAGCAGGTCAAGCGTCCAACGTCACTCTATTCGGATTATCTATGGGCAATTGATGATGCGCTTCGAAAATATAAAATTGAGATTCCTTTTCCGCAACGGGATTTGCATTTTAAATCCAGTCAGTTAAGCCAACCAATAGTGCCTCAAGGCGATGATTTGTAACTACCAACATTTGCTGAGATTGCACTCCTTCAGGTAATATTCGTCTGTAACCTGTTTGGGTTACAACATTGTGTTTTATTCTCAGGGCGGGGTGAAATTCCCCACCGGCGGTAATTTAGTGAACTTTTATAACTAATCAGCCCGCGAGCGCCTTTATTTTTATAATAAAGGGTCAAGCAGATCTGGTGCGTTTATGACAAACAATTCCAGAGCCGACGGTTAAAGTCCGGATGGGAGAGCATAAGACAAAATCCGTTTCTACATCCGTAGAAGCGTAATGCTTGTCGTTTTCAAAAATGCATCGTTTGGATGCCTTTTTGTGCTTTTACATGCCCTGATTCTGGTTATTTATTATTGAGGAAATTACCATGAGTCAGACTTTACAAGATTATTTTGGAACGGCATCACAACGTGTCGAAAAAGCCCTAACCGCGCTAAGGGAAGGTCGGGGTATTTTACTGGTCGATGATGAAGATCGCGAAAACGAAGGTGATCTGATTTTTTCCAGTCAACATTTAACCGTCGAACAGATGGCGTTGATGATCCGCGAATGTAGCGGCATTGTGTGCTTGTGCATGCAAGATGCCGATATTAAACGTTTGCAATTGCCACAAATGGTGACAGAAAACTCCAGTCAATTTCAGACGGCTTTTACCGTGTCAATCGAAGCAAGGCAGGGTGTCACAACCGGCGTGTCTGCGGCCGACAGGGTGCAGACCGTTAAAGTGGCGTCCCACCCGGATTGTGCACCTGATAACTTGAGTCGTCCGGGACATATATTTCCTTTACGGGCAGAACCGGGAGGGGTATTGAGTCGCAGAGGGCACACCGAGGGTACCGTCGATTTAATGAAACTGGCCGGATTATTGCCTTCAGGTATTTTATGTGAGCTGACCAACATTGATGGCAGTATGGCGCGATTACCGCAAATTATCGAATTCGCCAAAACGCATCAAATGCCGGTCTTGACCATTGAGGATATTGTTGACTATCGAAGCCGTGAATTAAAAAAAGCGGGTTAATAGTAAACATTTAGGGCTCTACAGACTGATATTCTTCAGTCTGTAGAGCGGCAACGGAACTAACTGACAGACGTTGACTCTACTATTTTTTGTAAAAAATATTGATGTTTAGATGGAACGACAAGCGCAACAACGCCAGGTAGTCGCTGTTAACTATTCAACCATTTGGTTGATTGTGCTTTCCGTTGTTGTTCATCTGATTTTTCTGGCGTTGCTAAATCGTCCCTTTGAGACAATTCAAACAGATAGAGAACATTCAGCCCCTGTGGTTAAAGCCAGGCTGTATTTCCCACCGCCTCCTAAACCAGCGCCAGTACCACAGCCGGAGCCCGTGAAAGCCTTACCTGAAAAACCTGATGAATCGATAGCTGATCAAGTGCCGAAAAATACTGAAAAAACACAACCACAAGCAGACGAAACCGTATCCGAACAACCAATAATTGAAGATAACGTCGTATCCGGGAAAAATATCGCAAGAAATGTCGACAAACCTTCGACTGAACCTGCAGAACAACAAAGCTCAACTCAGATAGAAAAAGCGTACCGTCATATCGGCCAGCATAATCAGTCTAAAGTTCAGCAGATGGCCGCCGAAGCTGCCGCAGAATTTCGTCGCCGACAAAATTCACCTGCTATCGCGCCAACCGCAACCCCTGAATTAAGCGCGGATGAGCAACTGATAGAAAGTATCCAGAAAAAAGCCAATTGCGACGGCGTGGCACGTAAAACCACAGCCATACTTACCGGCTTGCTGGGAGCTAATATCAAATGTACCGCGACACCAGATTTCCAACCCTACATACAACAACATCTTGATAAAGTCGGAGCTGGAGAAAAGCAAAACTAATGTTAGGCTTAGTTCAGTTTAATTATTCACAAATAGAAGGATTTTGTTATGTCTCATCATAGTATTGACTATATAGAAATGCCCTCAAGCAATATTGACAAGACCAAAACATTTTTTAGCCAGGTTTTTGGCTGGGAGTTTACCGATTACGGCCCTGAATACACAGCGGTAACCAACGCCGGTATTGGCGCCGGGTTTTATCTGGCTGATTTAACCAGTCAAACCCAAAATGGTAGCGTACTGGTTGTACTTTACAGCGAATCATTGGAGCAAAGCCTGCAACAAGTCGAGCAGGCGGGGGGGACGGTAATCAAACCTATTTTCAGCTTTCCGGGCGGTCGCCGTTTTCAGTTTAACGATCCAAATGGCAATGAATTTGCGGTTTGGTCCGAATAGTGTACCGAATAGTTTAGTTAGGGTTTGTCGGTGTGTTGTGCTGGTAATGCGGCTTTATCTTCATTAACCGGTGGATAACTTAATTTAATTACCGGTGTCTGCAAAATAAGGCTATTAGGGTAGGTGATCAGATCACCGTTTATATGCCGGATCAGCACATGAAAGCTGCTGATTTCTTCGATAATACCAACCAGATCGTAATCTTTGTTGGCAACTTTGATATAGTCGCCGACTCGATAAGGAAAATTAAAAAATATCAGTACCCCTGCAGTCAAGTTACTTAAAATCGACCACTGGGCAAATAATGCAATACCCAATACAGCGAATGTGGAAGATAAAAATACGGTGAATTGTCCATAGTCGATGCCAAGAACCAGGGTAGCTAAAATGAGAAACAGGACAGAATGAGCAATCAGTACCAGCTGTCGAACCATCAATTTACGCTGGATAGTAGCTTGTTTGGTCGAGACCAGTTTGGTAAATAATAAATTCAGCCAACGTCGGGTAATAAAAAAGCCGACTACAACCAGTAAAATCAGCACATAATCCAAGTTCATGGCAATAACCTTATATGGGTAAATCTGTGTGACGTATTATTTTACGCTATTGTGTTTAAAACCCTGCAAGAAAGGAATAACAAAATGAAAAATAAGCAATTTATTCTCGCCGCTAGACCCGTGGGAGAACCTAAAGAAACTGACTGGCAACTTCAGGAACCGGATGTGGCAGAATTAACCGAGGGGCAGGTATTGGTACAAGTCGAGTATCTTTCGCTGGATCCTGCCATGCGCGGCTGGATGAATGATGCCAAATCCTATATCGAGCCGGTCAAGTTGGGCGAAGTCATGCGTGCCGGAGGCGTGGGTAAAGTGGCTCAGTCCCGCAGTAGCCATTTTAGCGTTGGGGACCATGTGCACGGTATGTTAGGTGTGCAGCAGTATGCGGTGGTAAAAGATAAAGGATTGCATAAAGTTGACCCTGAACTTGCGCCATTACCTCGTTATCTAGGCGTATTAGGTATGCCTGGTATGACGGCTTATTTTGGTCTGTTAAAAACAGGCTTGCCTCAAGCCGGGGAAACCGTTGTGGTATCTGCTGCGGCGGGCGCTGTGGGGACAGTAGTAGGCCAGATTGCCAAAATTAAGGGATGTCGAGTCGTAGGCATTGCTGGCGGTGAAGACAAGTGTGCTTATCTGATTGATGAACTCGGCTTTGACGGAGCTATTGATTATAAAAATACCGATGTAAAAGCCGGTTTAAAGCAATACTGTCCGGATGGTGTGGATGTGTTTTTTGACAATGTCGGAGGCGAGATACTCGACGCCGTGCTGGCCCGAATTAATCTGCATGCGCGTATCGTAATTTGTGGTGCCATTAGCCAATACAACAATACCAGCGCAGTGAAAGGTCCGGCTAATTACCTGTCACTACTGGTTAATCGCGCCCGGATGGAAGGTATTGTGGTATTTGATAACGCTAAACATTATGGTGAGGCTGCTCGCGAAATGGCGGGCTGGATTGCGCAAGGGAAACTGAAAGCCAAAGAACATATTGTGGAGGGACTGGAGTCGTTTCCGCAAACATTGATGATGCTATTTAAAGGCGAAAACTTCGGCAAACTGGTGCTAAAAGTCTAGACTTTTGGCAACGACCTTCAACATATGCCCTAAATTGGAGCAAATAGAACAATTTGCTTCAATTTATGCGTAGATGATCTATTTGACTCGTAGTTTGGCTTGTTAAAAGTCGGCGAAAAGAGGGGCGAATTGCATTTTCCAGGCATAAAAAAGCCAGTCATTTGACTGGCTTTTTGGTATTTTTAGTCGATTAAAACTTATTTATCGATTTTCTTAAATGGGCGTTTGTCATAACCGGTATACAGCTGACGAGGACGGCCAATCTTTTGTCCCGGTTGACTTAACATTTCATGCCAGTGAGAGATCCAGCCAACTGTTCTTGCCAGGGCAAAAATACAGGTAAACATGTTGGTTGGAATACCGATGGCTTTAAGAATGATACCTGAATAAAAATCAACATTCGGGAACAGTTTCTTCTCGGCAAAATACTCGTCATTAAGTGCTATTTTCTCAAGTTCCATGGCCACTTCCAGCAAGGGATCATCGATATTGAGTTCTTCCAACACTTCATGACAGCTTTCACGCATAACAGTGGCTCTTGGATCAAAGTTTTTATATACGCGATGGCCAAAGCCCATTAAACGGAATGGGTCGTTTTTATCTTTAGCTCGGGCAATAAACTCGGGAATGCGGTCAACGCTACCTATTTCCTGCAACATATTCAGGCAAGCTTCATTGGCCCCGCCATGAGCAGGCCCCCACAATGATGCGACACCGGCTGAAATACAGGCGTAGGGATTGGCACCTGAAGAACCGGCCAGACGTACTGTAGAGGTAGATGCATTTTGCTCATGATCGGCATGCAAGGTAAAAATACGATCCACCGCACGGGCAACAGCCGGGCTAATTTTATAAGGTTCGGCCGGAACCGAGAACATCATATTCAGAAAGTTTTCAGCATAAGACAGCTTATTACTTGGATAAACGAAAGGCTGTCCAATATTGTACTTGTAGCACATGGCAACCAAAGTTGGCATCTTGGCAACCAGTCTGTACGCACTGCGTAAACGTTGTTCCGGATCGGTAATATTCAGATCATCGTGGTAAAACGACGCCATCGCCCCCACTGTGCCACATAACATCGCCATAGGATGCGCATCACGACGGAATCCGCGGAAAAAGTTGTTAATTTGATCGTGAATTAAAGTGTGGTGGGTAATGGTTTGTTTAAACTCTGCATATTGCTCTGAATCAGGCGCTTCGCCATGCAACAACATGTAACAAACTTCGAGATAATCGGCTTCACGAGCTAATTCTTCGATTGAATATCCGCGATGTAATAAAACACCTTTAGCACCATCTATATAGGTGATATCAGACTCGCAAGAGCCAGTGGCCATAAAGCCTGGGTCAAATGTAAAATAACCGTTCGCCCCTAAACTGCGAATATCAATAACGGGGTGGCCAGCGGTACCGGTTAGTACAGGGAGTTCTATTTCCTTGCCACCAACCGTCAATGTGGCTTTATTGTCTGCCATTTGTTGCTCTCCTTCAGAATTTTTCTGTGGTCTAAGCTATTAAAAATAGCCGCTATTTGTACTGATAAAGATGCGTTAAGTCAATTTTAATGATTTTTCGACTATTATTTATCCATTTGTCATTTTTATGCTGAATTTGTAACTATCTAATTTGGAACAAAAATTGTATTTAGTGGCATGGCTGGATATACTTTCGCTGATTGAGCTGAAGCTGAATGTCAGCAGTATAGCCGACAATTTATAGCTTTAATCACTCATTCGACTGAACGACCTTCAGGTGTCGGTAAAATAGGCCAAACTATTTCCGATGACAATGATAATAACCAGTTCTAACAGGACTAAACAGGCAACAAATCGTGAAAAAGCAAAGACCAGTAAATTTACAGATTAATACGATTAGTTTTCCGCCAGCAGCAGTATCCTCCATCCTCCATCGTGTCACCGGAGTGGCATTATTTTTTGCACTTATCTTTGTAATTTGGGCATGGGCGGTGTCGGTATCTTCAGCTGACGGCTTTATCAGCATTCAACAGTGCTTATCAAGCTGGTGCGGGAAAATTATCGCAATTGGAACCATATCTGCATTGACCTACCATGTATTAGCCGGCTTACGCCACATGGTTATGGACTTGGGGCATTGGGAAGAGCTCAACTCAGGTAATAACAGTGCGAAAGCAATTCTCATATTATGGGTTGTGTTAACCGTCATCGCGGGAGTAGTAATATGGTAACTAATCAGGCATCTCTTAAACGTGATGGAGTTCAGGACTTCGTTTCGTTGCGCGCAACAGCCATCGTCATATGTGCCTTCACTTTTTATATGCTGTGGTTTTTTCTGGCGACACCCACCATCACGTTTGAAATCTGGCACAATTTATTTGCCAGTTTGTGGATGAAGGTGTTTACCTTCGCAACATTGGTTTCCATTATGATCCATGTTCGCATCGGCCTTTGGCAGGTATTAACCGACTACGTTAAGCAGCCTGTATTAAGAGCGTCTATTCAGTTTTTATTGAACTTGCTGGCATTTGCTTATAGTGCAGTGGGTTTATTTGTATTGTGGGGTGTCTAAGTGAGTATTCCTGTACATCAATTTGATGCAGTTGTTATTGGCGCAGGTGGCGCCGGCATGCGCGCTGCGCTGCAAATTTCCGAATCAGGCAAATCCTGTGCATTATTATCCAAAGTATTCCCAACCCGTTCTCATACAGTATCGGCGCAAGGCGGTATTACCGTAGCGCTGGGCAATGCCCATGAAGATAACTGGGAATGGCACATGTACGACACTGTTAAAGGGTCGGATTTTATCGGTGATCAGGACGCCATTGAATACATGTGTAAAACCGGTCCTGAAGCCATTATTGAATTAGAAAATATGGGACTGCCGTTTTCACGCTTTGAAAATGGTCGCGTTTATCAGCGTCCTTTTGGTGGTCAGTCCAAAGAATTTGGTGGCGAGCAAGCCGCCCGAACTGCAGCAGCAGCAGACCGTACCGGCCATGCTATGTTGCATTTGTTGTATCAGCAGAATGTTAAAAACAAAACTAAAGTTTTCAGCGAATGGTATGCGCTGGATTTGGTTAAAAATCAGCAAGGCGACATTGTTGGTTGTACCGCGATTGATATGGAAACCGGTCAGGTGGTTTATTTTAAATCCAAGGCCGTT
Source organism: Neptunicella plasticusilytica (assembly GCF_047922965.1). Lineage (GTDB taxonomy): Bacteria > Pseudomonadota > Gammaproteobacteria > Enterobacterales > Alteromonadaceae > Neptunicella > Neptunicella plasticusilytica. The sequence continues at coordinate 2,071,425 of NZ_CP150481.1, forward strand.
GTACTGGCTACCGGTGGAGCAGGGCGTATCTATGCGTCTACTACTAACGCACATATTAATACCGGCGACGGTGTGGGTATGGCACTACGTGCAGGTGTACCGGTACAAGATATGGAAATGTGGCAATTCCATCCCACAGGGATCGCTGGAGCGGGTGTACTGGTGACCGAAGGTTGCCGTGGTGAAGGTGGTTATTTGCTCAATAAAGACGGTGAACGTTTTATGGAACGTTATGCGCCTAATGCTAAAGATTTGGCCAGTCGTGATGTTGTAGCGCGCTCGATGATCACTGAAATTCGTGAAGGCCGTGCCTGTGATGGCCCTTGGGGTCCTCATCTTAAACTGAAACTGGATCATTTAGGTAAAGAAGTACTGGAATCCCGTTTGCCAGGGGTTTGCGAACTTTCTCGCACTTTTGCTCACGTCGATCCGGTTAAAGAACCCATTCCGGTTATCCCGACTTGCCACTATATGATGGGCGGTATTCCAACCAACGTAAATGGTCAGGCGCTAAGTGTTGATGCTAACGGTAAAGAAACCCCGATTAACGGTTTGTTTGCTTGTGGCGAGATTGCCTGTGTTTCGGTGCATGGTGCTAACCGTCTAGGTGGTAACTCATTATTGGATTTAGTGGTATTTGGTCGTGCCACCGGATTGCATTTGGCTGATGCCTTAAATGAAATCGGTGAACAGTCCGACGCCAGCGAATCTGATCTGGAACAATCCTTGTCCCGATTTAACCGCTGGGAAAGCTCAGAAGCGGGTAAAGGCGAAAGTCCTGAACAGATCCGCAAAGATATGCAGCAATGTATGCAGCTCAATTTCTCGGTATTCCGTGAAGGCGAAGCAATGGCATCAGGTTTGTCAGAATTAAAAGAAATTCGTGAACGACTCAAATCAGCCCGCCTCGACGACAAGAGCAGCGATTTCAACACGCAGCGTATTGAGTGTCTGGAACTGGATAACTTGATGGAAACGGCTTACGCAACTGCGGTTGCAGCTAACTTCCGTACTGAAAGTCGTGGTGCTCATAGTCGCATCGACTTCCCGGATCGTAATGATACAGATTGGTTGTGCCACAGTATTTATTCTCCACAAACTGAGTCTATGCTCAAACGTGAGGTGAATATGTCGCCTGTCACTCGTGATGCTTTCCCGCCGAAAGCCCGTACTTATTAATAGGAGCCAAGTCAGATGAAATTGAACTTCTCAATTTATCGTTATAATCCTGATGTAGATAATGCTCCTCGTATGCAGGATTATTCTCTGGAAGTCAGTGAAGGTCAGGACATGATGGTGCTGGATGCCTTAATCCAGCTTAAAGAACAGGATCCGACATTGTCTTTTAGACGCTCTTGCCGTGAAGGGGTATGTGGTTCAGATGGTATGAACTTGAACGGCAAAAATGGTTTGGCCTGTATCACGCCATTATCGGCACTCGGTAAAGGTAAAATTGTTATTCGACCTTTACCCGGGTTACCTGTTGTACGTGACTTGGTCGTTGATTTAACCCAGTTCTATCAGCAGTATGAAAAAATTAAACCTTACCTGATTAATGATAATACCCAACCTCCGGCGCGGGAATATCTGCAATCTCCAGAAGAGCGCGACAAGCTGGATGGTTTGTACGAATGTATTTTATGTGCATGCTGTTCAACATCTTGTCCTTCGTTTTGGTGGAATCCGGACAAATTTATCGGACCAGCAGGCTTGTTGCACGCGTATCGATTCTTGGCCGATAGCCGTGATACTGCAACAGAACAACGGTTGAGTGATTTAGATGATGCATTTAGCGTGTTCAGATGCCATGGCATTATGAATTGCGTCAGTGTTTGTCCAAAAAATCTGAATCCGACCAAAGCGATTGGAAAAATCAAATCGATGCTGCTACAACGGTCAGTATAGGTAGCAATATGAAGACTGTAGACAAGTGCGTCTGCAACATTATTAAGTGTTCTTAGTTAGACAAACCGGAAGGCCGGTTTGTCTTGATCTGATTAAGGGACAGCAATGCAAAAAAGCGCGATGAAAGCATGGTGGGAATCTTCCTACATGGCTGGTGGTAACGCAGCTTATATAGAAGAAATTTACGAAGCTTATCTCGAAAATCCGCAAGATGTAGCGCCACAGTGGCGTGACATTTTTGATCAACTTCCAAAATTGGAAGGTGTTCAGGTCGAGACCAGGCATAGTGATGTGCGCGAGTTGTTTAAAAAAATGGCTCAACTGGGTCCATTGGGACGCACTGCGTCGCCTGCAGTCGCCAGCACCTCAGATGCTAAACAGGTTAAAGTATTACAGCTGATTAATGCTTTTCGATTTCGCGGGCATGAGCACGCCAATCTCGATCCGTTAGGGTTATGGCAGCAGGAACGTGTTAGGGACCTTGAATTGTCCCATCATGAACTAACCGAGCAGGATTTTGATTCCGTTTTTAGCGTCGGTTCCTATGCCGTTGGCAAAGAAACCATGCCTCTGGGAGAGCTATTCAAGTCTCTTAATCGCACTTATTGCAGTTCCATTGGTGCGGAATACATGCATATCACCAACACTGAGCAAAAACGTTGGTTGCAGCAACGGATTGAATCAGTACAAGCTAAACCGGAATTAAGTCGCGAGACTAAAATCGCCATTTTAAAAGGCCTGATCGCAGCCGATGGAATGGAAAAATATCTGGGATCAAAATTTCCTGGTGCCAAGCGTTTTTCGTTAGAAGGCGGCGATGCACTTATCCCGATGCTAAAAAGCTTGATTAGCCATGCGGGTGTTAATGGCACCAAAGAAGTCGTTATCGGTATGGCACACCGTGGTCGTTTAAATGTACTGGTTAACGTGTTGGGTAAAAACCCCTCTGTCCTGTTTGATGAATTCTCCGGTAAACATGACGAATCACTAAGTTCCGGTGATGTTAAATATCACGCCGGTTATTCGTCTGATTTTGCCACCCCGGGTGGTGATCTGCATTTGGCGCTGGCATTTAACCCTTCGCATCTTGAAATTGTAAATCCTGTGGTGATTGGTTCGGTAAGAGCCCGACTGGATCGTCGTAACTGTCACGATGGCTCGACGGTGTTACCTATCACTATTCACGGTGACTCGGCTATTGCTGGGCAGGGCGTTGTACAAGAAACCTTCAATATGTCACAGACGCGTGGTTTCTCTGTAGGAGGTACCGTTCGCATCGTGATCAATAACCAGGTTGGTTTTACGACCTCCAAGCAGGAAGATACTCGTTCAACCCAATACTGTACCGACATCGCTAAAATGGTTCAGGCACCGATTTTCCATGTTAATGCGGATGATCCGGAAGCAGTTATTTTTGTGACGCAACTGGCGCTGGACTATCGCAACAAGTTTAAACGGGATGTAATGATTGATCTGGTTTGTTATCGCCGTCATGGCCATAACGAAGCCGATACGCCAGATGCCACTCAACCCTTGATGTACAAGAAAATCAAGAAGCACCCGGTACCAAGAGAGTTATACGCGCAGCAGTTAATGGATGAAAAAACTATTAACCAGCACGAAGTCGACAAACTCATTGGTGATTATCGTGCGGCGCTGGATCATGGCGCCTGCGTGGTTGAAGAGTGGCGTCCCATGACTGAGCACTCGGTAGACTGGTCACCCTATATTGGCCAGGAATGGACGGTGCCTTTCGATGCTTCACTCAGTGTTGAAAAAATGCGCGAACTGGGTCATAAAATTTGCAGTTACCCGGATGAGGTTAAACTGCAGGCGAGGGTGGCCAAGTTGTATCAGGATCGCCTCTCGATGATTAACGGTGAAAAACCACTTGACTGGGGCTGTGCTGAAATATTGGCCTATGCCACTATTGTCGATGGTGGTTCCCGGATCCGCTTTACCGGTCAGGATTCGGGCCGGGGGACGTTCTTCCATCGCCACGCGGTAATTCACAACCAGAAAGATGCTTCAACCTATATGCCATTGCAGCATGTAAGTGACAAGCAAGGTCCGATTGAAATTTATGATTCCGTGTTGTCTGAAGAAGCGGTACTAGCCTTTGAATATGGTTACGCCACTGCCGAACCCGGAGCATTGACAATTTGGGAAGCTCAGTTTGGCGATTTTGCCAATGGTGCCCAGGTGGTTATCGATCAGTTCCTGAGTTCCGGCGAACAAAAATGGGGACGTTTGTGTGGTTTAACCTTGCTGCTGCCACACGGTTATGAAGGACAGGGACCAGAACATAGTTCCGCACGCCTTGAGCGCTTCTTGCAACTTTGTGCCGACCACAATATGCAGGTATGTGTGCCTTCTACGCCAGCTCAGGTGTATAACATGATCCGCCGTCAGGTGGTGCGCCCGATGCGCCGTCCGTTGATCGTGATGTCACCCAAATCATTGTTACGCCATTCGCTTGCAGTTTCCAGTCTCGAAGAGTTGGCCGAAGGGGTGTTTTACAACGTTATTGGTGAAGTTGACGAAATTAAACCAACTCAAGTCAAACGCGTGGTGATGTGTTCCGGTAAAGTCTATTACGATTTACTCGAACAACGCCGTAAAGACGAACAAACCGATGTGGCTATTATTCGTATCGAACAACTTTATCCTTTCCCGCATGCCGATATCGAAAAAGTGTTGGCTGATTATCAACATGTTAAAGATTGGGTATGGTGCCAGGAAGAACCTCAGAACCAGGGTGCATGGTATTGCATGCAGCATAATTTCTGGGCTTCGATTCCCGATGGCGCTAAATTGACCTACGCAGGTCGGGAAGCATCAGCATCTCCAGCAGTAGGCTATATTTCTGTGCATAACCAGCAACAAAAAACACTGGTAGAAAATGCATTAACCATTAATCAAGGGACCAAATAATGACGATTGAAATTAAAGTGCCCGTATTACCGGAATCTGTTGCCGATGCGTCAATCGCCACCTGGCATGTTAAACCGGGTGAACAGGTTTCCAGAGATCAAAATCTGGTTGATATCGAAACCGATAAAGTGGTGTTGGAAGTGGTTGCACCGGCTAACGGAACGATTACAGAAATACTTGAAGATGAAGGTAATACCGTACTTGCCGAGCAAGTTGTCGCCCATTTTGAAGCGGGCGAAGGAAGCAGTAAAGCATCTGATGATAGCGATTCTTCCAGCAAAGATAATTCAGCCAGTTCATCAGACGATGATGAACCATCCAATAAAAGTACTAACAGTAGCAAAGGTGAGTCAGTGGAAATAAAGGTACCGGTGCTGCCAGAATCTGTGGCAGACGCAACAATTGCAACCTGGCATGTTCAGCCGGGTGAACAGGTTTCCAGAGATCAAAATCTGGTTGATATCGAAACCGATAAAGTGGTGCTTGAAGTTGTCGCACCTGCTGATGGTTCATTGTCAGAAATTCTGGCTCAGGAAGGCGATACTGTTAACGCTGAACAGGTGATTGGCCATTTCACCAGTGGTGCTGGCGCGGCAAAATCTGACAGCAGCAACGCAAAATCACAAAAATCTGATGACAAGGAACAACAAAGTGATGCATCGGATGAGGGTGACAACGATGCATTGAGTCCGTCTGTACGTCGATTGTTGTCTGAAAAAGGTATTGATGCCTCAGCGGTAAAAGGCACCGGTAAAGGTGGGCGTGTCACCAAGGAAGATGTTGAAAAACATCTTAAAAACGCTGACAGCAAACCCGCAGCCAAATCTTCAGATTCTGCTACCACAGAGCCAGCGACTGGCCTGGCAGATCGTACTGAAAAACGAGTGCCAATGACGCGTTTACGCAAAACTATTGCTAATCGTTTATTAGAAGCTAAAAATTCTACGGCCATGTTAACCACTTTTAACGAAGTGAACATGAAACCGATTATGAACTTGCGTAAGCAATATCAGGAAGCATTCGAAAAACGCCATGATATTCGTCTAGGTTTTATGTCTTTTTACGTTAAAGCTGTGACCGAAGCATTGAAGCGCTTCCCTGAAGTGAATGCCTCGATCGATAGTGACGATATTTGTTACCACAATTATTTTGACATCTCTATTGCGGTATCTACGCCTCGTGGTCTGGTTACACCAGTATTGCGTGATTGTGATCAGTTGTCTTTGGCAGGCGTAGAGAAAGGCATTAAAGCGCTAGCGCTTAAAGGCCGTGACGGAAAGCTGTCGATGGACGATTTACAGGGAGGTAATTTTACTATTACCAATGGCGGTGTGTTTGGCTCGTTGATGTCTACTCCCATCATCAATCCACCACAAAGTGCTATCCTTGGTATGCACAAGATCCAGGATCGTCCTATGGCGGTCGATGGTAAAGTGGAAATTTTACCTATGATGTATCTAGCCTTGTCTTACGATCACCGGATCATTGATGGCAAAGAGTCAGTAGGCTTTTTGGTAACAGTAAAAGAGATGCTCGAAGATCCAACTCGTTTATTGTTGGATGTGTAACAAACAATTTAGTCGTCATAAATCGTCATTTTGATGAATATATGAATAATTGAGCCAATAAAATACTATGTTTTGGCTACCACTTACGCCGGGTAATGACTATAATCCCCGGCGGTTTGAACAAGCTGCCCTGGCAGCTTTTTTGTCGTAATGGAATCAAGATAAGACAACGTCCGGTTGTTCTGATTGATTCACCGAAAAACGGATAATACACCATGAATTTGCATGAATATCAGGGTAAACAGCTTTTTGCTGAATATGGTTTACCCGTATCTCAAGGTTATGCTGCTGACAGTCCTCAAGCAGCAATCGATGCCGCTGAACGTATTGGCGGTGACGAATGGGTCGTAAAATGTCAGGTGCACGCTGGTGGCCGAGGCAAGGCTGGTGGTGTAAAGCTGGTTAAGAACAAAGAAGAAATCAGATCTTTTGCTCAACAATGGTTGGGAAAAAATCTGGTCACTTATCAGACAGATGAAGCCGGTCAGCCGGTAACCAAAATTTTGGTTGAGTCTTGTACTGATATCGATCAGGAATTGTACTTGGGTGCAGTTGTCGATCGCGGTAGCCGCCGTATTGTGTTCATGGCGTCCACTGAAGGCGGTGTTGAAATTGAGAAAGTCGCCGAAGAAACCCCGGAAAAAATTCTCAAAGCCGAAATCGACCCGTTGGTAGGCGCACAGCCTTACCAGGCACGCGAGATTGCATTCAAATTAGGTCTTGAAGGTGTGCAAATTCGCCAGTTCACCCAAATTTTTATGGGTCTGGCAAAAATGTTTGAGGAACTCGATGTTGCCTTGATCGAAGTAAATCCATTGGTGATTAAAACCGACGGCAACCTGCATTGTCTGGATGCCAAACTGGCTATCGACAGTAACGCAATGTATCGCCAGCCTAAGCTTCAAGAAATGCACGATCCTTCACAAGAAGATCAACGTGAAGCGGATGCGGCCAAATGGGAGCTGAACTATGTTGCTCTTGATGGCAATGTAGGTTGCATGGTTAACGGTGCGGGTTTGGCTATGGGAACCATGGATATTGTTAATCTGCATGGCGGTAAGCCAGCCAATTTCCTGGATGTCGGTGGTGGCGCAACCAAAGAACGTGTTGCTGAAGCATTCAAAATCATTTTGTCTGATGACAATGTTAAAGCGGTATTGGTTAATATTTTCGGCGGTATCGTACGTTGTGACATGATCGCTGAAGGGATAATCGGTGCAGTGAAAGAAGTCGGTGTTAATGTTCCAGTTGTGGTTCGCCTCGAAGGTACCAACGCCGAATTAGGCCGTGAAGTTTTAGCTAATTCTGGCCTGGATATTATTGCTGCTGAATCGTTAACGGATGCAGCGCAGAAAGTTGTTGCTGCAGCGGAGGGCAAATAATGTCGGTTTTAATTAATAAAGACACCAAAGTAATCTGTCAGGGTTTCACTGGCGGGCAGGGTACCTTCCACTCTGAACAAGCTATAGCTTACGGTACACAAATGGTCGGTGGCGTGACGCCGGGTAAAGGCGGTACTGAGCATTTGGGCTTGCCGGTATTCAACACTGTACGTGAAGCGGTTGAAGCAACCGGTGCCACGGCAACTGTTATTTATGTACCTGCACCATTTTGTAAAGACTCCATCGTTGAAGCTGCCGATGCAGGTATTGAGCTGATCGTTTGTATTACCGAGGGAATACCCACTATCGATATGCTTTACGCTAAAGAATATGTCGATAGCAAAGGCGTTCGCATGATCGGTCCTAACTGCCCTGGTGTGATTACACCGGGAGAGTGCAAAATTGGTATTATGCCTGGCCACATCCATAAGCCGGGTCGAGTGGGGATCGTATCCCGTTCAGGTACCTTGACTTATGAAGCGGTTAAACAAACCACTGATGAAGGTTTTGGCCAGTCTACCTGTGTGGGTATTGGTGGTGATCCTATTCCAGGTTCTAACTTTATCGATATTCTGCAAATGTTCCAGGACGATCCGAAAACCGAAGCCATCGTAATGATCGGCGAAATCGGTGGAACAGCGGAAGAAGAAGCCGCTGCCTTTATCAAAGATAACGTAACCAAACCCGTTGTATCTTATATAGCAGGTGTAACAGCCCCGGCTGGTAAGCGTATGGGACATGCTGGTGCAATTATCGCAGGCGGTAAAGGTACTGCTGACGATAAATTTAAGGCATTGGAAGCAGCCGGTGTCAAAACCGTACGCTCTTTAGCCGAAATCGGTAAGGCATTACGCGAAATTACCGGATGGTAATTGTTTTGCTTCCCAAATTGATGATGTAAATTGTCAATAAATGGAAAAGTAAACTAAAAGCCCGCTTGATTGCGGGCTTTTTAATGCAGGTTATTCAATTTAACTGGTATCATTGCGGCAATATCAGTGTGTATTTAAAGGGGTTGTATTTATGGCCGAGACTGACAATCGTCCGACCAATTTTATTCGTCAAATTATTGATAAAGACTTAGCCAATGGTGTGCATGCTCGCATTCATACCCGTTTTCCGCCTGAGCCTAACGGTTACTTGCATATTGGCCACGCAAAATCTATCTGCCTGAATTTCGGTTTGGCCCAGGATTACCAGGGACAATGTAATTTGCGTTTTGACGATACTAACCCGGAAAAAGAAGACATAGATTACGTCAACTCAATCAAGCACGATGTAGAATGGTTAGGCTTTCACTGGGACGGGGATATTTGTTATTCCTCCAACTACTTTCCCCAATTGCACCAGTTTGCGGTTGAACTGATCAGCAAAGGGCTAGCCTATGTGGATTTTTCCAACCATGAAACTGTGCGCGAATTGCGCGGCACCTTAAAACAGCCTGGCCAAAATAGTCCTTATCGAGATACGTCTGTTGAGGAAAATCTGCTCCATTTCGAAAAAATGAAAAACGGTGAGTATGCTGAGGGCCAATGCAGCCTGAGAGCCAAAATAGATATGGCATCGCCTTTTATGTGTATGCGTGATCCGGTGCTTTATCGGGTCAAATTCGCTCACCACCATCAAACAGGTGATCAATGGTGTATTTACCCGATGTACGATTTCACCCATTGCATTTCGGATGCGTTGGAAGGCATTACTCATTCGTTGTGTACTCTGGAATTCCAGGACAACCGACGTCTGTATGACTGGGTGCTGGAAAATATCAGTATTGATTGTGTACCACGCCAGTATGAATTTTCCCGTTTAAATCTGGAATATACCGTATTGAGTAAACGCAAGTTGATTCAACTGGTGAGTGACAAGCATGTTGAAGGTTGGGACGATCCGCGCATGCCAACCGTTGCCGGTTTACGCCGACGCGGTTATACATCAGCCTCAATCCGTGAATTCTGTAAGCGCATTGGCGTGACCAAAATGGACAATATGGTTGAAATGGGCATGCTCGAAGCCTGTATCCGAGACGACCTGAACGAAAATGCACCGCGCGCTATGGCGGTACTGGATCCGGTTAAGGTTGTCATCGAGAACTATCCGCAAGATAAGCATGAAATGTTAAACGCACCCAATCATCCTAACGATGAAAGTCAGGGGACCCGGCAAGTCCCTTTTGGCCGCGAATTATTCATCGAGCGAGAGGACTTCCGTGAAGAAGCGAATAAGAAATTCAAACGCCTGGTACTGGATAAGGAAGTGCGTTTACGTAATGCCTATTTTATTAAGGCCAACCGAGTTGATAAGGACGAAAATGGTGAGATAACCACCATTTATTGTACCTACGATCCAGACACTCTGGGTAAAGATCCGGCCGATGGCCGCAAAGCCAAAGGAGTCATCCATTGGGTCAGTGCCGAACAGGGGGTGCCGGCCGAAATCCGTCTTTATGATCGTCTGTTTAATGTGCCGAATCCGGCTGCCGAGGACGATTTTGTCGCTGCGATCAATTCAGATTCCTTGCAAATAAAGCAAGGGATAGTAGAGCCCGCATTAGTTAGTCTTGCGCAGGACAAAGCGGTGCAATTTGAACGCACCGGTTATTTTTGCAAAGATAAACATAGCTCGGACACTAAACTTGTCTTTAATCGCACTGTGGGTCTGCGTGATACCTGGTCCAACTCTAATCAGAACTGATACAAAAAAGCCGGCTAATTAGCCGGCTTTGTTTTTTAAGCTCGATTATTCAAACTCGTCTTCATCGCAGTTATCTTTACATACGCCGTACAAATATAAACTGTGGTGGGTCAGGGTGATGTTGTTCTCTGCCGCGACTTCATCCTGGCGTCTTTCAATAATCGGATCTTCAAATTCAATCACTTTGCCACATTTGAGACAAACCAGATGATCATGATGTTTCTTGTGGCCAATTTCAAACACCGATTTACCACCTTCAAAATGATGGCGATTTAAAATTCCGGCATCATCAAACTGGTTTAATACCCGATAAACGGTAGCCAAACCAATTTCATCCCCGTGCTCCAGCAGAATTTTATATACATCTTCTGCGCTGATATGTTGATTGTCAGGGTTTTTCAGAATTTCAAGTATCTTGAGTCTTGGCAGGGTAACTTTAAGGCCTGCTTTTTTAAGTTCTTGATTTTGATCCATTACATACACTTTTCTTTCTTTTAATGCTGTCCATTATAAGCAAGTTAGAACACAACTTCATAGTAACATTTGCATATTAACGGGATAACGGTAGTATTTTTATACAGCAAGTTTGCTGGTTATCACGAAATGAGTTCTTTTCCGATCAGAACTAATGATAATCGCCTATCAAGACGATAATAATTAAAATAACAGGCTGTTAACAATATGATGGCAGCCAAAACGATGCAAGGCGGGTAAACAGGAATGCGGATTACGGTTGTCGGTAAGATAGTTTCTGGGTTTGTTGTTTTTGGCGTATTGCTCCTTGTTACAAATATTTCATCCTACTTTGGACTTTCCAATATTCGTCAGTCTGCCGAGCTGGTGGTTGAGCAAAAAATGCCGGTCCAGTCGCAAATGATGTTGTTGCAAGCCCAAGTTTTGTCCATGTCGAAAGTCTCTTTGCGCGGCTATTATGCCAATAATATCGAATCCCTTAGCGACAGCCGTAACAACTTCAACCAGCTTGCTAGCCAGTTGGAGGACAAATGGAAAGTTTTATCCGCGTTGCTACACGAACAAGAACTCGAAATGTTTGAGTCTGGTAAAAATGCGGCCAGTGAGTATGTAAATTTCACTCGCAGCATGTACAGCAAACGCGAGGAAGTATTCAGACTAAACAGCCAGATCGATAGCCAATTTTCGGAGTTTAGGTTTGCGGCTGAAGATGCCGGAGCTAATTTACTGGATATGTCCTATCTGGATGGCGCAGAGAGCGACACAGCACTGGCAGAGGTGGTTGGCGTTGGAACCAAGCTGGATTATATCCTGGTTGCGCTGGTCAACGCGACAAAAGAATATATCAACGCGAGCGAACAACAACAAATCGAATCCATCGAAAGCACTATCAATTTCACCCTCGGCGATTTGTCAACTAATACCGAATTTGTTAACCGTATTGCCACAGGCGTCGATACCGATGGTTTGCTGGAGGCCTTTAATCAACAAAAAACCAAAGCATTGACGTTATTACAGGGAGAGGAGGGAGTGATAGCCCTGCAACAGCACAAACTGGCCATTAGCCATCAGGCGCACGATAGCGCCGAAAAAGGTGAAGAGCTTCTGTCTGAAGCAGAGCAGTATTTTTCTGAACTCTTCAGTTTAATAAATAACAGTACTTTGAACGGACAAAAACAGATTCTGGATGTAGTACAAAGTAACATTTGGCGCAGTGCTGTGATCACTCTGATAGCTTTAACACTGGTTATTATTATCGGAGTGGCGGCGTCGCGCAGTATTTATCGTCCTTTGGGCAAAATAAGCCAAAGTCTGCACACTATCAGTCAAGGAGATTTGACCCACCAGGCCGATACGAGTGGTAATGATGAATTCGCGTTGTTGGCCAAAAATGTTAATCACCTGGCGCGCAATATTCATGATGTCGTAGTTGAAATTGCCAACCAGGCTGATCAACTTGAACAAGCCATTGCAACCAGCGTTGAACTTGGCAAGCAAACTCTGGGAAAAGTAGAACAACAACAGCTTCAGATTAATGAAACCTCGGAAACTACCCACAACATCCGTAGCAGCTCGAATAGCACCCTGGAACAAATTAATTTGGGTATGCAGCGTATTGAACTGGCCAATGAACAGGCGGCCAAGGTGGATCAACTGGTCACACAAAACCGGCAGCAAACCAGTAAACAGGCCGAGCAAGCCGAACAGTCAGCACAAATCATTCATCAACTGCATAAAAATAGCGAAGGGATTAATTCAATCCTGGAAGTGATTAAGACCATAGCCGAACAGACCAATTTACTCGCCTTGAATGCAGCTATTGAAGCTGCCAGGGCGGGTGAGCAAGGTCGCGGGTTCGCAGTGGTGGCAGATGAAGTCAGAACTTTGGCAACGCGTACACAACAGTCGACAGCTGAAATTGAAAAGATGATCAGTAGCTTGCAAATTGACGCAAGCAACGCCGTTGACGCCATTGAAGACGGCAAACGTCAGGCTGATCATACCGTTGAAGTGACACAAACAGTGGATGCAGCTGTGCAGCAGATTCTGGCAGCAATCAATGACGCCCAGCAAATTAACCAGACTGTGGTAGCTGATACCACTCAGCAAGATAAGTTGCTAGGGGATATCACCATCAATCTCGAACGCGTGGTGCAATTGGCCCAACAAAGCGCCGAAATCACCGAACAGTCCAGTTCTGCGACAAATAATTTAGGCAATCTGGTCGAGCGTTTGCGCCGTGCGATAAACAAGTTCAGTGTTTAGCGACACTCTGTCTGCCTTTTGTTAAAGTGAGATGACACTCACTTTGTCGACTTATATCAATGCCCAAATCGGGCCGCTTGGAATTTAAAATATGCAGGAATATAGATGATTACTCTCCATCACCTTAATAACTCCCGTTCCCAGAGAATTTTATGGATGCTTGAAGAACTGGGGCTTGAATATGAAATCAAACTTTACCAACGTAACGCTAAAACCAGTCTGGCACCGGATGAACTAAAACATATCCATCCTTTAGGACGCGCGCCTATCATAACCGACAGTGATATTGTTGTAGCAGAATCTGGGGCGATTATTGAATATCTGGCTCATACCTATGCCCCTCAATATATTCCTCCTATTGGCACGCCACAACACCGTCAATATTGCTATTGGTTGCATTTTGCTGAAGGCTCACTGATGACACCGATGTTGGTTAAAATGGTATTAGGCAAGGTAAAAGCACAGGCTAAACCTTTTTTTGTGAAGATGGTCGCTAAAAAAATCGTTGATAAGGTGATGGCTGCTTATTTCGGCCCTAATCTGGCGACCAGTATCGATTTTGTAGAGCAACATCTCGCCACCAATCAGTGGTTTGCCGGTGACGATATTAGTGGTGCCGATTTTCAGATGAGCTTTCAGCTAGAGGCGTTGTGCACCAGAGGACTAGTGGAGCATTGCCCGAATATTAAAGCCTACGTGAAACGGATCCATGCGCGCCCAGCTTATCAACAAGGATTAAAAAGAGGCGGGCAATACGATTACGCATAAGATCTGACTGGCCGGATTACGACCAGTCACTTGATCACTAGAAGCGCATCTCGGGAATATCACCTTCCGCCACCAGTTTACCTGTAGTTTTCTGACGAATTTCGTCCACACTGACTCCGGGTGCCCGTTCGGTAAGATGAAATGCCCCATCGCGTACTTCAAGCACCGCCAAATCGGTGATAATTCGAGTGATACAATTAACGCCGGTCAACGGAAGGGTGCAGGCTTCCAGCAGTTTTGAATTACCGTGTTTGTCGGCATGCATCATAGTGACAATAATATTTTTGGCTCCGGCGACCAAATCCATTGCGCCGCCCATCCCTTTTATTAACTTGCCCGGGATCATCCAGGAGGCAATATTGCCATTCACATCCACCTCGAATGCACCCAGCACGGTAAAGTCCACATGGCCACCGCGGATCATGGCGAAGCTGTCGGCAGAATTAAAAATAGAAGCCCCGATGGCGGCGGTTACGGTTTCTTTGCCTGCGTTGATCATATCGGCATCTACCTGATCTTCGCTGGGATAACGACCCATACCCAGCAAACCATTTTCTGATTGCAACATAACCGAAATATTATCCGGTACATAATTGGCCGCCAGAGTAGGGATACCAATTCCCAAATTGACATAATCACCATCTTTAAATTCACTTGCCACACGCATGGCAATTTGTTCTCTGCTAAGTGCCATGATCAGCTCCTTGTTACCTTGCGTTCAATGCGTTTTTCAAACTCGCCTTTGATAATACGGTCGACGTAGATCCCCGGGGTATGGATCTGACTGGGTTCCAGCTCGCCTGGCTCGACTATTTCTTCTACTTCTACTACAGTGATTTTGCCAGCTGTAGCCGCCATCGGGTTGAAATTCTGTGCGGTATGGCGATAGATACAATTACCGTAACGGTCCGCTTTCCAGGCTTTTACAATGGCAAAGTCGCCAGTGACACTTTGCTCCATAATATAAGGGCGTCCATTAAACTCACGCACTTCCTTGCCTTCACCTACCGGCGTGCCATAACCCGTCGCCGTGTAAAAAGCGGGAATACCGGCACCACCCGCACGCATTTTTTCGGCCAGGGTGCCCTGTGGTGTCAGTTCAACTTCGAGTTCGCCATTAAGCAGTTGTTGCTCAAACAGGGCATTTTCTCCTACATAGGAGGAAATCATCTTTTTGATTTGTTTATCTTCGAGTAATAACCCCAAACCAAAGCCGTCGACGCCACAGTTGTTTGAGACCACCGTCAAGCCTTTTACCCCCATGGTTTTTATCTGGCTAATCAGTCCTTCGGGGATGCCGCATAAGCCGAATCCACCGGCAATTATCGTCATATCATTAGTTAATCCGGCCATCGCCTGCGCGTAACTGCTGACAACTTTATCAAATCCTGCCATTGCTTATTCCTCAGAAAAGTTTCAAACAGTATTAAAGAGTTATTAACATTTGTAAAATTAATATAATTTAGCTAATAATAAAAAATATTTATTAATTGGTTATTTCAATAAACGTCATAAAATGAATATCAGTCATCGTCAGTTATGTATTT
The DNA here is from genome assembly GCF_047922965.1 of Neptunicella plasticusilytica. GTDB lineage: Bacteria > Pseudomonadota > Gammaproteobacteria > Enterobacterales > Alteromonadaceae > Neptunicella > Neptunicella plasticusilytica. Next base: position 2,086,959 of record NZ_CP150481.1, read on the forward strand.
TTGTCGAGCTTGCCAATAGCCGCTCTTTTGCTGATGCAGCTGTCAATCTGCATTTATCGCAACCAGCCTTGTCTATTGCGATTAAAAAGTTTGAACAGGCGATAGGCGGCATGCTGCTGGCCCGCTCAACCCGTATGGTTGAGCTTACCCCTGAGGGGCGGGCCTTTTTGCCAGTCGCAAAACGGCTATTATATGACTGGGAAATAGCCTTTGATGACCTGCATAAGTTGTTTTCGATGCAACGGGGCAAGTTAACCATTGCCAGTATGCCGTCCTTTGCCAATAGCCTGTTACCGGATATTTTAAACCAGTTTCACCAGAGCCACGCCAATATTAATATTGCGGTGATGGACGTGGTTATGGAAAGAGTGATTGAAGCAGTGCGCGAGGACAGGGCTGAACTGGGTATTATCTTTGAAGCCGAGCAAATGGATGGTGTCGATTTTATTCCATTGTTTAACGACTGCTTTGTCGTCTTGATGAATTCCAGCCATCCACTTTCTGACCGCTCGTCGTTAAGCTGGCAAGATTTGCACAGGCAAAACTTTATCGCCATGAACCGTGGTTCCAGCATTCGTCACTGGTGTGATAATGCCTTGCTGCAAGCCGGAACCAGTATCAATATTGTCGCAGAGGCAAGTCAGCTATCTACTGTCGGACAACTGGTGCGAAGTAGTCTGGGATTGTCTGTAGTACCGGCTTTGTGCCGACAGCAAATGGAAACCGCTCAATTGCGGTGTGTAGCGCTTGAAGGAAAGGACAATGCCAAACGGGTGGGCATGATTCGTCGTAGTCGCGGCACATTGTCTGTTCCTGCTCAATACTTGTCAGATCTGTTGCAGCAATATCAATGGGATACTAGGGCGTGTTGATCTTTGGTGTATGAATTTTGTTTAAATTCAAAGCCTTTTGATCGCGACGCCAGGTTGCAGGACTAGTGGGTTTAAGTCGAAATCCGGCAACAAAGAGCAAAAGGCTTTGGGTTGAACCCTCCGGGCAGTGTTTGTCGCGCATTTCTACGGCGTTATCGCTCATTCATGTAGAATAACTACACCACACTCGCTCTGCCTTGTATAAATCCGCGACAAACTGCTGCAAAAACACACGCCAAAGATCAATACGCCCTAATTGAACAAATTTTAAGCATAGTTTTCTGGCGCGGATCAGGTATAATCCGCGCCCATTTTTGAGTAATACGATAATTCTATGCAAGCAGCGACCATTAAAGCCAAGCAGCCACTTTTTTCGCACCATAAATATTGGGCGGAATGTTACGGGACTGCGCCATTTTTGCCCATGAGTCGGGAGGAAATGGATGATTTGGGCTGGGACAGTTGCGACATCATTTTGGTCACTGGCGATGCTTATGTGGATCATCCCAGTTTTGGCATGGCGGTAATAGGCCGCACCCTCGAAGCACAAGGTTTTCGGGTCGGCATTATTGCCCAGCCCGACTGGCATAGTAAAGATGCCTTTATGCAACTGGGACAACCGAACCTGTATTTCGGCGTCACCGCCGGCAATATGGACTCGATGATCAACCGTTATACTGCAGATAAGAAATTACGTCATGACGATGCCTATACGCCAGGCAATATTGGCGGGAAACGGCCTGATCGCGCCGTTACGGTTTATTCCCAGCGCTGTCGTGAAGCCTATAAAGGCGTGCCGATTATTATTGGTGGCATCGAAGCCAGCTTGCGTCGTATTGCTCACTACGATTACTGGTCAGAAAAAGTTCGTCGTTCGGTCTTATTTGATTCCAAAGCTGATTTGTTGATGTTTGGTAACGCCGAGCGGCCATTGCTGGAAGTGACCCATCGATTAGCCAACGGGGAACCTATCGACAGTATTGTGGATGTGCGCGGAACGGCCGTAATTGTTAAACAGGCGCTGCCGGAATGGCAGGGTGTGGATTCGACTCATTTAGATAAACCCGGCAAAATCGAGCCTATCAGCAGTCCTTATCAAGTAGAAGCCGCTTGCGAAACCGGCGATAAAGCCGCTCAAAGCGTTGAATCCGAAGTGAATATGGCAAAGCCTGTGGTGATCCAGCCGGATAACCGTCGGCGCCCCTGGGAGCAGGTGTATGTTAAATTGCCTGCGTTCGAAACGGTCAAAGATAATAAGATCCTATACGCACATACTTCGCGAATCTTGCATCAGGAAACCAATCCAGGTTGCGCCAGAGCGTTGATGCAACGCCACGGAGATCGACATATCTGGATCAATCCACCGACATTTCCGTTGGAAACCGAGGAAATGGATAAGGTATTTGACTTGCCTTATCAACGGGTTCCGCATCCCAGCTATGGCAATGCCAAAATCCCCGCTTACGAGATGATCCGCTTTTCGGTCAATATCATGCGCGGCTGTTATGGCGGCTGTACCTTTTGTTCCATTACCGAACATGAAGGACGAATTATCCAAAGCCGCTCGGAAGATTCGATTATTCGCGAGATCGAAGATATTCGTGACAAAGTTCCCGGTTTTACCGGTGTAATCTCCGATTTGGGCGGTCCTACCGCCAACATGTACCGCCTGCGCTGTAAAAGTCCCAAAGCAGAAGCGACCTGTAAACGTCCTTCTTGTGTTTATCCGACTATCTGCGCCCATATGGATACCGATCATACGCCGACAATCGATTTATATCGCCGGGCGCGTGATCTGAAAGGTATTAAGAAAATCCTGATTGCATCAGGAGTTCGTTATGATCTGGCGGTCGAAGATCCCCGTTATGTTAAGGAACTGGCCACTCACCATGTTGGCGGTTATTTGAAAATTGCGCCTGAACATACTGAAGAGGGGCCCTTGAGTAAAATGATGAAGCCCGGCATGGGCAGTTATTACAAGTTCAAGGAATTGTTTGACAAGTTCTCCAAAGAAGCCGGTAAAGAGCAGTATCTGATCCCGTATTTTATTGCTTCCCATCCGGGGACAACGGATGACGATATGCTGAATTTGGCACTATGGCTGAAAGAAAATAAATTCAAACTGGATCAGGTACAGAATTTCTACCCCTCACCGATGGCCAGCGCCACTACCATGTATCATGCCGGCGTCGATTCTCTGCGTAAAGTGAAAAAAGACAGCGATGAAGTCCCTTCGGCCAAAGGCGAGATCCACCGTCGTCTGCACAAGGCGTTGCTGCGTTACCATGACCCCAAAAACTGGCCGCAAATACGTCAGGCACTGGTCAAAATGGGTAGAGAAGACCTGATTGGGCGCGGTCCCCAGCATTTAGTCCCGCCACAAAGTGCGCAGGAAAAACTGCAAAAACCCGGCAAGGCAGGCAAAGGACAACGGGCATTAACCAAGCATACAGGTTTACCACCACAACCCAAATGGAACAAAAGGTCCAAACCTTCTAGCAGATAATAAAAAAGGAACCATCGGCTCCTTTTTCAATCTTGCGTCTAATCGTTAGCCAGCTTTGGCTACGGCTTGCATCTTTTTACGCGCGACACGTTGAATTTGTTGCAGAGAGTTCAGATGAGCATAAATGGCAGGCAATAACCCTTTTTGGCGAATATCTTCAAAATCTTCAGTCGACATTTTAGATAACTTTTCTTCATCGATACGGAAAATACCGTTGATATTGTAGTTATCACCATTTTCCAGTTTTACGGTTAAATCGTTGGATACCAGCAGCTCTTTCTCTTTCATGAAATTGATGAAATTGGCGGTGATTTGCATATTTTCTATAAAACGACCAGTTTGTTCGGTACGCTTTTTCAAGAATTCAGTTTGTTCACCTTTAGCATCAAATAATAACTCGCCTTCTTTTTTATTGACCAAATCGCTACTTTCATCGATACAAACTAATAATTCTTTGCCTTCCTGATCGGCTTTAGCAATCGATAAAGGGAAATTACGTAAAGCTGAAGGTACATATGGCTCGTCCCAGCCATCACCACCACAATACAAGTTTTCACCTTGAGATAGCCCCATTAGGGTGCAGGAGATAAAACGCTCCGACTCAGCGCTTTCACGGACAAATATGATAGGAAGCTCGGCGGATACCTGCACATATTCATGGATCACAACCGGAATAAGATGTTGTCCGGCGCCATGCGCGAAATTGGTAGATGGCTTGATTCGGGTTTTCGCATGCTGTTCTTTATTCAGCGGTACAATTTTTTCGTTCATGTGATGCAGCTCCCTTTTGTATGTTTTAGAGGTTATTCACGAATTAATTTTACGGCCGCTATGAATAACAGAAGTCGTGTGTAAAAAAAAGGTTAATTTGCGCTAAAGCCAAATAAATTAGGGTGTGCAGCTTATTTTTTGTAAATTTTGGATAAAAATGCTGAAAACTTGTTCAACCTCTCGTTTTTCAACTTTCTAAACTGAATACTTAGCACTGTTGGCAAGTTGAATGTTGTAGTAGTGTACGTCAAAAATAGGGTGCATTTTTATATTGATGAACGAGTTTAATACAATCATACCATCCGGTTACAACAACATTGTTGTGCTTACCGGCGCCGGTATTTCGGCCGAATCGGGGATCAAAACGTTTCGTGCCAGTGACGGTTTATGGGAACAACATCGAATAGAAGATGTGGCTACGCCAGAAGGTTTTGCCGCCAATCCTCAGCAAGTCTATCGTTTTTACAACCAGCGCCGCCAACATTTGCTTGGTCATCAGATAAAACCTAATGCGGCTCATATCGCCTTGGCTGAATTTGAACGGTCCTTTAAGGGGCATTTTTTGCTGGTAACCCAGAATATTGATAACTTGCATGAGCGCGCAGGCAGCCAAAATGTATTACACATGCATGGCGAGCTATTAAAATCCCGCTGTATTCAAAGCGGGCAGTTGCTCGAAACCATACGGGATATTGATGATCAAAGCCGCTGCCAGTGTTGTAATCCGGCCAAGGGGATTCGCCCGCATATAGTCTGGTTTGGAGAAATGCCATTATTTATGCAGCAAATTGAGCAAGCGTTGTCACAAGCTGACTTATTTGTGTCAATTGGCACATCCGGTAACGTTTATCCGGCGGCGGGTTTCGCCGCTCAGGCCGGATTGTTTGGTGCCACCACACTGGAACTGAATCTCGACACCAGTGCTAATCAAAGCGTATTTGACTACTCTGTGCAGGGTAGGGCGACAGAGCTGGTTCCGCAATTTTTCAATCCGCATACATTTACAGAACAAAAAGGATAATTTCGTGCTAGAAACCTTGCAGTTATATCAAATGGAGTTTTATACCATTGCGTTGATACATTTGCTGGCGGTGGCCAGCCCGGGACCAGACTTTGCCATAGTGTTGCGCCATAGTATCCGTTTCGGCCGAAGGGCGGCAGTGATGACCAGTATCGGCATTGGTTTGGCTATATTGCTGCACGTTTGTTATTCCTTGCTGGGGATTGGTTTAATCATCAAAACCACACCGTGGATTTTTCAGACGATGTCTTATCTGGCCGCGGCTTATTTAGCCTGGATCGGTTTTGCTGCTATTCGCAGTAGTGCCGGTTCGTACACCGACCAGCAAAATGGCCAAAGCTTGCACCTATCCGATAAAAAAGCCTTTGTCAGAGGTTTTTTGACCAATGGTTTAAATCCTAAAGCCACATTGTTTTTCTTATCCCTGTTTGCGGTCGTGATTTCTGCCCAAACCCCCATGAACATAAAAGTGTTTTACGGCGGCTACCTGGCGTTCGCCACTGGTCTATGGTTCTGTTTATTATCTTGTCTGTTGAGTTATAGCAAGATACGCCAGTTTATTGGTCGTCATGGCCACTGGTTTGATCGAGCAATGGGCGTGTTGCTAATTGGGTTGGCGGTAAAACTGGTGGTGTCAGATTTAATTTAACCCCAGCTCGGGATAAGCCACGCCTCTCAATAACGCTCTTTTTGCACCTAGCAGCGTTGGGCTTTCTAGTCATAACCCGCTATGACGCACGAAACCCCGCCTTGCCAGGCACAAAAATGTCGTCATTGAGTAAACTATTTATTCAACAATGGTTGAGTGAATAATATGACTATCTGAATTATTTACCGTTTGTAAATATAAACGACATTTCTTATCCCGAGTTGGGGTTAATTTAGAGTGAAGTGTTAATCAACACGCCATCCCATTTTATAATGAGATGGCGAACTGGTGACTATCGAGAAACACTGACTTCGCCCACACCAACTTGAGCATCAATCATATATTTACCGCTACCTTGCCAATAAGCCTCTTCTGAAATCAGTGCCCTTGATGACTCTGATTGCTTGAATCCACGTAATGATGCTTCTCCCACCCCAGACTCAAGATTGATACTTTTATAGTTGTCACTGCTGACTTCAATACTCAGCTCACCCACGCCAAGCTCGGCTTTTACATCGCGGCTGAGCTGTTTTAACTTGGCTTCTCCGACTCCCATATCAAGATTGATATTGGCATCGGCAGGAACGCTGATTTGCCAGGTCTGTTTGGTATCTTCTTCGTCAATCTCCAGAAAAATACGACTGTGACTAACTTGTTTGGTTAATTCGACATCATCCAAATCGGCTGATGAAAACCAGCTATTGTCTTGTTCCTCGACTTTGACGCTTAGTTCAATATAGTGGCCGTCATGAGTGGTTAGTTCAAATTCGCCCACCGGGACGTGAATTTCAATCTGGCTGTCTTCGACGACGTCAAATTTATCTTTAATAGTGACACTTTCTTTAGCCATGACAGGAATTGTAATCAACGCGGATAAAAGTAAAACTACAGATGTTTTTTTCATTTTGTTGTCCATATTATTAATTTAAGTTAATTGTGCTTATAGTCCGAAAAGCAAAACTGATGCCATAAATAATAACCTTGTATATCAATTGCTTACACAGTCACATCATACTGCTTCAACGAAATATTGTGTAAAGCTAACCAAATCTTGATGCAATTGACCAAGTTATTGATAGGTATGTAGAACATATTGCTACTCTCTTTGATATAATAGTCGCTGCTAATAACAGGATGGTTTAAACCTTGTCTGAAAAATATCAAATACAAATTGGTGGTGATTTGGAAAAAGCACTACAGGGGAATTTTGAACTGGATCTTAAGTCGGTTTTGCGCGAAGGGTGGGAAAATACCCGACATACTAAGTGGGTCATGTTACAAGGAATTTTACTGGCGGTGGCTATCAGCTATGCCTTGATCGCATTTTTTGTTCCGGTTCATAGCATGACGGATTTGGCCCAGTTGCAAAGCCGTATTAATCCACTGGCGGCAATGACCATCACCATCTTAATCACCCCCATCATGACTGCTGTGCAAATGATGGGGATCTCTCATAGTCTCGGTGGACAGTCCCGGTTTGGCGATTTGTTCCGCTTTATCCCTCATATGCTGATACTGGGTGTAACTGAGTTGGCCACCGGCCTGCTAATCAATATTGGGCTAAGTCTGTTTATCTTGCCCGGCATTTATTTATTGATTACCAGCTGTTTTGCGATTCCTTTGGTCGCGGAACGAAAATTACCGCCACTAAAAGCCATCTGGTATTCCATTAAGGTCGTTAATCACAAATTATGGCAATTTGGTTTATTATTCGTGCTGTTTTTAGCATTGATGATGTTGTGTGCGTTTACCCTTGGTTTAGCCTACATTTGGGTTGGCCCGTTTTATTACAACGTTAAAGGTGTCTTGTATCGAAACATATTCGGCACCCGGATCAAATTTGCTCCAGAGAAACAGCAAGGACAGGGAAAAGATGAGTCAGTATTCGATGCATAAAAAATCTTGGTCACAAATCCTGTTTCGTAGCTTAATCACGCTAATATTTATTGTCGCGCTGATCTATCCGTTCTGGTATCCGGCACCCAAAATAAAGCCACAACAGGAACCTGAAACAGCTTTATTACTGGTTCCGGATTTTGCCAAGATCCGTTCGGTGAAGAAGAAAAAGCAGGCATTTTTTAGTTACTTGCGACCGGAGCTGGAAAAACAGAACCGTGTCATTAAGCAGGAACGCAGATTTTTACTGGAGTTGCGCCAAAAGGTGCAGCAAGGCAAGCCACCAAGCGCCAATGAACAACAGCGGTTGACCACCTTGGCCGTGCAATATCAGATGAATGGTGCGCCCGAAAACGAGGTACAGTGGAATACCTTGTTAAGACGAGTTGATACCATCCCTGTAGAGTTAACCCTGGTGCAAGCGGCCAATGAATCGGCCTGGGGCACATCCCGTTTTGCAAAGCATGGTTACAACTTTTTCGGCTTGTGGTGTTACCGCAAAGGTTGTGGCTTTGTGCCCAAACAACGGGATGAAGAAGCCGCCCATGAAGTCGCCAAGTTTCGTGACCTGTCTCACGCGGTGCGCACCTATTTACTCAATCTGAACAGTTATTACGCCTATTCAGATTTGCGTATGATAAGGGCTGATTTAAGACAAAAAGAACAAAGCCTGACACCGGAAGCGATTGCGCAGGGATTGATCAATTATTCAACCCGTAGGGAAGAATACGTAGATGAACTGGTAGCCATGATCCGCCATAACCGGAAATATATGCAATGAAGTACGCTTTAGTTCTGCTGGCTTTTTGCGGGTTTAATACTTTTGCCGAATCCTTAACGGTTGAATACGGCACCTTTTATTCGCATTTGCGCAAAATAGACGACGAAGATCTCAATCAACTGGAATTTGCTTTTGGATTTAAACAGGTCGGTACCTCGGGGCTATGTCAGATAAACAGCGCCACTATTCATACCCAGAAAGTGGATATTCCACTGGAAGTCACAGCTGACAGACGATTTACATTACCCACAGAAAAAGCCCTGAAGTTAGCCAATGCACAAGTCGAAATCGACTTAGTTCAGCCGGCCAACCAATGTGATATGTCGGTTCAGATCCAGATAAAGCCGGAGCTGATAAAACAGACCATGACAATAGCTGAGCTCAGCGCATTTTTACATCAGTTTGATATTTTCTTCGACGATATGGGCAGTTTTCTGTCTTTTCTGATGCCCTCAGCCGACGGGATCCTGCTGGAGTTTGCCCAAAACGATATCGATATCACCCTGGATAACCAGCCGGTATCGGGCCTGCCGATGGAAAAACAGCAGTTAATTTTGAAACGGGAATGGCTTGATGGAAAGCAGGGAGAAATTGCTTTTTCTCCCGTGCCGGAAAAAATTACCGTATTTGTTAGCCAAGATTGATCACTTGTACCTGCTCGCTATCATCTGCAGGCGCTGAGAACTCGGGCTGATCAAATGCAGTGTCGCCATCCTGATAAGGGGTTAACTGAGTTGTTAGCCCTTTAAAATCAAATAAATTAGCATCGGCCAAGTGGGAGGGCGTCACATTTTGCAAGCTTCTGGCCATGCTCTCTATTCGCCCCGGAAAACGCTTATCCCAGTCTTGCAGCATGGTTTTAATCGCTTTACGCTGCAAGTTTTCCTGAGAGCCACATAAGTTGCAGGGAATAATAGGAAAATCAACCAGCTCAGAATAACGGGCAATATCTTTTTCGGTGCAATAGGCTAGCGGTCTGATCACCATCTGCTTGCCATCGTCACTGACCAGTTTGGGCGGCATCGCCTTAATTTTTCCGCCATAAAACATATTCAGAAACAAGGTTTCGAGCATATCATCGCGGTGGTGGCCTAAGGCGATTTTAGTGGCTCCCAGCTCAGTTGCGGTACGATATAAAATGCCCCGGCGCAAGCGGGAACATAACGAACAGGTAGTTTTACCTTCCGGGACTTTATCGATCACAATAGAGTAGGTGTCTTCCTCAACGATTTTATAGTCCACACCAACCGACTCAAGATACGCAGGTAACACATGCTCGGGAAAGCCGGGTTGCTTCTGGTCCAGGTTTACAGCAACAATATCAAAGTGGATAGGGGCGATGCGGCGCAAGAAAAGCAATATATCCAGCATGGTGTAGCTATCCTTGCCACCAGACAGACACACCATGACTTTATCGCCATCTTCAATCATGTTGAAATCGGCAATTGCCTGTCCGACATGGCGACGTAGACGTTTCTGCAATTTGTTAAAACTGTATTTTTGCTTGGCCGTTAAGGCTTCAATCTGGCTCATAGTTACCCCTGAAAATAGCGGGGCGGATTATACCTGAATTAATCTAAATTGAAATTATACCCACCTGTCGTGGCACCAGGCTAATTTTCCAGTGGTGACTTAAAACCTTCGGGCTTGATAGTCAATACATCACAATCCAGTGAATCGATAACGTGTTCGGCCGTATTACCAATTAATGCGGCGGAAATACCCGTGCGTCCCACGGTGCCAATAATCACCAGCTCAGCATTGATATCCTTGGCGACCAGAGGAATGGCACTTTCCGGCAACCCCTCTCTGACATGGCTGTAGGAGGAGTTGAAATCATGTCGCTGACAAAATTCGTTCATTGAGTTGATATGATAATCACGTACTGACTCATTGTAGTGCTGAGGATCAAATTCAGGGATTTCAATGGCAATATTAACCGGTGTGCCAGGGTAGGCGTTAACCAGATGAACATTGGCATGCAGGATGGCGGCAAAGTCTTTGGCACATTTAGCCAATTTGTTATTCAGTGATTGATGTTCCTGATCTTCAGTTCCTGCACTCACCGCCGCCAGTATATTGCCGTTTTCCGGCCATTCCTGCTCTTTGACCAACAATACCGGGGCAGGGCATTTACGCATTAAATGCCAATCCGTAGGGGTAAATACCACGGCTTTTAGCACGCCGTGTTCGTGGGTACCTTTAATCACCAAATCATAGTTAGCCTGGATCACTTCATGGATAATGCTCTCGAATGGCCGGTTGTGCCACACGACTTTAATATCGATACGGGTCTGACTGTCGGGATTGTGTTGCTCTATAATCGCACTTAACCATTCGGTTCGGTCGTCAACCACCGACTGGCGCATCGATTCACGTTCGGTAACCGACAGCATGGTGGTCATTTCATAAGAAAAATCATAAATGGTTAGCAGCGCAGTAATACTTGCGTCGGTTTTACGGGCGAGGTGCAGTGCTCTTTTTAGCGACTTTTGTTCTTCAACAGATGGATCAATGACGGCAAGTATTTTTTGACATTTCAACATAACGATATCCTCCGACTGACAAGCAAACTCATTTATCTATACCTTCAGTCTATGCAGGGAATCAGCTCTTCGCCACTCTGATTTTATCAATTAGATCAATTATTAACCCCGATTGGGAGGAAATAAGCCCGCTGTCTGTCAACTCGCAATTACGTTGTCCAACAGGGTGATCTGCTTGCCTTCAACTTCTATTTTGTTGTCCCGCTGTAACTGGGTTAGAAGCCGGCTAACGGTCTCGATTGACAAGCCCAAATAGTTGGCCATATCGCTGCGGGTCATGCTTAAACGGAACACTTTGTTCGAAAAACCTCTTTCACCAAAGCGTTGTCCAAGTGAAGCAAGAAAATGCAGAACACGCTCACTGGCAGAGCGCTGGTTAAGTTGCAATAACATGCCTTGATGTTGGCATAACATACCGCTCATGATACGGGTAATTTGTTGCCGGAGTTTGGGAAATACGCCGGCGAGGTGATCCAGCGTATCGTAGGGAATTTCACAAACCATTGAGGTTTCAAGTGCTTCGGTATAGCTTTGATGATGCATGGATGCCAAACCGTCAAAGCCGATAATATCGCCGGGAAAATGAAAGGCAATAATCTGCTCTTCACCATTTTCGGATAAGGTGAAGGATTTGAAAGAGCCGGAGCGTACGGCGTATAAGGCAACCAGCGGCTGACCAGATATATATAAGCGCTGCTGTTTCTGATACGGATTTTTGCGTACCACAATATCATCCAGACGTTCAATTTCCTTACCATTAAAGGAATAAGGCAAACACAACTGGCTAAAATGACATTGCTGACAGCAAAGACCTTGTTGCAATTTCTGCATTTTCCCCTCACAAACAATATAAAAAAGTATCTATAGGGCGGTTAACAGAATATAGAACGAAAACCCCAATAACATGACCGCCATAATCTGTCGGGTAACAGCTAAGGACAGGTATTGCTTTAATTGGGTTCCCAACGCGCCTAATATTAACAGAGCAGGCAAAGTTCCTAAACCAAAAAATAGCATTGTCAGTGCGCCATCGACTGCCGAGCCGCTGGCTAAACTCCATACCAGGGTAGAATATACCAGCCCACAGGGAAGCCAGCCCCAGATCAGACCATAGGGCAGGGCCGCGGCAGGGCTTGAAAAGGGGATAAAACGTTTACTCAAGGGGGATATTCTGCGCCAAAAATAGCCTCCCAGTTTTTCCAGTTGGCTGAGGACTTTCCACCAACCGCCGATGTAGCAGGCCAGCAACAGCAAAAACGCACCGCTCAGCAGTTGTAACCAAACCAGCCCTTGATGGACTTGATGTGAAAATAGTTTGCCTAAATAGCCTGTTAGGGCACCGGCGAGGGTGTAACTGCTGATCCGGCCCAGATTATAGGCCAGCATATAAGGAACTGGATTAGCTCTGGCGGGAATTGCAAAAGTGAGTGCGCCAACAATACCGCCGCACATGCCCACGCAATGCACACTACCGGCAATACCTACCAGCAAAGCTGAGAGCAAACTAATATCATTCATCTTGATTGCGGGTTGATTCGGGCTTTTTTAAATCGTCGTCAAACAAAATACTGTGACCGTGACGCTCCAAATCATCAAACTGATCGGATTTAACCGCCCAGAAAAAAGCAGCCAGACCGATACACACCAATAATATGGCAAGAGGGATCAGTAAATATAAAATATTCATGGTTTATGGCCCTGATATTTCAAAATGCGCAAAGAGTTGCTTACCACAATAACCGAGCTTAACGACATACCGGCTACCGCCATCCAGGGAGTCAATAATCCGCTAACGGCGAGAGGTAATATCAGCAGATTGTATCCTACTGCCCAGCCAATATTTTGCCTAATTTTACGATTAGCTAATCGTGCCACCTTGAGTAAATATGCAATTAAATCCAGCTGGTTATTCAGCAGTACAATATCTGCGCTGTTTTTCGCAAGCTCAGACGCGTTGCCTACAGCAATAGAGGTATCGGCGACGGCTAATACCGGACTGTCATTAATGCCATCTCCCACCATCAAGACGTTTTTACCCTGTTGTTGAAGCTGCTGAATAACAGCGTATTTTTGTTGCGGTGAGCAGGCGGCATGGTAATGCTGGATATTAAGCTGTTTGGCCAACGTCGCAACGCTGGTTTGGTTATCCCCACTAATAAGGTGAGTTTCGATATTACTGAACTCTTGACTTCTAAGTTGCGCAAATAAACTGTCAGCCTGTGGTCTGAGCACATCATCAACATAAAACGCCGCCAGCAACTGATGTTGATCTGCCAAGAATACCCGGGCGACCTGGTGTTGTTCCGGGATGTTATATTGCACAAAGCGGGCCGAACCAAGCCGATAATTAATCCCTTCAATAGTTGCACTCAGGCCGCCCCCCTGAGTTATTTGCACATCTGTACATGCGAGCACGTCATCAACCGGTGAAAAGGCGCTGGCAATTGGGTGTTCCGAATGCTGTTCGATACTGGCTGCGATACGCTGAATAGTGTTGTCCGCCAGACTAGAGAAATTAACCGCTTTTGTTAGCGAAAAGCGTCCTTCGGTCAAAGTGCCGGTTTTATCAAACGCTAGCGTATTGATGTGTTGCAGGTTTTCCAGTACATCCGCTTTTTTTACCAACAAACCTTGGCGATTTAAATTGGCGATAGCGCAGGTCAGCGCCGTGGGTGTTGCCAGCCCCAGCGCACAGGGACAGGTCGCCACCAGAACCGCAATAGTTATATAAAAGGCCTGAGGATTACCTTGTAGCGTCCAAAATGTATAAGTTGCTAATGCAATAACTAACACCGCAACCACAAAATAACGGGAAACCTTGTCAGCCAGCAAGGCGATTCGGGGTTTGGTTGCCAGCGCCATTTCCTGCAGGCGCACAATCTGGTTTATTAGCGCCTTGCTCCAGTCTGTTTCGACGCGAACCTGCAATACGCCAGAATGATTGATCGTGCCGCCATAAACATGGTCGTTGTGTTGCTTGGTGACGGGTTCGAATTCACCACTTAACATCGATTCATCCACCTGGCTGTGACCCACAACAACACAACCATCGATAGGCACCATTTCACCGGCTCTGACCAGAATGGTTTGTCCTGGCAGCAGTTGTTTGGCCAGGCAGGTCTGAATTGTGCCGTTTTGTTTTATAAGGTTAGCGCTAACCGGCATATGTTTGATGATATTGGCGGATATCTCGGCCGCATGATGGCGAGAACGATGTTCAAGATAACGGCTAATCAGCAGTAAAAAGATAAACATCGCGACAGATTCAAAATAGACTATACCTTGTTCGGTCATTGTCGCCCAGCCGCTGGCGATAAAGGCCCCAAGGATAGCCAGACTGATAGGTACATCCATATTCACGGTTTTATGTCGCAATGCATTGAATGCGCTGCGATAAAAGCCTTGCCCGGAATATCCCACCACCGGAGCACACAAAATAAAGCTGATGGCATGAAAATAGGCCTGGGTCTGCGGTTCGATATCACCAAAAAGGCCAAAATACAGTCCAAATGCCAACATCATTAACTGCATTGTCATGATCCCGGCGAGCCCGAGTCGCTTGAGGAACTGCTTGTTTTCTTTCCGGTATGACGCCTCATGGGTATCAGGCTGGAACGGCAGGGCATGATAGCCAATATTCTCGACGCTACGCAAAATCGCACTCAGGCTGGTTTGTTGGCTGTGCCATTTGACCGTGGCCCGGCGCGCCGAGACATTCACAGCTATCTGGCTTATCCCATTAATCCGACTTAACTGCCTTTCAATCAACCAGCCACAGGCTGCACAGCTAATACCTTCTACGGTTAGCTGTACTTCGCTCAATTCGCCCTGTTGGGAAACGAATTCCTGCTGAAATGCCTGATCATCAAACGCGCTGATCTGTTCAATAACTTGCTCTAAATCAACGTTGGCTTTTTCGGCCGACTCGGTACGAAAGCGGTAATAATCTTCCATCCCACCGTCGACAATAGCATTGGCTACTGCCTGGCATCCGGGACAACACATCTGGCGTTGTTCACCCAGCACCAGTGCCGGAAAATTATCCTGAGGGGCAAGAGGTTGATGGCAGTGGTAGCAAAAAGCGTTCATCAGGGAATTAACGCAATCTCGTCCTGATGAGGGAAAGTTACCACTTGCTGGATTTTCCATTTCTGGTCAAACGAAGTGAGTGTCAGGTGCCACTTTCCATCGATAACGTGTTCATATTCGGCCACATATTGGCCGGTTGCGTTGCGCAATAAATTAACCTGAAAGTCCTGTTTGCTTAAGGTGGCGTGATGAAAATCCAGTCTCAGCGCACTGCCATCTAACGGCTGGTCAGATTCAAGTTGCACAACTATACGGTGAGGCTCAACCGACAATTTACCCTGAATACCTAATTCACGCGCTTTCTGTATTTTCTCCAACTGGATATTAATTGCCTTGCCTTGCTTGTAATAATCATCAACCACCAGGCTATCTTCAGTGTTTATTGCAACATACATCAGGTTCATACTGACAATAACGGTAATGACCGGCACAAAGATCAAAAACCAGGGCCAAAACTGTTTATACCAGGGGGTAGGGGTGTTCATGATTAATTTTACTCATAAAAAAGCCCCGCATCAAAACGGGGCTATCGTAATAATTATTGCTTAATACTGGTTGAATGAAAGCAAGACGAAAATGTTACTTGTTGTGCGACAGCCCATACACATATGCACTAATAACATGAATTTTTTCTTCGCCAAGAATATCTTTCCATACCGGCATTACGCCATTTCGACCATAGGTGACTGTTTCAGTCACAGCACGTTCACTGCCGCCGTATAACCAGATGTTATCAGTCAGATTAGGTGCACCCATAGCAATATTACCTTTACCGTCCTGACCATGGCAGGCTGCGCAGATGGCGAAACGCACTTTACCTTTATCTGCCAGTGTTTGGTCCACCTTACGGCCACTGAGGCTCAATGCGTAGGCAACTACCTCTTTAACACCTTGTTCTCCCAGAGATTCACCCCAGGCTGGCATCGCACCATGACGACCATTCATGATAGTGGTTTTAATATCAGCAGCACTACCGCCATGTAGCCAGTCATTATCTGTCAGATTAGGAAAGCCTGTACCACCGCGTGCATCTGAACCATGGCATTGCGAACAGTTTTGCAGAAACAGGCGTTGTCCCACTTTGGCGGCTTCCATATTGTTTGACAAACTTTCAATGTCCTGTTTGGCATAAGCGGCAAATATAGGGCCGTAAGTTTCCTTGGCGTGTTCCAGTTCACGATCATATTGCACCACCAAACCTTGTTCCTTGGCTAATTCGGTGGCTTGCTTACCTTCTTCAATGTTCAGGATACCCTGATTGGAACTTTTCCAGCCCCACAGACCTTGCCAGGAGCCTAGTCCGGGGTAAAGTACAAAATATACCAGCCCCCAAACCATGGTGATGTAAAATAATATCGTCCACCAATGAGGTAGCGGATTGTTGATTTCAACAATGCCGTCAAATTCATGATCCATTGGCTTGCCTTCTTCGACACCGGTGCGATTAGACAAACACCAACGAAGTAGCAAGTAACACCCAAGAATGGATCCCAGCGTGATAACAGAGATCCAAATAGTCCAGAAACTACTCATGTTTAGATGACTCCCGATTTTTTTGTTCCGTTTTTTGTTCGTTTTTCTCGTCGTCAAAAATCAAATTAGCGGCTTCATCAAAGCTCTTTTTTGATTTACTACTGTACGCCCATAAGACAATGCCAATAAAAATGACAAAGACGAGTACGGTATAAATTGTGTTGGTAAATGCGTGATCCATAATGATTACTTCAGTGCCGTACCCAAGGATTGCAGATAGGCAATCAACGCTTCCATTTCTGTTTTGCCAACAACAGCAGCTTTAGCACCTTCAATATCTTCATCGGTGTAGGGCACGCCAAAATCACGGAAGATTGTCATTTTTTTAGCGGTCAACTCACCGGACAAGGTATTTTCTTCCAGCCAGGGAAAGGCTGGCATATTGGATTCTGGCACCACTGCACGAGGGTTATGTAAATGCATATGATGCCACTCGTCACTGTAACGTCCGCCAACCCGTGCTAAATCGGGACCAGTACGTTTGGAACCCCACAAAAACGGATGTTCCCATACTGATTCACCCGCCACCGAGTAGTGACCGTATCGTTCGGTTTCTGCGCGGAAAGGGCGGATCATTTGCGAATGACAACCCACACAACCTTCACGGATATAAATGTCACGACCTTCGAGTTGCAGTGCGGTATAAGGCTTAAGTCCATCAACCGGCGTAGTAGTTTCTTTCTGGTACATCAGAGGTAATATTTCAACCATGGCACCAAAACTGATCACAATCAGGATCAGTATGGCCATCAATCCCGCATTTTTTTCAACTGCTTCATGCATATTCTTCATGGATTTGGCCTCTTATGCTGCTTTAGGTTCAAGTTGTAAATGGGCTTCGTTACCGCGCACTGTGCGGTAACAGTTGTACGCCATAATCAACATGCCGGTAACAATAAAACAGCCACCCAAGAAACGAACAAAATAGAAGGGTTTGGAGGCTTCCAGACTTTCTACAAAGCTGTAAGTCAAGGTGCCATCTGCGTTTACCGCACGCCACATCATGCCTTGCATAACACCGGATATCCACATAGCGACGATATATAGCACCACGCCGATAGTGGCCAGCCAGAAATGGATATTAACCAGTTTATAACTGTACATACGGGCTTTACCGAATAACACCGGAATAAGATGATAGAGAGAACCTATAGATACCATGGCAACCCAACCTAAGGCTCCGGAATGCACATGACCGATAGTCCAGTCGGTGTAATGGGATAATGCGTTTACGGTTTTAATCGCCATCATGGGACCTTCAAAGGTCGACATGCCATAGAATGACAAAGATACAATCAAAAAGCGTAACACCGGATCGTGACGCAATTTATCCCAGGCACCGGATAAGGTCATAATACCGTTGATCATCCCGCCCCATGAAGGCAAAAACAGAATGATTGACATCACCATACCAACAGACTGAACCCAGTCAGGCAGGGCGGTGTAATGTAAGTGGTGGGGGCCGGCCCAGATATACAGGGAAATAAGTGCCCAGAAGTGGACCACAGACAAACGGTAGGAGTAGACCGGACGTCCTGCCTGTTTGGGAATAAAGTAATACATCATGCCAAGGAAACCGGCGGTCAAAAAGAACCCCACAGCGTTATGCCCGTACCACCATTGCATCATGGCGTCCACGGCCCCGGCATACATAGAATAGGATTTGGTCAGCGAAACCGGAATGGCCATGCTGTTACCGATATGCAGTACCGCAATGGTGATAATAAAGGCACCGTAGAACCAGTTAGCCACGTAGATATGCGACACCTTACGGATAATAATAGTGCCGAAGAAATTAATTAAATACGCAATCCATACCACCGCGATAAGGATATCGATAGGCCATTCCAGCTCTGCATATTCCTTTGTTGAAGTCATTCCCTGGGGTAAGGTGATGATGGCCAATACAATAACGGCTTGCCAGCCCCAGAAGGTAAACGCCCCCAGCTTGTCACTGAATAGTCTGACCTGACTGGTCCGTTGCACCACATAATAGGATGTAGCAATCAAGGCGCATCCACCGAACGCGAAAATAACGGCGTTGGTATGCAAGGGTCTTAGACGTGAATAGGTTAACCATGGCGTGTTGAAGTTTAACTCGGGCCAAATTAGCTGAGCTGCAATAAGCACCCCAATTGACATGCCGATAATACCCCAAACAACAGCCATAATTGAAAACTGTTTTACAACTTTATAATTGTAAGTAGGATGTGCTTGACTGACTTCACTCATCTTGCTGGATCTTCCGTATTATAAGTGTGTTAACAAACCCGTAATTAACCATAGGTAAAATTCCAAAATTCGCCAGCAGTGAAAGCTAACTGTTTGAAATTCAACCTGAATGGCATGCTGATTCGGCGCGCATAATACGTTTCTTGGGGGTAAAAGAAAAGTCGTAATGGCGCTTGCTTGATCTTAATCAATAATTCACACTCCTCCTAATTGAAAGCCAATTGCAATAGGTAATTGATTGATAAAGAAAAAACACACAGGCGTAATTTTTGCGTTAATTTTTCTGGCCGGATTATTTGTATTAGTCAAAATCAATAATCACCAGCTCTCAGATGCGAATAAATCTTATTGCAGCCTGGAACACGGACAATGTGAAATCAACCAAGGGGAGCAATCCATCCTGTTGCAAATCCAGCCTGAGTCGATCCCGCTTGAAGAAGAATTATCACTCACCTTTACCTTGCCCTCCGGGTATAACATAACCCGTGGCTGGATAACCGGTATCAATATGTATATGGGCAAAATTCCGCTGATTATTGAATCCGTGGATAACAACCAGACTCAGGCAGTGACATTTTTAGGCAGTTGCAGTGAACCGGATATGCAGTGGCTTATGACGCTTGAAGTTGAAAATACACACAGGCAGCAAACCGATACGCTGTATTTTCGTTTTCGCACTCATAGATAGATCCGGATTTAATTACGGGTTGTAATGGCCCATTAAGGTGAGGCTTTCTTCAGCAAAGCCAGTACCGGCTTCAGTATAAAAGTTAAATACATTGTCTACGCCCGCGCTAAGCAACTTGCGGCGTTCATCTTCATAACGGGCAATTGCCGCCAATTTACCTTGATAGTTAACGTTTTTCAGTTGCTGGTTAATATTGGTGATATCACCAATAGAAGGAAGGGCTAGTAAAATAAGCTTGATATGACTGTGATCAATATTTTCCCATAAATCGACATCCTCGGCGTCGCCCAACATGATCTTGCAACCGGCTTTGCGCTGTTTCTTAACCCGCTCCCGGTCGGCATCCATTCCCCAAACTTTATCGCCCAATACAGCAGAAAGTGCCTCGTAAGCACCTTTACCTACACGGCCCATACCGACGACCAGCATTTCGGCGTTTCTGGGTTGATGAAGAATATCTTCCCTTAAACGCTCTGGTCGTTCAAAGCGACGTATAAAGTCCTTGAATCTGTTGTAGCTTTGGTGAGAATGCTGATACACCATACTGGTCAACACAAATGAAAAGCACACCGACAGCGCCAGAATAACCAGCCAGTCCGTCGATACCAGCCCCAGGTTGACACAAAGTGCGACGACAATAAGCCCGAATTCACTGTAGTTGCTTAGCACTTGTCCAGACAGGTAGGCGGTTCGACCACGTAATTGCAAACGCGTAAATAAGCCAAAAAACAACAGGAATTTCAACGGCAGTAATAATGCCAGTATCAGGCTAACAAATAGCATATTCATATCGGGCAGAGTGGTAAAACCGATAGAGATGAAAAAACCAATCAGGAACAAGTCCTTAAAACTTAACAAGGCTTTACTAAGTTCGGCTGCCTTAACATGTTTACTTAGTAGCATGCCTAATAGCAAGGCACCGAGATCCCCCTTGATACCGACCAAGCTGAATAGTTCATAACCGCCCAGCGCCAGAAAAAAACCGGTTAGAGGTAATAACTCACCGTGTCCAGCCAGATGCAACAGCTTGCCAATTAAGGGTTTTAACCAATATAGTAATACCAGCGCCAACGCCCAGATGGACGGGGTGATTCCGGTGGCTACCACCAAAAAAATCACCGCAATCACGTCTTGCATAACCAGCACGCCGATGGCTAATTTGCCATGACGGGTTTTCATCTCGCCATTTTCTTCCAGCACCTTGACCACGCATACTGTGCTGCTAAAACTAAGGGCAAAGGCTAATAGGGCGGCATTTTTCACATCCATACCGTCAAAATAAACAACCCCGATAATACCAAGCAATGACGCCAGTCCAATGAACGCGGCTATCCATACCAACATATTGGTTACCGCGCCCAGCCAGATTTCCCGTTTAATCAAGTCAATAACATTGAGTTTTAACCCTATGGTAAACAGCATCAGGGTAATACCGATATCCGCCAGAGCGTGCAGTGTATCGTTGGCCTGGTAGCCCAGAAAATTAAGCGCGAAACCGGCCAGCAAGAACCCGATTAGCGGTGGAAAGCGCAACAATCTGACGCCAACACCAAATACTAACGCGACTAGGATCCAGGTAAATTCCACACTAACTCCTTGCTGATATCCATTTGTAGAACTGAATTATAGTTATACCAAGTTTACGACAGTATTAAACTAACTTATTGAAGTTATTTATAATTATGTAATATTTAAGGTTGATAATCTTGAAGGATTGAGTTCACTATAATTGTGCATTTTCAGTTTATTTTAAGATTCATTATTTATATTAGGATCTTTATCCAAGTATGTGACAGGAATTGAGTTTGGATCTGAGTATTGTTATTCCGGCCAAAAATGAGAAAGATAATATTGAGCCGCTGATAAACGAAATTATCGCAGCCATTAGCGGCATCTACGATTTTGAAATCATTTATGTTGATGATGGTAGTGATGATGGAACCTTTGAGGAATTGCTGCGTCACAAACAACAAGGCAAAGCCTTTATCAAGGTGCTAAAACATCAATATTCAGTTGGCCAAAGTACCGCAATTTGCACAGGTGTTAAGCAAGCCAGCGGTCGCTGGGTGGTGACGATGGATGCCGACGGGCAAAATGATCCCCGTGATATTCCGCTAATGGTTCAACAAGCAGCCGGGCAGGCGGCCGACAGCCACTTTTGCATAGCGGGTTATCGTAAAAACAGAAAGGATACCGCCTGGTATCGTCTGCAATCAAAAGTTGCCAACAAAATTCGCAGCAAAATACTTAATGATGGCACGCCAGATACTGGCTGCGGCTTAAAAGTATTTCCCAAGCATACTTTTTTAAGTTTGCCCTATTTTGATCATATGCATCGTTTTATTCCGGCATTAGTCAACCGTATGCAGGGTAAAGTCATAGTGGTGGAGGTGAATCATCGTAATCGTCACGCGGGCGTATCCAAATACAACATGCTGGGTCGTTTAGGCGTCGGGATTGTTGATATGTTTGGCGTAATGTGGCTGCAAAAACGCTATAAACAGCCGGTTGTTATAGAACAACAATGAAGATGAACCGATTTTCACAACTGCAATTTAACCTGTTTACGCGCGGCGCTATCTTTATATCCTGCATACTGCTGTTCGGTTATCTGCTAAGCCACAGCACATTATTCGATAGTTTGAACAAAAACTGGATCGATGCGCATATTCGTCACAACGGACTATTCGGTATTGCCTATTTTGTTGCAATGGCATCTGTCGCCACTGCATTAGGTGCACCCCGACAGCTGTTAGCCTTTCTGGGCGGCTATGCATTCGGATTTGTAAACGGAGCGATTTTATCAACTGTTGCAACGACCTTAGGTTGCTTAATTTCATTTAATGTTGCCCGTTATCTTTTGCGACCTATGATTAAACGCCATTACAGCCAACAAACCTACAAGGTAAACCGTTTTTTAACCGAACAACCCATACTAAAAACCATGATTATTCGACTGTTACCGGTAGGCAGCAATATCGTGACCAATCTGGTTGCAGGAGTAACGGATATTAAAGCGCGTTATTTTTTCAGCGGCTCTGCGCTGGGTTATATTCCGCAAATGCTGGTGTTTTCGTTGATGGGAAAGGGCATAGTGGTGTTATCCGGCTGGAAAATTATGTTGAGTATTGCGCTGTTTATTTTATCCAGCATACTCAGTTTGCATTTGTATAAACAATACAAAGTCACACGCCAGCTAGAAGTCAATTCCTCACAAAACGATAAGATTCATTCGGTTTAACAGCCTCAGGGATCACTGTGCAAAAAACACTTTCCTATTATTTCGATTTAAACAAATTCAAACAAGGCACCGATCATCACTTCAATCTTTTATGGCTACTGGTTATTGCCACGGGATTGATTGTCATCGGATTGGGACTAAGGGAACCCTGGCCGGCGGATGAACCGCGTTTTGCGCATATTGCCAAAGCGATGGTCGATAGCGGTCAATGGTTTTTCCCGATGCGGGGAGGGGAGCTTTATCCGGACAAACCGCCTATTTTTATGTGGGCCATCGCGTTATTTTATCTGCTTAGCGGCTCGATCAAGGTCGCTTTTCTTATACCATCGGCATTATGCTCCCTGATAACTATCGGCTTAATATATGACTTGGCCAGGCGTTTATGGAATGCACAAACAGCCTGGTATGCCGCGTTGTTACTTATTTTTTCACTGCAGTTTATGTTACAAGCCAAAACCGCCCAGATCGATGCCATGGTCTGTTGCTGGATCACACTTGGTTGTTACGGACTACTGCGCTTTTTACTGCTCGAACGGCAATGGCGCTGGTATTTTATGGCCTGGTTTTTTATGGGAATTGGTGTCATTACCAAAGGGGTAGGATTTTTACCCGTGTTAATGCTGCTTCCCTATTTATGGGTCAGAATTCAGCAGCGTCAACTACAAACCCAAAACGAAATCCGTGGAGGATTTAAATGGCTGGCCGGATTGCTGGTTATGCTGGCTGCCATCAGCTTGTGGTTTATTCCTATGTTGTTTTGGGTAGAACAGCAGCACAATCCTTTGTTTGACTTGTACCGTGACAATATTTTACTCAAGCAAACCGTCACGCGTTACGCCAATTCCTGGCATCATGTTAAGCCTTTCTGGTATTACCTGACTTCAGTGATACCGATATTCTGGCTGCCTCTAAGCCTGTGTTTGCCCTGGCTGTGCAAGCCCTGGTATCAGGCAATTAAACAGGCGGACCGGAGGATCATATTACCGCTCGGCTGGATTGTGTTACTGCTGCTGTTTTTCAGTCTGAGTCCTGGCAAACGTGGCGTGTATATTTTGCCGGCCTTACCCATGTTGGCCTTGGTGAGCGCTCCCTATATCAAACAAATTTTGATTGCTCGATGGCCGTCACGGTTAATCTGGATCGCAGTGGTTTTACTGGGCATTATCTTGTCGTTATTCGCGATTGCCGGTTGGGCAGAAGTACCCAAGGTCGTTCAACTGGCTGAAAAATATGATGTAACCCCGTGGCCGATGCTGTTTGCGCTCGGACTTATTGGACTCATCTCGGCCGCGATTTTTGTTAAAAGGCGTCACTTTGTCAGCTGGGTAGTGTTTATTCCATTATTCTGGTTAATTTACAGCACTTGGGGGTACAGCTTGTTTGACCCGGTAAAAACGCCAAAAAATATTTATCAGAATATGGCTAAAGTGATCCCGCCTGATGCACAAATCGCCCTGATCGATACACCTGAGCAGTTTCTGTTATTTACGCCCTACAATATTACGCATTTTGGTTATCACACGCCGGCCAATCAGCAACTGAGAGCCGCCTGGCAATGGCAACAACAAAATACCACACGCTATATATTGGTAGATAAGGCACTGCAATCTGATTGTTTTGATTTCAGTCGAGGAATTGATATGGGCTTCGCGCATCGGGTTAACTGGATATTGCTACCTGCTAGCAGCCGTTTTAGTCACTGTCCCAAGCCAGATGATGGCTTACACGAGTATTATTATCAGCCTCAATAGTCTGGCAGGGCGGTTTATGCCAGTCGTATTTTTAAAAATTGCTATAGCTATCAAGGGATGACGTTAATCATCCCAGCCTTCCGGTTTCATGATTAGCAGCGGTGGCACATCGTTAAACTCCACATCCGATTCAATTTCCAGCGCATTTAGAATGGCTTTAGATACGGCGTCATGCGAGTTAGCGCGATGTTCAACTAATTTTGTAGCGGAATAATCGACGTCGGAAGAATCACCAATCCAGGCCAGAATGGGCACTTTTAACTGCGTATCGGGGGCAATAATGCGCGGCATGCCGTGCAAGTACATGCCATTTTCACCCAATGATTCACCATGGTCACTAATATATAACATCGAGGTTTCGTATTGTGGTGTATTGGCCTTCAGCAATCCGATAACCTTGGACAAGAAATAATCGGTATACAGAATACTGTTATCGTAAGCGTTGTTTATTTCTTCCAGACTGCAGCTTGACAATTCCTTGCTCCGGCAACTGGGTTTGAAGTGCTCAAATTCGGCAGGATAGCGTTTAAAGTAAGCAGGGCCGTGACTGCCCATCTGATGCAAAACAATCAGAATATCACCTTGTTGTTGGTCAATATATTCCTGCAATCCAGTTAGCATACCTATATCGCGGCATTCGTCATCACAAACTGGATTACGCTGCGGATCACGAAAATCTTCAAAACTAACTCTATCTGCCACTCCTTTAGAATCGGAATTATTGTCGCGCCACAACACACTAACGCCAGCATCATTCACCAAATCCAGCACGTTTTGCGTATGTTTTGACGCATCGACATCAAAGTCCTGCTGGCGTTTAATCGCAAACATGCAAGGCACTGAGATAGCGGTGGATGTGCCACAGGCGGTAATATCGGTATAGCTGACCAGATTAGTTTCCTGTTCGAGTAATGGATTGGTGTTGCGTTGATAACCATTAAGGGAAAACCGATCTGCTCGGGCGGTTTCGCCCACCACCACAATTACCAGCTCCTGATGCACGTCCGTTTCGGGAACATCGGAATAGCTGGCACTTTTGATAAAGCTTTTTGGTGAATGGTCTGCAAACTGGCTAGCCACATATTTAACTGTGGAGTAGATTGGGAATACCGGATTAACGAAGTAGCGCAGCGGTTTATGTTCGCGAAAGAAACTGGCGTAGTGATCGCTAAAACTGACCAGATTGACAGCAATTAATGCGATTGCGGCTATGACGGCAGCACTATGGTGTTTAATACGATAAGGCACAGATAAACTGCACAGCTTTACTCGCCAGAGACACAATATAGGCAACAGAGCCAACAAAAACAGTTTCATCACAAATGACCCAGTAAACAAGTCAGTGGCTTCAGACAGATTTGTTTCCAGTGTATTGCGGATCATAACAGTGTCTATCACAGTGCCGAATGTGTCCGCAAAATAGCTGGCGCTTATAGATACAAGGAGCATCAGTGAAACAACTACTTTAAGTGGCATAATCAAATTCATCAGCCAAATCAGCAGATAGATAACAGAAAACACCAGTAGCGCCAAAGAAAGCATAAAACCGGGATAAACAGACCAGGGATAGACTTTGTTCACGTTTTCAAAAAAAGAATAATTTGCCAACGCCAGTATCAACAAACTGGAAATAGCGATGAGCAAAACAGGGTGGATAGGACGATTAAAAAACTCTGTTAATGGCTTCAAGCTTAAATTCACTCCACAGAAATTGACCATATCAACGCATGCTAATAGGGCAACCTTAGAGCAGGCTTAAATTGACGCGCTAAATTAGCGGTGACTTTAAGCAGGGTTATGGTTAGACTGCTTAGAAAACAGCGGGATAGTAGCCATTTATGCAGCAAAATCTGGACATAACCCAATCTTATGATGCCGAGCATCAAACAGTCCGCGTGATCGGCATAGGTGATGGTCAGCCGGGTGATATTATTCCGATGTACCAAGACGCTAAACAGCTCGCAATTAAGCATTCCACTAAAAGCATTTTGCTCGATCTGAGTGAGTTCACCATCAGTTACAGCATTGAAAATGTTGTGCGCATCACCAAAGAACTGGCCCAATTGATGGAAGGATACAAAATTGCCAGGCTAGTCAATTATTCGGAATTCAGACATGACTTAATCGAACAGGTTTCCGAAGAATTACCTTTCTCGTTGAAAAACTTTTTAAACGTGGACGAAGCGCTAGAGTGGTTAAAAAAAGAGTAGGGATGTTATCCCCACATTAACAGATGGCGAATAGCAACTTTCCTCCTCAATTGGTTATCGCTTATCAACAAGCCGAATACCATGTTTTTGATAACAATAATTCCGCCTTTATTCTCAAGGTAGGCCAATTCAGTCAACCTCTGACCAAACTGTATGAAATGTTTGATTGCGACAACGCGACATTTATTACTGCATTCAATCCCAATAGTCGTCCGCTGACGATTGCCCAAAATCAGCAAAGACAGCAATTACTAATCCAGGATATTAGCAATGCAGCATGCCATTTTATCCATGGAGCAGGACGCGATCCTGAAGGTCAATGGCCAGCAGAAAGTAGCTTATTAGCACTGGGACTGGATTATAGCTCATCTATATTATTGGCCGAAAAGTTTCAGCAAAACGCCTTTTTATGGTGTGAAAACAACGCTATTCCCGAACTCGTTTGGCTAATATAATGGCGTAATTCGACAATAATCAGCCAATTATGAAAAGTGCATATTTAACAATTAGTTAGCTCTTAAGCAGCCGGTCACGCGTTACTTTTGAATTAAAGCTAACCCAGCAATTTAAACAAACATAAACTCAAAATAATGTTAGACAAGGGGAAACGGGTCATATTGTCATCAAGGTATTCATTTTTGATAACAGGCATAATCCAATTGTTTTAATCCGACTATATTCAGAGTTTCAAAAATACTGCATAACGCTATGTGAAATTTCGCCCGGTTACATTCATAAAAGACTATCGAATTTCACGTAGCGCCAACTTGAATCCGCTGCAATTTTAAAGTGCCAATCCAATAGCTGGAAGTCGAACAACGATAACAGCCGTATTAATGATTAAATCTAGCAGCAGTGTTGGCAGATGTTATCGCTGAATTCACATGCCGGTTAATAGCCAAGCTTATTTTTTCTCCCCAAAAAAATTCCACGACAAAAATCTAAACCGGAAAAGCTCCGTTAGCGGTCTAGTTACGTACTGTAAATGATTAACTCTTACTTAATTTATCCAAAAGGGCAGAAATAGTAGTAATTACACACTGTCCTTAAAGGATATATAAAGCAACATTATTAATTTAACATAATATACATTATAGGAACTTTGCAAATTGTCAGAAACAATGATCAACTGACTTTTAGGTATTAATTACGACCGCTCGTGTGTAGTCGCCAAAAAGGATAAAAAGGAAAATTGGCATTCATGAAGAAAACTAATGCAAAAAAAATTAAAAAAAGTTTCGACACTGAGTATCAAAACTTCAAATTACGGCCATTTTCGGAGCAATGCTTTCTTGCCGGGATTGTTCATTACGGTATCGAGCCAGCGCAAAAGTATGTTCTTGTTGCCGAATACCTGGGTATATCTGACCGCACTGTGCGCAGATATTATGATGACGAACAGCTACCAACCGAACCCGTCAGCCGGTTGTTGTTTGTGCAGTATTGCGGGTTTGCTCAAGGTTGCGGCTGGTCTGGCTGGAAAATGCGAAACGGCCTGTTGATTAGCCCCACTAATGAATCAGTTGCGCCGGACTTAATCGGCCGGCTTTGGCTCTGGCGTAATGAACGCAACGCGACACTTGGCAAAGTTAAACGCCTGGAGAAAGAAAACGAGCGGTTAAAAAAACTAATTTCACCAGAAACAATGGATCACATAAGTAATGCAGCGGCTATATTGAATAACGTATTGACGATGAAAGCCGCTTCTTAAGAAAGAACAAATTTAATTTTTTCAGCGCTTAGTGGCTCAAGTAGTGGATTAAGATCTTCTGTTCTGGCACCAAACCAATAATCTATATCATCAGCCGGTATTATTACCGGCTGGCGGTTATGAATTTCAGCACAATTCGTATTTGCGCGCGTTGTTAAAGTTACTAGTTGACTGCCCGTTTCATTTGGATAATAAATGCCTGCCATCAACATTGGGCTGTCATCGAATGCACTGAATAAATACTTTTGCTTTCGTGCTCCACCTTCGTCTCGCCATTCATACCATCCATTCACCGGTATCAAACATCGGTGCTTGTGGAATGCATTGGCGAACGTCCTTTTTGTCGCTACTGTTTCGGCTTTGGCATTGATTAGTAAGCTTTTTGACCAACCGGGCTTTATACCCCAAGTGGTATCCAGTTGTTGATATCCTGCAGATGTATTGATCACTGCAGATACATCTTGCGTAGGACGCAAGTCCGGATTTGTAGTAACTCCAAAATCAATCCCCAATACTAAACCAACCCATTTCACCAAAGGGTCATCAATTACATTTAACCTTCCACACATATCTATTCACATTACGTTTAGTCGACCTATTCAATAATATCACCACAGATATATAACGATAACCAGAAGTTAACTGCTAGGCGCTGTTGGTTGACTTAAATTGTGTTTTACGTTGTTATAACCCCGAGCATGGACGCTGAATTGGTCACCGTTCATCTTGTTGTAAATTAAAGGAATATCCCATGAAAAAACTATCTGTACTGGCTTTATCTGTGATTTTAACAGCCTGCGGCGGTGGCGGTTCGTCTTCCTCACCTACTCCCACGACACCCACAACACCATCTACCCCGACTCCCGCGCCCGACCCGGTGCAGCCTGTTGGCATTTATACCGGCACGTCTAGCAATGACACTGGTAATTATGAAATAGCGGCCCTTATTTCGCCTGATGGTGAGATTAGATTGATTGTGGACGATGGCACCCAGTACACCGCGAATATGACCATTGACGGTTCTACGTTTGCCGCTGAAACCGTTCTAGGCTTTGACTTCTACGGCGAGTTGTTCGCCACCGGTTCGGCGTCCGGAACATTTACTGACGACACTATCACCGGTGAAACATTTGTTAATGACGTCAAGGTTGACGATTTTACAGCAACAAAAGACGATCAGACGGATGATGGCGCAGACTTAGCCACCATTACCGGCAATTACTCAACTTTTAACGGCGCGGCATCATTCGGTTTAGATTCAGATGGTCACTATACAGGCTCGAATACTGACGGCTGTATATTCGAGGGTGATATAACCGTTATTGATAGTGACGTTAATGTTTATCGGGCTGAAATGGACGTGACAAGCTGCGGCGAATACTCCGGTCACTATAACGGATTGGCAACCTATGCGTTTTTGTTTGACGATGATGAATCCCGATCATTGGTAATTCAGCTGGATAACGGGATTTACTCGATATCGGATGCGCTTTATAAGTAATCGCCCAGGTAACAAAAAAGCCGCTTTATCAGCGGCTTTTTAGTCTCTATTGATCAGGGATTAAAATTGCTGTTGTCGACCTGTAGCGACTTCCTCAACAATACCGCCTTTCAGGCGTTTATATCCGGCTTTTAGCTGTTTTGTGCCAGCTTTAAACGGGTTGAAGCCTGCTGATTGCTCTGATTGTTTTTTAACTGCTGTTACTGCTCTGCGTCTGTAAATATCCACGTTGACCACCTTATTTAGTTAGCTTACAGGCCCTTTTTGGCCATATCGATTTTAATTTGATTGATCTCTGTTCGCATTCGCTCTGCCTGCAATTCGACACGCGCGAGCAGTCGCTTATACGCTTCCATTTCAACCTTGTTTGTTGTCGCCTGGGTTGATATTGCGTCGATGTATTTAAACTTTTCGTTGATGGACGCGAACCGAGATTCGATTGATTTTATTGTTGCATTTTCACCGACTGCAACACCTAGATATGAGCTAGGCGCGGCCCCGAGCAAACCGGCTAACAGCGGCATTGCCAGATTTTTCATAACTTCGTTTTTTCTCCGCTCGGTCATTAGTTTTTGCCCCGGATATACTGCCACGTCCGATCACCGAACAGGTAAAACGTGACCATTTGCGCATACTGGGCAAGTTGCACCTGGGTATCTGCTGCGGCGCTCAATGCCACGGCACCCACATATCCGCCAACGATAATAATGCAGGTCGCCGGTCGCATCATGGCGCGAAAATCTGCGACCCATTGCGACACGTTGCCCATTTTATCGAGTTCAGCTAGCGCCTTTAGTTTTTCGGTTTCGGCTTTCATCAGTTGTAATACTTCACTGATGTTGGCCGGTTTTGCGCCAGCGTTACCGGTGAACTTATTAAACAGGGCGCGCACACCATCAGATATAACCGGGATAAAGGCCGGTATTAGTGATTCAATCATCAACAATTCCGCGAGTATGCTTTTTGAGTTGATACACGATCACAGCGCCCAGAATAGCCCCGCCGATAGTCGTTATCAGCCATTTTTTATCAATCATGCCAATGCAATCCCGTTGTTGACCTGATCAAAACTGAACGCCCCGTTTGCCCCTTCGTACTCGGCCATCCAGTAAAGCAAACTAGGGATTTCCGATTCCGAAACTGGCGTCCATGTGAATTTGTTCAGCTTTTCGGCTATATAATCAATGTACGCCTCGGTGTGGTTGTCATCTTCAACCGGCGCCCATCTAGTTATGATTTCAGAAATTGACCCCAACCCATAATCCCCGATGTACTTTTTCACCAGCTTGTAGGCGGCTCTAAATCCATATACCGGATTTGCAAACACCGCAAAACCGGCATTTTCTCCGACTTGGCCGTCCCAGTTGTTAGCGGCATTAAAACGTATGTTCAGCGGGTTATTGTTCCGTACATTTAAATTTGGTCTAAGCATTAAATACCCCGCTAATATTGAAATTATGACGATTGCAACATGCCATGGTTTCACCGGTTAACTGCCTCTTCTGGCGTACCGTCTGCGGTTAATTCAGCGATTCGCCCAGGTGCCAAAATACCAACCGATTCATAGTAAGCGAGGCCATCAAGCAACGCCTGATTCTCAAAATCGATATAGCTGCTTGCGGCTAAATCGTCTTTCAACACTTTGACGACAGGATCAGCGCTGGTTTCAATCGCCACTTTTTCAGCAATGGTGAAGCGGAGCCGGAACGAACCGACAGTGATATGACGGATAGGCGCTGGCGCACTGGACTTGAGTCGATAGCCCTTTTCAGTGCCGCCGATAATGATTTTTTCGTGAATATTTGAATCAAAGCTCATAAATTCACCTCGCCAAACATAGACATGATCACATTTCCAGTACCGGCGGTTTTTTTCACGCGAATCAATATTGATTCGCTCCACTTTATCTCGCTGAGCCTTTGCGAATCTGCCGCATCAACTATTATTTTTTCAGTGTCTGAACCGGTTCCCACTATATCAATAATCAACTCGCCATCAGCCCACACTTTTATGTGGTGATTTCTCGCCGTGATGATCTTTTTAATTGTGCCGGATGATGTTGGGAGATTTAACGCATCAACATCCACTTCACTTGTCAGTGTTGAGTAAAATAAACGTGCCTCGCCTGTTGATTCTATTAGACTTTGCTGTGTTTTCAGATTGACACTTTGACTCTGTAATGATCCTTCTAAATCAGATTTCAAATTTAAAATATCTGATTTAACACTGTCCGATTCACTAGCAACTAACGACTGAATATTCGTCGATTCAGATTCTACAGATGCAATGACAGCCGCCGCTGTTGCGGCTGCATTATCGCCTGTATTGCCTTGCGTGTCCGCCGCCGCATCAGTAACAACAGTTTCAACGTTGTCCGCCTCGGTTGCTACCGCCGCCTGGGTTTCAGTCGCTTTTGCGTCAACCTGGGCCAGAATATCGGCTTTTTGTGCATCAAGTAGCGCTTTGATGTTTATCGGGTTACTGCTCATTCGCGCCACTCCTCAAACCCGCTGATAGTTGCCACGGTTCCGCTGGTGTTTTTCATGTAAATTGCGGCTGTTGTTTTGAATTCTTTCTCGCCGATTGCATCAACTGAGCCGGACATAATACCGCCCTGACTTGCTGACAATGTGGCCGAACCACCCACACGCAATACTGTGAACTCGGCAGATTCAACGTATAACGTGACTCTGCGGCTGGTTTCTTCGCGCGCGTCGATTACTTTTTTTGTTTCGCCTGGGTTGATAGTGACCTGATCAAGTTCGGCAAAATTATCAGGCTGAATTTGGCGTACTTTGCCATCTTCAACAGTGGCACTTGCAGTTACTGCAATCGGCTCGATGATGCGTTTGATTGTAGGCGTATTTTCAATATTAACGGCACCGGAGCCAGCACCATATATGCGAATATTTGCGGTTTCATACTCGATTTCAATAGAGTCTAGTCCGTTGTTGAAAAACTCAACTTCTGAAATACCATCAAGTACAAACTGACGACCCACTTTACCGGCCAACTCCCCAAAAGCAGGAGATTTAACGATAAACTGTCCCGTAGTACTGATAATCGATAAATAAAGCGCGGACGTCTGAACGTTTTTACTTTTTCCGGCTTCAATTGTAAGCAATTCCATTATTTACGCACCCCTGATGCCACGGCCAGCGATACGCCAACCACGCCTATTGCAATTGCGATATATAACACCATTTTTTCAGATGATTTTGCGACGAGATCCTGACCGGCCAAAGACGTTGATTTTGCCAACTCGGCAATAATTTCTTTATCTTCGGTGTTAGCCTCTGCTGCATCGGCTAAAACTTTCTGGCTTAACTGACTATTTGCAGATGACAAACCCGTTAAACTGCTCACAAATTTATCTGACTGGGCCGTCAAATTTGTTGATACCGTGTCAATGGCATCCGTTCCGAACTCCGATACCTCGGTCAGCGCCTTTTGTGCAGTGGTCGAAACTGAGTCCAGCGCCTTGCTAGTGGAACTATTGACAGTATCCAGCGCTTTTTCGCCAAATCCGAATGACTTATCTAGCGAGTCAGATACAATTTTTTGATTAACTTCGGATTGCTTGTTAGCTGCTTCAATTGCCGCTTTGCTGATTTCTTCTGCCGCCTTAATCGCGCCTCCATCAGTGATCGTAATCGTTCCACTATTACCGGCATTATCGCCGGAATAGTCGTACTCTTGATTACTCGAATTATCAATGTCTTGATCAATTTCAACGGAATTATCAATCTCTTGGTCTAGATTAAACTCAGTGTTGTTCGAGTCTTTAACCGAGCGGTCAGATTCATCAATAAAAATATCGGATGCGCCAGCGTATTCACCATCGTTGACTAAATTAGTCGTGCTCTGGTTATTCGCCGTACTTTGGCTACTACTGC
This sequence comes from Neptunicella plasticusilytica, assembly GCF_047922965.1. GTDB lineage: Bacteria > Pseudomonadota > Gammaproteobacteria > Enterobacterales > Alteromonadaceae > Neptunicella > Neptunicella plasticusilytica. The sequence goes on from NZ_CP150481.1 coordinate 2,120,853, forward strand.
TTTTCCCACCCATTACGCAACACTCACTTTGTAAATGTATTCATCACGGCCAAACAGGCGTTTTTTGGTTGCAGATAGAATCACTTGCAAGCCCTTTAAGCCTTTTCTTAGGTGGTCAGGGTTGCGAGTATGGAAACGGATTGTCATTGCACCGTTAGCCACGGCGTAATTGATAATATCCTGACGATTACCGCGCAGGTCTTTACCAACTACAGCCACAACAACAAATTCGCGCCCTTCCATGCGACCAACAACAATCATATTTTTTGCGGCAGTGATAAAAACGCTGGTGACGCCTCGGGCGATTTCAGCAAAAATAACTTTGTCTGAATTGCCCCACAGGGCAGGTTTTAGCTGCTTTTTAATGTCGTCAGTAAGTGAAACTTTATACATTTTTGACCACCAGAATTGCAGCAATGGCCGCAACAACTAATAAAAAAGGAGATACGCCGGTTTTGTAGTTCAGACCGCCAAATTCGTTATCTCCGGCGCTAAAGCCAACGTCACCGTTACCGCTGGTGGCATCACCACCACTGGCTGAATAACTTGCACCTGGAACCATGACTTAATCGCCTTTTGTGTTGATGTAAATCAGGTATCCAGCGCCACCGATGGCCGCAAGCGTCGTTAGTTTACTAACGGCACTTGATGCCCAAAGACCGCCGCCAAAGCCAAGCGCAGCGGCGATTGCTGGTACTAATAAAACCGGCATAGCGCCCCCTCACTTTTTCAAAACAAGAATGACGGCTAGCAACACTCCAGCGCCGATCATCAACGATTGCTGATCCAGCCCGAATAATACCGGCTGACTCGTTGCTGTTGATTGGCCTGTTGTGGTCGCGTTGGCATCTTGACCGCTGTTAACGTTGGCCGCTGGCGAATTACCGTCATCGTCACCGCTGGCCCAACTGCCGAGGGCATTTTGAGCGCCGGTAGAAACCGACTCCCAAGCACCCTCTAAAAAGTCACCGCCAGCATTTAATAGGTCATCCCACATAGATTGCCCCTTATGTTATGCGGCTACTTGTTCAAATCCGTCTACAACGGTTTTAATAGCACCTACGCCGTCAACCTCGAATTCAAAATTCAGACCTTCGGTTGTCAGGGCATCGTTAAAACCGAAGCCAAACAGAATAAAGTCAAGAATCAGGTATCCGGCCTGCAACGTATAACCGCCGTGACGCTTCAAGGCGTGATCAATACGGGCGCGGGTCATTTCGCGGATCGTTTTGGTGCCACGCTTAACAATAACCTTGGAGATTGACACTTCCGATTCATCCAAAATTAAACGTTGGATGGACTTATTCACCGAGCCATTCGGGAATGTCCAATTGTGCGCACCCGCCGCTGCTGCATACTGCGTTAGCTCATACAGCGAAGGAACAAAACGGCGACCACCGCCAACAACATTGGCAGATGGATTTTCAGACACCCAAGCTGCACCGGATACGCTTAATGTTGCCGGGTCTGTGGCGTCTTTAGCGCCGAACTCCAGCGTTAACGTTACATCGTCATAAATGGACGTTGGCAGGCTGGTTTGATAGATACCGCGAGGCGAACGACACTCAAATTTTGCTAAATCAAGATCGATAATACCGGCAGTTTCTGAACGAGAAAGCGCCTTGTTAATCATTTCAAGATGCGCACCGGAAGCCGTCACCATTGGCGTTCCACCAATATCAATGGTTGCTTTTTTCAGGGTCGATTTTACCGCCAAATTGGTTGTAATCTCGATACCGTGGTACACCTGTCCACCCTGTAGTTTAAAGTTCCATTTGCTGTACCCGTTACCGGTTGGAGTGGCGAGCGGTAACATTGCAGGAACAATTACTGATTGGTTCATTATCTGCCCCTTAGCCGATTACATCTTCAACAGCATCAACGTTATTTGATGCCCATACGACCAAAGCTGCCATTGCTGCGGCAATTGCTGCGGTCACTAAATGTGCTTGCATTTTTTTATTCATCTTCATTTCCAGTTAGTAAAAGTTTTTTAGTTACTTTCACAACAACGAAACCGGTCAGTGCTGCCCCTGCTAAGATCAAAATATTCTGTTGGCTCACTATTCACCCGTTCATTACTGCGTTAAGTCGGTTTTTATTAATAGCAATCCTCGACAGGCTTCCGTCAATGCACAAAATGAACGGTTAACCTAATAGGTTAAAAAGGCACAAAAAAACCGCTAAAAAGCGGCTTTTCTGTTTAGTTGAATGTCAATCGTCCCTTTTGCACGTTTCCGATACCTGGGCTTTTTAGGTAATAATCCAGTGGTTTTAACGCGAGAATGTCATTAACTGGAATGTCTGACTCCTTACTCATACGCTCCGCATCGGCTCGGCTTTCCTGTGCTCCAATCCATTTATAACGCGACATAGACAGGGTTGTTTTTGACATTTCGACCACCCTCTGGCCAATTGAATGATTGATAAAGCCGAACTTGCGGCCAACTGACAACAGCCATCCATAAACCGACTTCTCTTTGCTGACGGTATCAGTAACTTGTGGCACTTCCTCATGCACAAGATGAAACCGTTTAGCATGTCGACCATTACCAAACGCTTTGACAATCTCGCAGAACTGCAAAAAGTTTTTGCGGCTCTCCGGCACTGTTAAGGCTATTTTAAAGCCCTGACGGGTTTTTCTACCGGCTGCAATAGCTTTGGCAAAACTAACAAATGATGTATATCGGCGAACCACACGACCACGGAATTCCGTGTAATCATGATGTGGATCCCAAAAGGCGACTTGATCAGTTTCTAGTATCCGGCCTAACCGCTGCACAGCGGCAGTTTTACCGGAGCCGGAACCGCCACAGTACAGCGTATTTTCGTTTTCTAGCTCGTTATTTGAATTAATCGGCTGCATCTTCTTCAACCTGATTTTTGTCGCCAGAATTAGCCTGGGCAATCGCTCTATCTTCGGCTTTTAGCGTTTTGATAGTTGACATAGTGCTACGGCCAAGCATAAATAATCCAAAAATTGCCAGCCCTTCGGCTTTATACTTGCCTAATATCCATTCTTGCAAATCCTTCCCGTCCGGGACGTATTTGACAACAATAGGCGCGAGCAGACCGGCCACCATAGCGCGATCAGTTTCTGGCAATTGGTAGCGCTTATGTACTCCCAAACAAATGCCGAATTCATAAGCGCCGAGGCTCTCATAAATTACGCTAGCTGCTTCGGTTTCGCGCTCCTTTTGAGTTATCAACTCTTGCTTTTTAGCTGCATTTTTTGCGGCTTCGGTGGCCTCTTCTGTCTGCGCGCCTGAGATTTCCGGTTCCGGCACAAAATCAGCGCTTTCATCATCTGCCAAGCTTTTTATCATTTGGCTTGCGGCAGCTTCATCGTATGCTTGTTCGATTTCTTCCGGCTGGCTATCGTTTACTTCTGTCATTGTTAGTCCTTATAGGTTACGCCATGCCCAACAGGCCACCCGCTAAGGCACCTAATACAGCAAATAATATCGGCTTAATTTTTGAATTTTCCGGCGCTGGCTCATTAACCGTAGAAACCGCATTTTCTGCGGCTTCTGGTTGTGGCGGTTCCGGCTCAGAAACCGGTATATTTTCGGCTTCGGTGGTTTGCTCCAGCTGCTCAATCTGCATATCTGGCTCATTAACCGTAGAAACCGCATTTTCTGCGGTTTCCAGTGGTATCGATACAACATCTTTTACCGGTTCAGAAATGCTAATAGGCTCTAGGTCCTCTACCGTTTCACGCATATTTTCCCGGAGCCACTTTTGGCGGTGCTCACCTGAGCGTTGATCGGTGCCACAGGAACAAATAGAATAATAATGGCCGGAGCGCTTTCCCTTCGGATTATGCACGGTTGCAACATCGCCACAATCGCAGCGAAAAACCCCTATTACCGGATTTTTGCTGTCTCTGTTCGGGATATGCCCGACCACGTTGTTATCAACGTCCATTTTTGGTATCAAGCTCATGCTAAACCCTCCAAAATGCTGATTGTTATGCCGTTCAATTCGGCTTGCTTTTGTGCCGCCTCTTTGACTAACGGAATAGCAGAAAAGGCATTAACGCTTGATGCCTTTTCTTGCAACTTTTCTATATCCGCCGCCAGCTTTTTTGCCTGCTCTATTTTTTCCGTCACTTTTTTGTCCTTGCTCTAAATGCCTTTTTTTTCTTCGCTAATCGTTGGCCGTGGGCATGGCTAGGGCTGCTTTTACTCACACCACAAAAGCCAGTTTGACGGGGCGAATTTTTCGAACGATTCAGGCTCAATGATGACATTGCCCGGTTGATTTCATTTCCACTTGGAGCCGATGGACCAATCAATCCCAATGCCATCAACGTACCCAATAAACTTTTCTTCATTTCAGCGCCTTTTTCATTTGTTAAAAACCTTCGTAATCATCACCGGTATCATTGCCAGCGTAAAAACGGGGCAAAGAATCGGTGTTTATTGGAATAAAATCTGGAATATTGGGAACTGTCGCGGCATTGTCATGTATTCGCGTACAGTTATTGACAGTGCTCCAAGAGGCGCGGCTGTCGCCGCTTAACAGGGCGTTGCCCTGCTTTTTTTCGAGTCTGAATTTAACTAATCTGGTTAGCTCTTGGATGTTGTAACAAAGCAAGCCGATAACTTTTTTTATCGGCTCGTTGAACTTGTTTTTCTCCGATATATCGTAAAGCACCCCTACCGGATTTTCGTCGAGAAGCTTTGTAAACTCGCACCACTTGGAGCTGTCAGCGGCCAGCCGAACACGTTCCAGCGCTTCATGTTCTGCGCTACCTTTGAGGCGACGACACTCACGCCAAACGGTAACTGGAGCAGCTCCGAAAAATTGAAACTGCCGTAAGTTCCAACGACTTGCCCATCCTGCGACACGATCAACAGACGTTTGTAAGTCGGATTTAGTTTCAAAATCACTTTCGGTTCCGATATGGTTCGCGTTGATATTCTTGCTGATGTACTTGGCGATATAGCCTGTTGCGCTGCCGAGTTCTGGATCGATGTATTCAATTTTAATTCTCGGTTCATACCAGTACTTAACTGGCTTGCGTCGCCTCCACCCTTCAAACTTCATTTTAAAAGCTCGGTTTTTGTGGGCTTCGATTAACTCTGAGCGCTCATGCTGTGTCGCGTATTCGCGCATAATTGATTGAATCTCTCTAGCATCTTCCGGTCTGCAAAATAAAAGCATGTGCCAGTGTGGTGTTGCGTCTGCGTGTGGCTCTGCGACTCTAACCCCAAACCATTGAATTTCATTTCTATCGATTTTTGCGCGGCATTTTGCCCATTGATTGCACAAGTATTGCTGTGTTTCATTTGGCTTGCTCCGGTTCCACTTTTCGCTGTTTCTGTGATACTTACTAGGCGCTGTCCACGTCACAAAAAACGCCTGGTAGCCGTAATCGTCTGCCAGCTCTTCAAGGCCACGACAACGTACCATTAATTCAATCCGGCGCTTTTCAGGGTTTGCGGTAGTAGCTGCGGCGATTTCGGCAAGACTGATACGTTGCTCGGTTTCTTCGTTGACCACTTCCATTGATTCCAAATACAACTGATTAGCGCGGCGCTGTTGCCGCCACTCTTGCAATGACTGATTGCTCAAATACGGCTGAGTGCCTTTCTTGACGATACCGGCACCAATATTGATAAATTCATTGAACTGGTCACGCATACGGCTAAATTTGCGTAACCACCAGCCATCAGACACCATGCGCAAAATTGCCGATTCTCGCTGCTCAAGGTCGGCTTTTTCTTCATTGAATGGCGGCTTAATGCCGTAATCGACGGCATACTGAGCCAGTTTTGTGCTAATGCGATAAATCCGGAATTCGTAACTATCCTGATCAGCATCATCAGCCGCCAAATTAAGCAGTTTCAAGCAGTGGTCAGACGCTGCTTTTGCTTCTGCTTCCAGCGCTTCAGCACGATACAGCGATTTATAATCTTGAAACGGGCAATCGGCGATAATATCGCGCAACAATTCTGTAGCCTGTCTGATATAGATATTCGCTGATCGTTGTGGATTCTGGGCGCTCTTGGAGTTGTAACGCTTGATATATTCACGCAATAGCTTTTTGCGGATATGCGGTGGCAATCCCTTTGTCAGATTGTCAACAAAGGCTTTATTAGCGTCATATTCACGCTGAAACGTGTTAATTGTTAAATCAGGCAACCAGCGGGTTAACTGACGCTCTGCGCGTTGTTCTGGTGATATTTGCAACGCAATGGTCATACTTTAACCTTTGCTGCCGATTTGATTCTTTCTTGCTCAAACGCTTTGTGTAAATGTGATTTAAACGACTTTTCAAACTCGGCACCGATAAAAGCAACATTAATACCGCATCTAGAAAGCTCGCACGTTTTCAATTCCGAGCTTGGTGCGGACGATGTTATGGTGTCAAAAAAAACAGTTAAACCGCCAGCCGTCATTTCATAACAGTCAGCTTCGTAATTTTTCTTAATCATGCCGCCCACCAGTCAGATCCGACCACGGCAGCGGCGCAAAGTACATAAAACAGAATGAGCAAGTGACGCGCAATCATTGCGCTACGCAAGTTAGAACGTGGCAGCATGATGATCACCACTGACAGACGGAAAAACCCAAACATCATGAATGGCTGGTTGACCATGTATTGGTGAACATTCATCCCACCAGCGCCATATCTCATTTTTGCAATAATCGGCAACGTCTTGATCATGCGAATGTTCACAAGCCAGATAAAGCGCCTTAATTGCCCCAAGCGCCATATCTTCATGATTAGCAACACTGTTGTTATAAACGTCCAGCCAATGACCAAACCAAAATGTTAAATCTTGAAGTCCCATAATCAGCCCACCATTTTTCGCATTGATGCGCCAATTGCAGCGCTGAGCTTTTCGCGCAGCTCGTTATTTTCTTCAACCAGATTTTTCAGCACTCGGTACAGTGACTGCGGCAATACATGATGCAATGGCTGGTACTGGACACAGCAAAAACCGGCGGCGATTTGAGCGCCCCGGTCTATTGCTGTAATAACGTTGATAATTGAACTGTTGAGACTGCCGATTTCAGTATCTGACTTCATTTCGACTATACCGCCGACTTTAAAGTTATTGTCCGGCAAAATCACAGAACGGCGGTCATTACTGCGGGTTTCTGCCATGATTGAATTTGGTACAAAAACAGTTTGATAGTGTTTGAATGGGTGATTCATAACTCACCCGCCATCTTTTCGAGCAATGCCAGCGTCATTTGACAATCTGCCATCGCTCGGTGTGCATTTTTGCTAGGCACAATACCCTGTTGCGCTAACGCATTAGTGAGCTTCTGCCACTTGTACTGATGGCGATAACTGTCCCACTCCCCGTAATACTCCGCATACAGGTTCATCAAACAGCATGCCTTGCTTTCAATTGACCTCAAATCAGCCGCCACAGGCCGCATTACACCCGACAAAACAGCCGATTGCCTGATCATTCTTAGGTCATAACTTGCGTTATAAATAACCACCGGTGCCCCGACCAAAATATCAATTATCGAGTCATATACATGACAAAAACTCAGTGCATCCTCTACCATTTCATTAGTGATGCCGTGTATCGCTGTTGCGTCTGGTGGAATTGGCCTTGTTGGCTTTATCAGAGTATTTAGAAAAACATTGCCACCATCATCAATAATGCTGATTTCAACAATTTCGGCGTTAGAGTCTAGGCCTGTTGTCTCGGTATCCAGAATAAAACAGCCACCCATAAGCGCCTGGCATTCACTAGAAATTCTAAGCAAAGTATTTTTGTCTGTGTTCATGATCATTAACCCCATTTTTGACTAAACTTACCCGAGTAAGGAAACGGGGCCAGCTCTGCATTGCCGCCCCGCATGGGGTAAGTCGTTAATATTCATTAATTTATTGTTTAGCGCTGGTTCAGAAAAAGGCGGCTAATCTGGAAACCTTGGAAGAAAACAGAAAGCCGCTTTTTTGTTTGCAGTGCTGGAAACGCTGCCCTTCGGTTGAGAGTGCGAACAAACACCGAAGTGACAACGTGAAATTAGAATAGTTCTAGGGGTTAGAAGTAGTCAACCCCCTAGAATCATTGCATAGGGTTGAAGCGTTAGATATTCTAATGATGCGAACAAACAAAGAGAGTGCGAAAATGTTAAAAACTACCGACCTGCTTGATAAGCTCAAGGCCGCTTATAATCTGCCGTCTGACTATGCCATTGCAAAGAAGTTAGGTGTAAAACCATCATGTGTTAGCAGATACCGCAATCACGGCGGGACTTTTGATGATTCAATCGCCCTTGAGGTTGCCGAGCTTTTAGAGCTTAACCCCTTGTCTGTCGTGGCCTCCATGCACGCTGAACGCGCCGAGCGGTCACACGACAATAATGCATTTTCATTCTGGCGAGAATACGCCGCATAACGTTAAATTTTGATAATTTGTCAAAACTTCCGCCAGCCTGTAACCCTCGCCCCGCATAGGTTACAGGCCATTTAACGTTATTACCAAGTTATACATTATAGGAATATTTATATATTCGAGGATGAATAAGAGTCACCAAGTATTATGTTGGTCGCACGTATCAGTGTCATTTTGCGCACAGCGTGTCATTAAATGGTTTGAGTTCGAATATTGTCACTGGGACACTATTGGAATGCGTCGCTACGTGAAATCTGAAGCAATCTTCTTGGAGCTAAGCGCAGTTTTCTAAATGGAGAATTTAGATTCGCTACTCAGTTCAAGTAGACGTTGTTATCCCGGCCGGGATATTTTTCGAAGATATACATAAATACCTCGCTACAGGTCTTGGGCCATAAATCGTCATCGTAGCTGTCCGGCAGTTCGTCCAGGATCTCTTCAATCAGATTTCTGACCCTGGCCTTGGTGCGTTGTTTCTTGCGCCAGTCAATCACCAGGGCTTCTTTCATTTTGCCGATCAGGGTTTGAGCGATGCGCTTTACCTTATTTCGCTCATTTTCATTCAGCGGCACGGCTTGTGTCATCAAATCAAACACGGCCAGTTCTTCTTCGCTCAATCCTTCACGAACCGTGCGCTTTTCTTCCGTGTCCAATTCATGGATAAATTGCTTAAGCTGATTGAAGAACTCTTCTGCACTATATGCACCAAGGTTGTATTGCTCAACCAGTTCCTGAAACTTGCGTTGCAAATCCTGGCGATTCTTATTGCGCAGCAACATAGGCTGCAACTTACGTTCAATTAGGTTCTTTAGACGCTCGGCATCACTGGCTTTGGGTTCGATTATATTAGCCACCATGACTGCCAAGGCATCAAAATCAATACCAGCTATATTTACGGGCTCAGGCAGATTACTCTTGATTTGGATCGTTGAAATGGATTCATCCAGTAGTTCATTTACCTGATTACGCACCACATCCAGTACGTCCTCATCGTCGATTTCAAGACCGGATTTTTGACGGAACTGAGCGTAGATCACATTGATGGCGATACGATGCGGCACATACGGATTGGCATCATCATCGGGCAAAATGGCTTTGAAGATACGGTTAATCTGGCGAACAAAGGCGGTAAATTCCTGCAAATAATCCGGCTGCAAAAGGGTTTCGCTGGCATTGTCCAGCAGCTCCAATTTGGTGAAACCGTCCGCCGGTGCGGCAATAATTTCATCAAGCTTAATGCCCTTGCCCGCCAAAAAGACGGTCAACTCCCCTATCGCCACGCCTAAAGCCATGGCCAGTTCGCGCTTGTCCTTGGCCGGGCTGTCCACCTGATAAGGCGGGTGCCCTTCCTGCACCTGTCCGCCACCGTACAAGCCCAGGGCCTGTTGGAGCGCAGAAAAGATATTGATATAATCGACAATCTGCCCGGCCGATTTGCCCGGATATACCCGGTTAGCGCGGGCGATGGTCTGCATCAGGGTGTGACTCTTAAGCGGCTTATCTAGGTAAAGGGTCGATACAGCAGGCGTGTCGAAGCCCGTCAGCCACATGGCGCAGACAAAGACGATTCTTAGGTTGTCGTCTGGATCCTTAAAGAGGTCCGGCCGGTAAAAGCGTTGAATTTAGCCACTTCGCCTATAACTTATTGATAATATAAAGATATATTGACAATCTTCTGCCGCGTATTGTTTATCGAACTGGTGAATATCATTGGCCTGCCTACTTGAAAAACAACAATTACGCAGAGTTACGCGCCATATGCGTAATTACGCAAATCACAGGTAATGCAACCTATTGCGCAGTACAATTTCAGGGTCAAAGCGACGATTGTAGCTGCTTAAATTGCCCCTGTATGGGGTCCTCTGGAAGAACCGACAAATTTGACAAGTTTGGCTCTAACGCGATCATAGCGAGCCCTGTAGTTGCTTGAACTGCCCTTGGATCATCGCCTTTTCCTGAAGTATTACCTTATTCTCGTCAGTCAGAAATGCAATCTTGTCCTGGCAGGCTTTTAGTTCGGCTTTGACGGCCTCCAATGCCTGGGATAACACAGCCACTTGCTTATCAATATCTGCTTTCTGCGAGGTGATCACTGCCATGTTTTCCGCCAATTGTTCATTTTTATGCTGGGAATCTCGATACTTCGTCAAGGCATCTTCAAGATCGCGTTTCAGATCCTGGATATCTTCTATCTTACCGTTTAGCTCCCTGTTTAGCGCTACATTGGCCTGTTCAAGTTTACCGGCGTTGCTTTGTAGCTGTGCATTGGCATCAAATAACTCGGACGCCTTGGACTCGGCCTGGGTGAACCGGTGTTGTAGATCCCGAACCTGGTCTTTTAATCCCTGAGTAACTGTTCGAAACTGTTCGCGCTCCTGCTGACGGTCTTCCGCCGTGCGCTGCTGATAGTGTTCAAAGTGCTCTCGAATATCCTTATTTTCCTGCTTGAGCTCAGCAACACTTACCTTCAGTTCAGCAGTCCGCGCAATCGCTTCGTCTCGTTGTAACTCTGCTTTGGTCAGTTTGATTCTCGTATCTTCCAGCGCCTGAGCTTTTTGGTTTACCTCGTGAGTAAGTTGCCCTATCTGCATATCTAAATCCTTTTGGCGTGCGCTCAGCTGTGCAACCGTGTTGTCAGCGTCATTGAGCTTTTTCCGAAGTTCTTCATTCAGCTCTTTGAATCCCTGTCGGGCCTGCTCGATTCGGTGATCGGCCATCTGCTGAACCCTATCGTGGAGTGATTTCACGACTTCCACCAGGTCGTTTGGGAGCCCGCCGATATCGGTCGATTCTCCGTTATCTGATCGCCAACGTTTGAGTAGTGGCGCGATGGTGCTTTTGCTGCCGGTGCCGAGATGTTCACGCACCCGGTCTACAGTTGGTTCTTGGCGCAGATTTTTGATGGCCTCAGCGGCCTTGGCAACATCGTGGTATGTAACTCCGGCACGGGCCATGGTGAATTCCTCTCAGATTATTTACTACCGTATTACGTGTAACGTAATATAACATTATATTGATGTTTTTCAAGATTGCTTGAATTTAAATTATTAACCCACGATAATGACCATTATCGTAGGTTTAGGCAATCCGGCAGAATTTTCCCACTTGTAACGCTGGTACATAGCCGCCTTTTGAGCGACTGCGACAGGAATCCGATTTATGAAGTACAAACCACCACAATTGGCCACCGACCTACCGTTACGTAATGAGGAGTCGGGTCAGATTGTCCGTCAGAACTCCGAAGCGCTACGTCATTACCTCCAGGCAGCCACATCAGACAACACCCGCAAGGCGTACCGGTCTGCCATCCGGCAGTTTGAAAAATGGGGTGGGCGTCTGCCGACGGATCGGGATACGGTGGTTCGCTACCTGTTAGCCCGTGCTGAGTCGCTTAACTCTCGAACCCTGGATCTCCATCTGACGGCCATCGGTCAGTGGCACCACTATCAGGGAGTCATTGACCCAGTGAAAGATCCGCTCGTACGCAAAACAATGGAAGGCATTCGGCGCACCCATGGCCAGCCCAAACGCAAAGCCAAGGCACTGCGTCTGAAGCACATTGCGCAGATGGTGAATCACCTGCGGCACTTACCGGACAGTAAAAAGAAGCACCGGGATATGGCGATGCTGTTAACCGGTTTTTTCGGTGCCTTTCGCCGCAGTGAACTGGTAGCCATTCAAGTCAGCCATCTGGTGTGGGAGCCGGAGGGTCTGATCATCCGGTTACCTCGCTCCAAAACGGACCAGCAAGCAACAGGCCTGACCCGCGCGTTGCCCTTTGGTGCGTCCAGTTGCTGTCCTGCCAAGGCTGTCAAAATGTGGCTGGATGCGGTAGGCATTTCTAGCGGTCCGCTTTTCCGGCCGGTTAACCGGTGGGATCAGGTTCAAGCAAAACACCTGAACCCAGGGGCCGTTAATGATCTACTTAAAACACTGGGTGAGGCATGCGAGTTCGACTTTGTTCCAGATTTGAGTAGCCACAGTTTTCGACGTGGCTTATCCACCTCGGCAGCACGGGAGCGTGTCGATTTTGAACTCATAAAAAAGCAAGGGGGTTGGAAAAACGATGCCACCGTTTGGGAATATATCGAAGAAGGCCAGCAGCTTTCAAATAACGCGACTCATGTGTTGATGGAGAAAATGGCCGTGCTATTGACATCAGATTGTTGAATGACCCATGGAAAACAATTTACAGGAGCTATCTGGTTTGCCTGTACGATTAAAGTATATGAGCGGGCTTACTTGATTTCGCCTATGGGAGCCTCCTGTTAATCTTGAATCGAATATCGCAGACAACATTGGGAATAGGCCAATCGGTGTGAATTTCGATATACTGTATCTATTGTCGGTTTTTTGTGGAGAAGGACGATGACAACAGCTTTGTCTTTACCCACAGCGCCTTTGAGTACTTCATCTACCAATTCAGCGCGCGACACAGAGACCAAGTCTGGCGACAACTCGGCCGAGCGCAAACAATTAGAGCTCTCTCAGACATCTATTCAACGGCATGTAGAATCTCACCTCGCCGTTACGACACAGTACAGTTCACCACCCAATTACCAGTATAGGCCTCTCGATGGCCAACTCTATGTCGTCTCAGGTGATGTGGCGTTTGATACTTCATCTGAGCCCAACGATCCCAAAGCAACGCTGGAAAAAGCCCAGCTAATAAGCATGGCGTCCATGGCGCCCACTGATCCCTCACTACAGGATCGTAACGCTTCTCAACAAGCGATGGTGATGGCGACACAAGCCAAAGGTGAGATTAACACAGTGTCGGCCGAGCCATTGGGACGACATATCGATGTACTCGTGTGACGATACGAATTTCCTGAACGAAATTCTGTGCTACAGAATTCAGATCGATGGCTCGTCGATGCTGGAGTTCCTAAACCTTTGCGTCTCGACAGGTTTCCTCCCCAAATTCCAACTCAATGGTCGTGTGCGCGAGATCGAACTCGCTGAGACGATCTGCAATTGTCATTTTCAAATCAATTTGCTGCTCCACGGATAAAGCGCGTTGTAATACCAAGTGCGCGGTAAGCACATGGTGCTCTCCATCCAGTGACCACAGGTGGAGGTGGTGAACGCTACGGACCTCATCAAGCGTGGATAGACAGCGGTGAAGTGACTCTGACAGTGCTTTGTCGGGTGCGGCCTGAAGAAATAATCGAGTGGTACTCCAAAGGTTTTTTCCGACATTGAACAAGATGTAGAGGGTAAAAACGATAGACAGTGCGGGGTCTAAAATCGGCCAATCCACAAAAAACAGCACAATGGAAACAATCAGGACGGCCACCCAGCCCAGTACGTCTTCCAATAAATGCCAGTTTAAGACTTTCTCGTTAAGCGTTTTACCCTGGCTAAGCTGATAGGCGGCAATACCATTCACCAGAACGCCAAAAACAGCCAACCCTAACATACCTTCAATTACAGGCATTTCTGGTTGCAACAACTTGGGTATAGCTTTGGTCAGCACCCAGAAGGAGCCAATGATCAATACCAGGCCATTGATCAATGCGCCGAATAGTGACAGGCGACGGTAGCCGTAGGTGAACTCCACGTTCGAACCTTTGTTGCTCAACCTGCCAAGAATCCAGGCGAGGCCGATGGAAATACTGTCGCCGAGGTCGTGGACGGCATCAGCCATGATGGCGGTACTGTTTGTCAGCCAGCCGCCAATAAATTCAATAACCGTAAATCCCAGATTGAGGAAAAAGGCCCAGCCAATACGTTTCGAACTGCTGGAGTGATCGTGGTTATGCATAGTCCCTACACCAAGCGTTTCGGGTTTGGTGCGCGCTGGTGTGAACGTGGCCAGCGCGCACAAACTCGGAAGTGTTAATCGCCGTCTATGGGCAGTACCTGTTCAACCGGACTGACGTAGACCCAACCGGATATGTTCGGTCCGATTTTCCCGGTTTTGCGAATGACGGAGGTCACCTCGTCCACCTGATTGTCTTCACATACCAGGGATAATTGAACTTCTGAGATAACCACGCCGGCTTCGGACGAATAGGCCAACTCACTTTCGCCCAAGGGTTTCAAGCTCCCTTTGATGTCGAGTAACGATATGTTTTTGTAACCTGCATCGCGCAGAGCATCGATGACATCAGCGGTTCGAACGTGGTGAATAAAAGCGGTAATTTGTTTCATGTGAATACTCCAAAAAGTGTTGTCATTGCTATCAGAGGGATCGCGACAAGCCGTTCGACGCCGCGATCCTGACCGTGTCACTGGGCGATCGGTTCGCCATTGTCATCAATCCCTTTTGGCTTTCGCCAAGTCAGTCTATAGAGACCAGGAAGCACCAGAAGCGTAAGTAGCGTGGAGGAGATAATACCCCCGATGACCACCGTGGCCAGCGGTCTTTGGACTTCGGCCCCGGTACTGGTGTTAAGCGCCATTGGCAAGAAGCCCAATGCAGCCACTAAAGCGACCATCAAAATCGGTCGCAATCTCAACATGGCACCCTCGCGAATCGCGTGCTCGACTGATTCACCGCGATTGAGTTCATCCCGAAATGCCGACACCATCATGACCCCCGTCAGCACCGAAACCCCGCATAGGGTAATAAACCCAACGCCGGCGGTAATGGATAGGGGAATATCACGTAACCACAACGCAATAACACCACCCGTCAGTGCCAGCGGTACGCCACTAAAGACCAATGCCGCATCTTTTGCTGAGCCAAACGTCATCATCAGGAGTGCAAAAATCATCACCAAAGTGACGGGAACCAGCAGACTTAAACGCTGTGAGGCCGATTGCAATTGTTCAAACGTGCCGCCGTACTCCAGCCAATAACCGGGTGGCAATTTCACCTGTTGCGCTACTTTGCCCTGTACTTCGGCCACAAAGCCACCCAAATCACGCCCGCGAACATTCGCGCTGACGACCAATCGCCGCTTGCCGTTTTCACGAGAGATCTGATTAGGTCCAGGCGCCAATGTGAGGCTTGCGACTTCTCGCAGCGGTACGTAGCCACCGTCTGGCAACGGTATGGGCAAACGTTCCAAAGCGCTCAAATCGCCCCTTACGCGCTCAGCCACTCGCACCACTATCGAGAAACGTTGATCGCCCTCAAAAATCAGGCCGGCTTCCTCACCACCCGTAGCGGCGGCTACTACGTCCTGCACATCGGCAACATTCAAACCATAGCGATACATCGCAGAACGATCTGCGTCGATGGATAGAATAGGCAAACCGGACACTTGCTCGACTTTCACCCCTTCTGCGCCTTCGATACCGTTCAAAACCGCTGCAATTTCACCGCCTGACCTAAGCAGTTGCGCCAGATCATCGCCGAATACCTTGATCCCGAGGTCTGAGCGCACACCTGAGATCAACTCATTAAAGCGAAGTTGGATCGGTTGGCTGATCTCATAGGCATTCCCGGGTAACAACGATAGCTTCTCACCGATTTCTTCCAACAGTTGCGCTTTGGTTTTGTCGGGGTCGGGCCATTCGCTGTGATCCTTGAGCATGACATAACCATCGGAAATGTTGGGTCCCATAGGATCGCTGGCGACCTCCGCAGTGCCTACGCGCGAAAAGTAGGTTTTCACTTCCGGGATTTCCAGCACAGCCTTTTCGAGCTTAAACTGCATATCCAGGGATTGCGTGAGACTGGTACCGGGTATCCGCAGCACCTGGATGGCAATATCGCCCTCATCCAGATTGGGGATAAACTCCGTCCCCATCCGCGAAGCCAGTGCGCCGACTAACACCACAAAGATCAGCGCTGCAGACAATACGAGCACGCGAAATTTGAGCGCCCATGCCAATATCGGCATATAAAGCCGCTTGGAGTGACGAACAATAAAGTTGTCCTTCTCCTCAATATGCCCGGTCATAAACAACGCTACGGCGGCGGGAATAAAGGTAAGCGATAACACCAGTGCCGATAGCAAAGCCATGATTACCGCCATGGCCATCGGTGTGAACATTTTGCCTTCTACGCCAGTCAGTGCCAGGATGGGTAAATTCACCAGAATCACCACCAAAACACTGATCAAACTCGGTGTGAATACTTCGCGAGTCGCTGTAAACACCGTCTGAAACCGTTCGTCGAGTTTTAAGGTGCGCCCAAGATGATGTTGTCGCCCCGCCAATCGTAAAATGCAGTTTTCAACAATGATGACCGCACCATCCACAATCAAGCCGAAGTCGAGTGCGCCTAAACTCATCAGATTGGCACTGACCTTGGTTTGTACCATGCCCGTCATCAACATCAACATCGACAAAGGGATCACCAAGGCCGTAAGTAATGCCGCCCTGACATTACCCAACATGACCAAGAGCACGACGACGACCAATAGCGCACCTTCGGCCAGATTGGCTTGAACCGTGGCAATGGTTTTGTCGACCAGTACCGTACGATTATAAACCGGCTCGGCAATCACGCCCTCGGGAAGCGTTTTGTTGATTTCCAGCAACTTTGCCGACACCGCCTGAGAAACCGTTCGACTGTTGCCTCCCAGTAGCATGACGGCAGTACCCAGTACCGTTTCCTCACCATCCAGTGTTGCGGCGCCGGTACGCAACTCTTTGCCGAATCCGACATCGGCCACATCGGCCACAGTAATGGGTGAGCCCGCTCGACGGGCGACGATGATTTTTTCTAACGCCGGGATATCAGCCACTTGTCCGGGGGCTCGGATCAAGTATTGCTCACCGTTTTTTTCAATATAGCCTGCACCGATATTGGCGTTGTTTTTCTCCAGCGCAGCCACTAAATCATCAAAGCTGAGTTGATAGGCCAACAGTTTTGAAGGTTCCGGGGTGATGTGGAACTGTTTTTCAAACCCGCCAATGGTATTGACTTCGGTGACGCCGGGAACCAGACGCAATTGAGGACGGATCACCCAATCCTGCAAGGTGCGTAAGGCGGTTGCATCATACGGCTCACCATTGGCTTGCAAGGCACCCGGCTGTGCATGCACCGCATAATGGAAGATTTCACCGAGGCCTGTGGCAACAGGCCCCATGACCGGCTCGATCCCCGAAGGCATTTCGCTTTTGGCTTGTTGTAGCCGTTCATTGATTAGGTTGCGAGCGAAGTAGATGTCCGTGCCTTTTTCAAATACCACAGTCACCTGAGACAAGGCGTAGCGTGACAGCGAACGCGTGCTCTCCACATAGGGCAATCCCGTAATGGCCAGTTCCACCAGGTAAGTAATACGCTGCTCAACTTCCAGCGGTGAATAACCCGGGGCTTCTGTATTGATTTGCACCTGAACATTGGTGATATCGGGTACGGCGTCAATGGGCAGGTTCTGATAGTTCCAGCCCCCTAAGGCCCCAGTCACTAGCACCAGAAACATCACCAGCCAGCGGCGCGCGATGGAAAATTGTATGAGTTTATCGATCATGGTGAACTCCTATTTGGGGTTCATCTGACCGGTGAGTACCGTGTTGGCTGTTCGGTGTTATGGATCGCGCCAATAGCAATTTAGTGTCCATGTTCAGCACCCTCCTTGCCCAGCTCTGACTTTAAAATGAAGCTGTTTTTACTGACATACACTTCATCAACAGACAGGCCAGCCAAGACTTCGCTCAACTCGCCGTCGGTGCGTCCGAGCGTCACCGCACGCGGTTCAAAACCCTCCTCACCCTGAACAAACACGACGGGGTTATCTTCGACGATTTGCAAGGCCTCGTTACGGATCACCACCGGAGCAGCAATCTCCTCACGGGTGATTTGCGCGTTGACAAAAAGCCCGGGTTTCCAGCGGCTTTTCGGGTTGTCAATTAAAACGCGAGCTGTAATGGCCTGATTGCCACCCTGACCATGCGGCGCAATATAGATAATTTTCCCCTCTGCGATTTGGGTTGAATCGAGACTGAGAATGCGAACTTGTTGGCCTAAATCCACCTGACTAACATCTTTGGGAAAAACCGACAGCTCCACCCAAACCGTTGAGAAATCCTGAACAACTAACAATGGGGTATCGGTAGTTTGCTCGCCAACGTTTGCATTACGCTGAGTAACAACACCATTGAGTGCGGACACTATCGAATAGGTTTTCAGACTTTCATTGGCTTCTACGGTTAACAGGGTTTCGCCTTTACGAACCGGATCACCGATACTTTTTTTAACTTCCCGAATAATGCCGTCGAAGCGTGCAGTCACCGACTGTACGCGCTCTGCATTGCTAGCCACGACGCCGTATACCGGTAAGACATCGCGGATAGTCCCCGAGGTAACGGTTGTCAGCCCAATACCAGCATGCTGTATCTGTTCCTGGGTTAGTTCAATGTGGCCTTCTTCGTGCTGCTCTGTCTCCTCTTCGTGGCCAGTCTCTGCAAAGGTTTGTCCCGGCAGCAGCGCGATCGCTAAGCAACTGACAAGAAGATGGGTGATGGTTTTTTTAATGTGTGTTTTGGAGTTCATTGTGGTGATCCTGAAAATGTGTTGTCTTCCCCATACTGAGTCAGGGCCAGAGGCTCTGCTGTCAGCTGCTCAATTTCTGCGCCATAGGTTAAGGCAGCTGCGGCCGCTTCGATCTGAGTACGTCTGGCGCTCAATAGCTCCTGCCGTGCGCTGACATAATCGAGGTACCCGTACCGGCCCCGCTGATACGCCGCTTGAGTTTCAACCAGCGCCTGTTCAAGGGCTGGTATGATGGCGGTATGTAGGACTTTTACCGCAACAATGGCTTGCTTGCGGTTGTGAAAGGCTCGAAACAATTGCGTGTGTAAATCGAGCAGCATCACGTCGCGCTGTGCTAACACCTGATTTTTCTCAGCCAATGCGGTGGAAACGACGCCGGCATTTCGCTCACCTGAAAACAGCGGCATACTGAAGCCTGCAACCAGTGCTGTGTCATCTGTTTCCTGCATTCGACGAACGCCCACCGACCAACTGATGTCGGCGCTGGATTGGGTTTGAGCAAGGCGTATTTCGGCTTCTTTGAGGCGGGACTGCGCTGCGAAAATTTCTATCGCTGGATTCTTTTCCACTTTGGCATACAACCTTTCAAAAGCAACGTCCTCGCCGAACTGGAATAGATCACCTTCCACTTTGTCAAACTCTGGGTTGGTCGCTCCCCACAGGGCAGACAATGCCATTTTCAAATAAGCTAGCCGTTGTTGCTCCGCGAGCAAAGCGAGTTTCGCTTGCTCAGCAGCGGCCTGTGCGCGCTTCACTTCCGCCTCGGGCGTCGCTCCCGCATCAGCCCGCTTTTTCACAATGCGTAAGCTTTCGTTTCCCAACTGAGCGGCTTCTTTCGCCAGTTCAACCTGCGCCTGTGCTGCAAGCACATCGACGTAGCGGCGTGTGACTTCACCTAACAGCGCCAGGGATTCCACCTGGCGATGAGCATCGAGAACCGACCGACTGTGGGATACCACGCCCTGCCGAGCTGAGCGCTTATCCCCCATTTCGATGACCGAAGACAGAGCAACGGTTAGTTCGGCACCACTTACGCCCCTGAAATCCCCGCTGCCCCCGACATTTTCAGCGTCAAAACCCACTTCATAGGCTGGCCGCAACTGGGCCGATTCTGCCTGCCCTTGAAGAGCGTCATAGCGGTAGGAAAAAATTTTAAGAGACGGGTTTTGTGACAATGATCGCTGCACCGCAGTGGTCAGCGTGATCGTTGAGTCCCCAGGCGCGGCGTAAAGCGCCGAAGAAAAAGTAAACAATAGTAAACTGAACAGAACGCAGCGGTTTCTGATATTCCGCCGTTCCCATGCGCATAAACAAGGCGCAGTATGTGTTGGTAACATATGGTAGATCCTACTTTTTTAAGATAATTCGAACCGCGCATTGCAGCGATAACTGCAACACAGGAAAAGACTTAATCAGTAAAATCAGGCTATTGGAGGGCGGTACAGCGATGAGGATGGCGCCTCGGGAATGAGGGCATGATAGTCGTTATGTAACGAATGTTTATGCAAAAAAAACGAATGAGTCAGGATGCCGGATAAATAGACATGGCAATGGCAGCCATGGTGATGACAATGAAACAGACCGTCAGTGGGGGCATTTTGATTTGTGGGATCAGTTGCGTCTTGCAGCATTCCTGATAATGAGCCCTCGGAGGAATCAGTGGAAAAAGGGGCTGTGTCCGAATAATCAATGGGATGCACGTCAGCCATAGCTGTCAACGATTGCAGCGCAATCAAGACTAACAGCAAATATGACAATGCTTTTCGATTCATAAATCGACTATATTCCCAGTGAAATGTGACATGCCGTGGAGTTTACCATCTATAGCCGCAGATTCAACCACAAACCTTCTTCCACCCTTTGATCTACCTACAGCCTGACTATTAAGGTGAGCCAGGGTTAAGGCTTTTATTGGCGAGGCGTCAAAAGACAATTGCTTATTAATCATGTCGTGGTCCGCACCTTAGGACTTAAGTTGTAAAATTCGACGTGCGCCACTGAGCACAATCACAGCAATAAGGAGGCCGATCAGTAAATCCGGATACCGCGATCCCGTCCAAGCGACCAAAAAGCCCGCCAAAATGACGCCAAGATTGGCAATGACATCGTTGGCGGAGAAAATCCAACTCGCCTTCATGTGTGCACCGCCATCTCTGTTTTTAGCAATCAATACCAAACACCAAGCATTAGCCATCAATGCGACCAAACCGAAGCTCATCATCAGGCTGGAAACTGGCTCGCTGCCATACCAAAATCGCCGCAATACTTCACTCAAGGCGCCTAAGGCTAATATCACCTGCAACCAGCCGGACAAATGTGCGGCGCGCAGCTTCATCCGAACGCTGTGCCCAACGGCATAAAGCGATACGCCATACACCGCAGCATCGGCAAACATATCCAGTGAGTCGGCGATTAATCCCGTGGATTGAGCCAGCCAGCCGACCGTGATTTCAACCGCAAACATGACCGCATTAATGACTAACAACCATTTGAGTATACGGGCTTCATTTTGTGACGTTTGTTGGGCCGATACTTGAGCCTGGATGAAGACATTATTTTCCACTGGATGAGTGTGCTCAAGCGTCGCCCCCAGTCCAAGCGCGTGCATTCGAGCCTCAATGGTTGCCGCGTTGTCACCGTGAAAAATGCGAACCTTTCGATTGGGGGTATCAAATTCCAACGTCACCTTTGGGTTAACGCTATCCAGCGCCATGCGGATCATGCCTTCTTCCGAAGGGCAATCCATCTTGGCTACACGGTATTCGCTAACATAACCGGTATCTATCTTTGCTTTGTCTACTGAATCCTGAGTGACACAACCCTCTGAATTGTTCACAGTCCCGCAGGTGCCGCTGCATTGCTCTGCCATAAAAAGCCCTTGTTATACCAATAGTGCCCAGTTTAAACTCTATTGTAACTATAGAGTCAAGTGTTGGAGGTCAATGCGGTGAAAATCGGTGAACTGGCGAAAATGACCGGCTGCTCAGTGCAGACAATTCGTTATTATGAAAAAGAACAGTTGTTGGCATCTACCCAGCGCAGCGAAGGGAATTTTCGTTTGTATGATGCAACTGCCATTGAACGGCTGATGTTTATCAAGCACTGCCGCAATCTTGACCTCGCTTTATCAGAGATCCGGCAACTGTTAGCGTTAACCGGATCGCCTGACACACAATGCGATGACGTCAACCGAATGATCGACACACACATCGAGCAAGTGGAAGCCCGAATTCAAGAACTCAGCCACCTTCGACAACAGTTAAAAACCTTGCGCAACAGCTGCTCAAATGAGCGAACCGTTGAGCAGTGTGGCATTTTGCACAATTTGTCAGCTAATCGGACTCCGAAGCGGTAACCGGTAAGCCCTTCATGCCTGGCGCTTTGGAAACTGACGGACGCTAGCGCTGCTTCACTTTTGATCCCCAGATAAACACCATAAACACCACCAGGATCAAGGCCTGTGCCGTGATCCCCTGCCAAGTGGATTTGAGGCCTATCCAACTCAAATCAACGTTCACCGGTAACGGCGACATTCCAATGAGGGCCGCTTCCTGTAATGCGGAAATCCCTTTCCCTGTTAAAATAAAAGACAGCGCTAAGAGCAGGTAGGTCGTCGTCGAAAAAAACCTGGCAATGGGTAGCTTGATTGAATACCGGATCAGCACCCAGGACAACACAGCCAGCATGGCAACACCAAGCAAAAAGCCTCCGGCAACAACTGAATATTGTGCCTCGGCCGCTTGTGTCAGGAGAGACTCATAGAATAAGACAGTTTCAAAGACTTCCCGATAGACTGCAATGAAAGAGAGCGCTGCCAGCCCCCACAGAGTGCCGGATTTCAGCCGCTCATTGACGTGCTTCTGTATGTAAGCCTGCCATTGCGCCGCATGGGTCTTGCTGTGCATCCAGATCCCGACATAAAACAATACCAGCGCTGCGAACAATGCGGCGACGCCCTCCATCACCTCTCGACTAGCCCCACTGATACTGATCAACGACTGGGCTGCTACCCAGGTTGCACCGCCCGACAGGAGTGCCACGATCCAACCGGTGTGTACGTATTTGAGGGCATCTTGTCGTTGCGTACGGATCAGCACGGTCATCAATGCAATGATGACCAGCAGGGCTTCCAACCCTTCGCGCAACAAGATGATCAAGCTGGCCGTAAATAACGTCCCACCGGATAAGGTCGATTCATTCTGTAGGCGATCAGCTTCACTCAACTGCGCCAGTGTTTCCGCCATGAGGGCGTCCAACTCACCGTTCTGTTGTGCCCGGTTAATGACCTGGCGCAACTTCATCATATTGACTTCAATATTTTTACGAAGCGTTGGATCTTGCGTGTCCAAACTGTTTTCAACCAGCTCAAAGCCGTCCAGATAAGCACTGATTGCCAGTTCGCTGGCCGCTTGATAATCACCTTTCTGGTAAGCGGCATGGGCGGCCATTAAACGCTCGCGGCTGATGGCAAGAGGGTTTTGTTGCTTGTCAAACAATTGCTCTGGATGGGCGCGCAGCCACTCGGCAAGATATTCGACCTCTTGCGACTGCCCGGCGGCAATCTGTGCTGGGCTGAAGTTGACGAGTTGGGACAAAGAAATATTCGAATCGTTGACAGATGGTTTGGGGTTAGACTGAAACGCCAGGCTGCCTACGTAGAATGCCAGTGACCAGCGTTGTTGCTCGGTCAGCTGATTAAAGCCAGGCATCGCAGTATCATCGATACCATTGGATATGGCATCAAACAGCCCGAGAACTGATCGATTCGACGCCCGTTCCTTATCGGTAAAATTGGTGGGTGCGGGATTCAGCTGCGTTGACAGAGTCCCATCACCTTTTCCCGTTAAGCCATGACAAGTTGTACAGTTATCCTTGAATAACGATTCAACCGTCCTTTTGGGCGACAAGCGATCTGGCAATGTGGATTGCGGCATCAAGGCCAGTAAAGAGCGCCGCAGTTGAGTGCTCAGTTGGCGAACAAGGCGAACGTCCTGTTTGTTTTGAACCGCTTGCTGTAGAGCGCCCGCTTCGGCTTGTAGATTGTGAGAATCAAGGGCGGGCTTGGCAATCATTGCGCTTTTATCGACCAGTAATTGCGCAAACTCAAGCATTTCCTGGTATTCATCGAGATTGACCACCGTGTTGTGATCTACCGCAGCAACATAGTCAGCACCGATGTACTCAGCCAGTTGAGCCAATTGTCGAATTTGGCGATGGCTGTTATCGGTCGCATGACTGACGCTTGCGAGCAGCGCAAACGATAACAGCAGGCATAGCCGCATGGCTTTCACCATTGACCATCTCTGATCTGTAAAATGGGGCATCCAGCGAATTAGCATGGTCGATATCTCTACTTATACGATTGTTAATGATAATTAATCGCATTCTAAACCCTGTAGCCACTATAGAGTCAAGCTCTTCGAGAATGCTTAATGATACTCATGGAAAAGATGGCCGGGATGATGTGTAGCGATGCTTAGGTGAATTGAACCTTTCACTTGCACTAGGGCTGTTTTCGGCGGTTGCGTGATGAGACCTTGGCGTTCGTAATAGCGGATAGTTTCGACATTGACGCCAGCGGTCTTGGCCAGTTGACCGATGGAGTAATGCGACGTCATGACCAAAGGGCTCCCAGCGGTACGGCGTAAAGATGGTCACCAAAGGCTGTCGTGTGATCTCCGTCGTAAAGCAGGACACCCATTTTGAAGCGGTCTCCGGCCACGGATTGAAAACGTTTCAGTCCGGTAAAATCTTTCGCGCTTAACTGTGTGGTTGTTCTGTTGAGTACGAGACGCTATGTTGATGATATCAGGTTTGATCCCATCCAAATTACGATGAAAGGTGAACTCCCGTACTTTGCATTGGTAAAGCGCATTGACTGTTATGCTGGATTCATACTGTGTATGCAGATCAGCTATTTGCTGCGCGCGATAATCTGTTAGATCGCCCTTGATGACAAAGCTTTTATGTTGCCCAGAAGATAGTGTGATTTTACGGATAAACTGTGAAGTAGTGCCAGTTACACCTTCAAAGGTAAATTCAAATTCAGCCCTATCCTGAGTCAGTTCGAACGGCGTGTTGTTGGTAACTTCAAACCAGATCTCATAGCCTAGGCATTGATTTGCCAAATTAAGCCTTACACCTGCATGACGGGCCCGGATATCAAAGCGTATCGCCGAAGCAAGTTTCTCCTGAGTAAAAAAAACGCTTTAACAGCCATTTGGGTAACCATCTGAAGTAGCGCCACACCTGGCTTATTGTTGTTATTTCCATCTTTTATCACCTGAAAAATACAGGCGGTATCCTACCATGTTCCCAAAGGCAGCCAACGTTTAGCGTAATTATTTTGCCGAAATAACACGTGCAGGGAATACAAAGGCGGTGTTTTTCATTCCTGAAATCACGGTTTCCATTGCCTTAAAATGCAAAATTAGGCGTGTTATCAAAAAAATAATGCGTATCAAATGTAAAAGATCTTCTGGTCGTACCAGTATTGGTGCTCCTGCGCAAAAAATGTCGATAGATCACGCAAGACAAATTACGTAGACATGTCAATAAAATAACGCGCACTAAAATAGCATTTTTGTTGTTCCTATCCTTCATATTTATGTGGATTTCATATTTTTCTACAACAAAATAGATCTAAATATCCAACAAATACAGCTCGTTACAAGTTGTTAGCGGCTTGACCAATCAAAAAACCACCCTAAGTTGAAAGTAACGCTTTTACTATAGGAGTGCGTTGTTTATGAAAGGTCGAAACATTAAAAAGTCCAGCCCTAGCCATTGGGTAGAACAGTTTTACGATTGTGACGAGAATCGTTCAAAAATGTGCGAGTCAAACACCGAGTTCTGTGCATGTATAGAACGTTTCATTGACCCGGACATCACCGGTTTTGAGACCCACCCATTTACCGTGACATTCATGCTGCAAGGTAAAATGCGCCGCTACTCTCCAGACGCAATAATTTTACAGCGAGATGGACGTGTAGTTTTTGAAGAGGTGAAACTCGAAAACTGGGTGCCTGATTTAACATTCGAGGCCAAGCGCCGCGCTTTTACGCTAACAACGGGATCTCAACTGGTTGTTCGCAAAGTACGCAAATGTTCAAAGTACCGCAAAATGCTGATGGAGCTGTACACCCGGTACCAACTTCAACTGCTGGACGAGCAACCTCGTCTGCACTAATTCCACTTCCCCCCTATTAAGCTGTAAGGAGAATTCTATGAATTCATTCACCATTGAACCAGGCGATCAAATCGAACTACACGGTCAGGTGTTTTCAATCATCACCGATTGTTGTAACGAAAAAGCAAGCTACTTGTTAGAAGGTCCATCTGGTGCCGAGGAAATTAGCATCGATGACTTTCACAAACTCAGAGCAAAAGGCGATATCACGATCCTAAAAGACCCGGTCAACACAGTATGTACATCAACAATTGAGGCTTATGGCCTTAACCAGGACTACCAACCATTCTATCAACAGGTAGCGGACATGATGCCCGGTCAAAGCGCCAAAAAAGTGCGACATGCGTGGGATTATGCCGCGAATAACACCCCCATGGGCAAGTTAATCAATGACGGAGATATCGAAGTCCCCTGCACTCGCACCATGCTTCGGCATGCCAAAACTGTTCAGGATATGTTACGCAATGAACCACCTCCTACGCGCGCGCCGGGTTCAAATGCGTTTTCTGAGGAACTAGAAGATTTTTACTACATAAATATCGAAGATATTGTTTGTCAAAAAGGTATGGCCCCTACCAACGTCGAGGTCTATGAAGAACTGGAAACTCGCGCAAAGGCCAATTCAATTCATGTACCGTCACATCGATATGTTGACAAGGTGATTGCATCATTGGATCCGTACGACGTGATGGTTGCCCAAAAAGGCCCCATAGTTGCGGCGCGGTATTTCAGGGATTACTTGAAATGGGAGGTTCCTACAATTCCACTTGAATTAGTAGAAATGGATGCTGTTGATGTAAAAGCCCTAATGAAATTCAATGGAAATGAATACCGCAAAGTTATTATTTACGTTGCATTGGACGTGTGTACCCGCAGCGTGTGCGGACTTTCTTTTCAACTTTGTAAAACCACCAAAGAAAGTGAAACTTCTGCCGCTTCAATCGAATGCCTATCATCGATTATGACTCATCAGGTCGAAAATGGTGGAACTCAATGCCACTGGGTGGCACGAGGTAAACCAATTAAAATTGTTGCGGATGCAGGCCCTGCATTTTCCAATGCAAACTTCAAACTAGCATGTGATAGCTTTGGGATTTGCTATGCTACAACGCCCACCGAAAAAGGTGATGCCAAACCATTTATAGAGCGTTTTTTCCGCACATTACGATCGCGGTTACGTAAGGCGTTGCCGGGCTACAAGCATGGTAAAAAGACGCGAGGTAAAGACGCAGGTCAGTTTTTCAATGACAAGCCTCTAGCATTTGAAGATTTCAAAGCCATTGTCTTCGATGTGATTTTTAACAAATATCATCATAAACCGCACAAAGGGCTTGCGGGGCAAACCCCTTTTGATTCTTGGAACTCTTACCCTACTCGCTATATTCGACACCTTGAGAATGAAGCGGATTGTGACTTGCATCGCGGGGAGTTAGTCACTGGTACTATTCAAAAGTTGCAAGGATTGCAACTTCACGACATGCATTTTTCTAATTCAAAGTTGATCAAGTTGCGGGAACGTATGCTGGCCACGTCCCCAACCAAAAAGCCAAAAGTGTTTTTCCGCTTTAATCAAACAGATGTATCGAAGATTGTGGTGTTTGTACCTAAGCCGTTTCAGTCAAATTTTGGAAAATACCTTCTGGTCCAATCGTCAGATCGCTTTCATCATTTCACACACCTTGCTGAAAAACGTAACACGAGCAAAATGAAATACCTCATTGGCCCCTTGAGATCGGCTGAACCAAGCGATATCCAAGCAGCCTATCAACGAGCTAAGGAGTGTCTGATAACCAAATCAACCAATAATACTGGCGTAAAAATACCCGGTATTACTGCAAACAAAGTACCTCAGTACGTTGAACAGTTCCGACAATCTTACCAGCAACACCTTCTACAAAATGAAACTACTCAAGAGGTGAATGAGAGCAACTCAATTACCCGCTTCAAAGGAGAAAATGATGAGTAATCAAACTCTGCCATTGATTCAACACCCGCGTTTTGAGGTTGCATTCAAGTACATTAAGCAATGCATGCAATGTCGCCATTCAATGAATTCAAAGCTTGGCTTTATAGTCGGTGAAGCAGGTATTGGAAAAACACGTTTGATGCAATTCGTTAAGTCCAGGTACCCGGTTATCAAGGAAGACATTGCAGATCAAATCCCAGTTTTGGCGGTTCGGTGTCCAAGTCGGTTTTCCGAAAGTACCTTCTTCAATGCAATTTTATGCGCAATAGGTGCTCCGCAACGCCCAAATGCAACGGCAGCCAAACTTAAAATTCAGGTGCAAGAATTACTACTACAACACCAGGTGAAATTGGTACTTATTGACGAGATTCAGGATGGAATTCCACAAAGTGGTGTACGTGACCGTTCACAAGTTGTGAAATCATTAAAATTTTTGAATGATGAATGTCCATGCGCAATTGTTTGCCTGGGCATCCATACCTCTCGGTCACTTTATGACGAGGAAAGCCAGATCAAGTCCCGGTGCCGCTCACCTTTTAACATGCGTCACTTTGACTACCAGACTAAAGAAGACAAAGACTATTGGCTAAGCTTTTTGCTAGGCGTGTTTGAAGATTTAAACCTCCCGGTTAGCAAAGAATTATCTTTTGCAGACTTGATGATGTCTGCCACCCTTGGTGACTTGCGTACTCTCGAACGTTTGATTGTAGATTTGAACCTGAACGCGCCTGAAAAGCCGGAAACAATCGATGAGTTACTAGATAAATTTAACGAAGTATGGGAAGCGTATGAATATGATCCATCACGCCCCTCACCTTTCGACCTAAGCGGTTCTGGCGTCTCTGAAGGGCTCGCGTTATTGCCTTTTAATCAGCTCGTACAGGCGCACTAATGAATGGGCTTACGGTGACCCCACTACCTCATTTAGATGAGAGTTTACTGGGTTATCTGCTTCGTTTAGCCAAAATGAACGGTTTGCAAACGGTCAAAGAACTCATTAATTTGTGTGAAATCAGAAATATCCCTGCGTTTCCAAGGACATCAGCAAAATCCTACGCAAGATTATTAAACGGTTTAAGTGACGCCACTGATATCCCAGTTGAGCGGCTATGTAATGCATTTAACACTGACCACAATGCTTCACTTTTTCGATCTGAACGATATATCCGACATATTGATGTCAAATCTTTCCAGTGCTGTCCATTATGCATGTCAGAAAACCGCTATCATCGTGGCGCATGGAATAATGTCTTTTCCACGTATTGTAACCAACACGCAACATTACTAATTGATTCCTGCCCTAACTGCAAGCATCCGTATAGTTGGCAGTGTTCTCAGTTAAGGGGATGCAAAAACTGTGGAGCAGAATATGAAGATTATGATGTAGTATCCGCGCCCCCGTTACCATTTGAGCAAACGTTGGGATCAGGTTCAGAATATGATCCAGTTTTAGTAGGTAAACTTTGCTCAGTGCTGTGTCATGTGCTTAATCATAACGACATGATGTTTACCCCAATTTGCGAGTTTGAAATGGAGCTTAAAACTCGTCGAGAAGTTATTCATTACGCTTATCAATTACTGGCCAATCCTGCGCTACGACATAAGCATTGTGATGCGATTGAGCGACGTGGCGCTTCCCATCAAACTACGCCACTATTGGGTTGGTTAGCGAAGCTGGCTGACACCGTCGTTGAGAATAACCTAATTTCAGAATTACCTGAGTTCCGCCACAGTCTTTCTTATGTGTCTTCTCACCGAGCAGATATAGCGAGAAATGGCAAAGTGCCCCTGAGTCGCCACGTAGGTATTAGCGAAGCTGCTTTCACGCTTAATATCAAAGAACATGAATTTCGCAGTCTGGTAGGTTCTCAGGGCGTATTTTTGCCCATTACAACGGGGAAGCGTAATGACAATATCGTTATCGACAGACGTGTTCTGTTGAAAGCGATACTCAAGTTCAATGAATTTTCAGCGACGCAAAATGAGTTAGTTCAGGACTTAGTCTCTATTGAATGGGTGATAGACCATTTACTGCCGCTTTATCGCTGCGAGTTAGCAGCTGTTTTCCAGCCTCTGATGCAACAAAAAATAGCAATGTTCAGACCTGGGCCTACGCATAATTGGGCCCAACGTTTGATTCAACGTTCAGACGCCATCCGAATTTTGGATGAAGCGTTTCAAAGTCAGGTAGACGACAATATACACTCAGACGATTTTGCTGCGATGGTATGTTTATCTCCTGATGTCGCAGACCAACTTGTTCGCTGGTCGCCACTAACTTATTCCAGATGGGGGTACGGTGGAAGTAATCTACACTTGTCCCTGATCCAGCATTTCCTGGCCAGAAACATTGTATTGAATCGTTACTGTGTTGAGCATCAGTTGGATTTGCAAACTGTTATTCCGTTAGTTTCCTGCCTACCGGTTGAATACCCAAATTTACGCGAGCTTGGTTGCTATATTTTTAGTCGTAACGCTGCAACAGAAGCGATACTGGACGAAATCAAATCCATTCAGGCTAATCAACTACATCATTGATTTAATTTAAAATATTTTCCGAAAAAATTAGTTCCTTTTTATCACATCTACTATTCGTTCTGTTCTGGCATGTGCTTTTTACATCGAGGAAAGAAAATATGATTGCAGCAAAGTCGTTTAACTACATACAAGAATTCCAGTTTTTGGGTCGCCCGGATATTAATCTGCCACCATTCAGGGACTACCTTATGAGCAAAGCAGGAGAGCCGGTAGGATTAGGGGACATTGAATTTACGCGCATTCACGATGAATACATGAAGAAATTGGAAGAATGTTCACCACGCGTTTTCGCATCCATTAAACATGTCACTTTGATTTCTGGGCCGGTTAGTTGTGTTTTTGAGGCTATCGTGGCCAACCTGCAACTACTTCGCGGAAGCTGGACATTATCTGTTTTTGTCCGTAATTTGAATGGTGCTAAGACAGAATTGCTGAACAAGTGGGATATCGAAATCAGCTGGGATGATTTGCTGATGCACCGGCTAGACCTAGCACCCTACATTCACAAACAATTTAAGATGTTTACTTTAGGTGAAGACCAGGAACTGTGTCTGGAAATCAGTGGGGGCGTACTTCCGATAGGTTCAGCCATGGTAGCAGGGATTGACATTAGTTACTTTGACGCTTCTGATAATCCAATGCTTGAGTTAAAACGGAATAACTCGTCTGCATTAAATGATACTTTAACTTCTTAGCCGTTATTTTATTTAGGGAAATAGATTTATTAGCACTGAAACACACTCTATCATCGGGTATGACCCAGGCGGCAACGGTTCACATGGCCTTGCCGTTTTTTCATTCCACAAGAGTGAACTGGCAGGGATAGAGGTAAAAACGTTAGAGACAGTTCAGGACGTCATAAATGCGCTAACTGCCTTACCGAATGTACAAGCAATTGGTATAGATACTCTAACCTGCTGGTCCACTGGGCCAAGCGGCTGGCGTCCCGCAGACCGCTGGCTCAAAAATCAATACCAAGCTGTACAAAACAGTGTCGCATCACCAAACAGTCTATTTGGTTCAATGGGTATCAATGGAATGGCTGTGCTTATGGCCGCTTCAGAATTCTTTCCTGATATCATTGTCACCGAAACGCATCCCAAAGTGCTTTACTACGCGTTAACCGGTGTTAAATACAACTACTCACAAAACAGATCAGAGATGGATCTTTTGCTATCGACGGTTACCGGTTCAAAAGTCAGCACTGGCAACGATCATGAGTGGGATGCAGTGATATCGGCCTACGCTGCTAAACAATGGCTGGAGAAAAATTGGACTCTAAATCTTCATTCATTGAATACTGAGCCAACAGAACAGATTATCCATCCTGCTATAATTACCTATTACGCTTGGCCCAGGTAGATATCGGTAACACAAAGAATAATCAACACCTCTAGCCTAACCAACAAGAAACGTGCTACGAGCAATTATTTTTAATCGCTAAAACTCCTTCATTGCCGCCAGTTAGAGACAAATTTATCCTTTAAAGAAGTTAACTTTGTTGGCAACTGGTCACGGCAAGCCAAACCGAGATAAGTTGCGGCTCTTGTCGCACCAACATATAAATATCGCTCGTATAAAATTGGCAGGCTCTCAGCCAGCTGATCTATTCCAGCAAAAAATACAGCTTCAAATTCCAGGCCTTTAATATGCTGAATATCGAAAACTCGAACATCTGAACCTTCTCCTAATGATTGCCCTCGCTCACAAGCTACAGCATTGAGTGAAACGTCCGTTAAGCATTGTGATAACGCTTCAGCCATGGGTTTAACTTCGCTTTCTGAGTTGACCAATACAGCAATCGTTGGCAGTTGACGAACGCTTTTTTCCACCTCTTTAATTCGATCAGCAATCCATTCCACCAGTTTTACTTTGTCTGCATTTTCCAGCAATGCGGGATTCACTCCGTTATGGTTACTCTCTTCTGGCACTTCCCCTAAAGCACTCATATCACCTCCAAAAATTTGCAGTAAATCTTTGGCTAGCGAGTTCAATTTGCGGCTTTGTCGATAAACGGTTTTGATATTCTTTGTATTCAATGATGGTAAAATCCATTTCAACTGTTCATCGTTACGAATCCCTGTTGAAGTAATACGCTGATTAAAGTCACCACATGCAAAGAATGAATTTGTTTTTACACTAGATAAATTAGCCATACAGGCTAATTCTAGTACTGAAAAATCAGTTGCTTCATCCACCATTATTTGGTTCCTGAACAACTCCAGCACATTCATCAGATAGCTGAATCTAGTTTCCTGTAGCGCCCTATTAACGAAGGTCTGTGACGCTAATTTCCGGGCATTTTTTAGCGTAAGTAAAATCATTCCATCGAGTTCGAATGCATTGATTTGATCACGATTAATCACTTCATCAGTGTAAAACGTCCTTTCTGTACCTTTTCTAAATTGACGATAACTCACGCCGACATCGTTAATATAACGTTTGTGACTATTTACAAAACGCCGCAAACCGTTTTGCAAACTAATATGTCTGCCAATGTCCAATAACACTTCCTTGGATGGGACTTTATCACCTAAAAACTCTAACACCACATTTGCTCTGGAGGCTTTAGCTACACTTCGCTTTAAGTAACGAGTTCTGGCTAACACGCGCAGCGCTGCAACATAAGCTTTCACTCCAATCTGAGTTGCATTAACTGCTGATATTGACTCTTGCTCGTCATCGTCAAATTCATCTTCATCATCCACTTCGTCCAATTGCATCGTTTGCAAGTGGCTGGAAAGGCGTTCAAAAATGCTCTTATCTTGGTTGAACAAACGATTTCTTTCTCGTTTAATTAGAGCATCTGCTACTGCTTTGATTTCAGTCAAAGCCTCACGGAGGGGTTCTTCAATTCGACTGAGGGAACTGTAGATGTCGATTAACGGGCTAGCCGCCAAGTTTATTGCAATCTTTTCAATTAATTGAATTATATGTAACTGCTTGTCAGTGGCCGATGTATTGACGATGTCTCTACCATCGATCAACTGTTTACGTAAACGCTGCTCATGAAAACTGCTTAATGCTTCATACCAATGACGGGCATCTTCAATAACAGGTTCAGAAAGTGAGTTTAAGTCCTCTTTAAGTATGAAACGTCCACCATTAGCACTGCGTAAAAGACCTAACGTATTTCTGGCAATATCATTACGAAAGCTTGCCCAAGTTCGAATATGAACATCTCCTGCGGGAACTTGTTCACGACTAAATGCCTCTTTCAAATAATGCTTAAGCAACTCTGACGGTGTAAACATTAACCAGCTATTTGTATGCAGGTGGTTGCCATGGTCTTCAGTAGCAATAAGTCGCTCAGCCTGTTCGAGACTCCCTAAATCCAGTTTCTGGCCAAGCCTTTTTATAAGCGTTGTAGTTTTGCCTGTACCTGGCGGCCCCATAATCATCATTTGGCTGTTTAACGGTAGGCGAAATATTTCACCTTGGAACTTGTCAAGAATCGGCTGGTCGCGAAGTTCCATCGCTGTTCTTACTTGGTGAGTTAAGCCAACCGCTACTACAACTTCTGTATCAGCTTTTTCAAGCAATTTATCCAGTTCATCGTCGCTACTAAAATCTCGTTTAGTCAGTAGAGATCTTAACGATGCAATTGTGTAAGTCGGTCTGTCTTCATGACGATAAACCGTTTGGCGCGAATCCCATCCATCCTGATCTTTAACTGGACTGAAACTAGTTTTTTCTTTTACAACATACGACTGAGGTTGAACTGCATTTGGTACTTGCGCTTCTTCACCCAATGGTAATTCTGCCAACCGACCGATGGGAGAGCGGTAGCTAGCAAATTCAACTCCTGAGGGCAAAGTTAGATTACTATTGCGGGCAATATAAATTATTCTTTGAAGGCCATTCTCACCTTCTAAAACCATGCGCACTATAGCGGGTTCATCGATAAGACTTTTTAAATTAGTTCGTTGACCTTGTTGAATCTCACTTAAATTTTGAAATGCAGCACCACCTGTGAGTGTATTCCCCGTGGCAAAGCTGTCTGCATTACCAATTTTAGGGCTATTGTACTGTTGAGAAGCAACATCAGAAATTTCTGAAAATCTCTCCAAAGTATCTTCTGCCAGAGGTATGAAATCCATTTCAGTCATCAAATTAACTCCCACTATTATTTTTATCGTAATCTTCTCGATATGAACTTTGAATGCTTAAGCATTATTTCAGTAAATCAAAGACTTATTAGGCTGTAGTCTTTACCTAAGACCATAATGAAGTCAAGAACATCAAATGATTAAAAATCATATTGTCACGTTCATCAGTTTAGAATGTGTTAAAGCTATTGTTACAAGCATTCGCAATTGCCTAGCAGACGTAATCGTCGTAACTATCATTCAAATATGGAATTCGTTAAAGTCGTCAAGAGTCGTGAGGTGCTAATCTGATTAGTTCGTCTACTAATTAAAATGTAGCTTTTAATGACAGTTTCACGTGCGAGAATTTTATGACACTACATACGAGTTCGGCCTGAAGGCCATGCTGTATGGTTAGCTAGAATGACAATGACACGTGCCAGCTACAATTAAGTTGTCTTACGACATATGTTGAGGCTCTAAAATATGAAAATGATAATCGTGATTTGGCCAATCAGAGTATCGGCGGACATCACGTCCGGTCGATACTCTGATTGGCCAAATGAAAGTAATTAAATAGATGTAGAATTTTCAGGAGCAAAAAATGTGGGATATTGTTCTTTGATTTGCTGTCTAACATCGAGCAACAAATTTTTAAATCGTGCATCTTCAAGTTTGGAAAGTTGAACTGTCACAAACACATACAACTCTAAAATATCAGTCATATCGAGTTCCAGCTCTAGGAATTGATTTTGTGTGTAATCCATTAATTCACCTCAAACAGCAGCTTTAGCAGAATAATGGACCATGTTTTTATCAAAGGCCCAATCAGGAATTGAAGCTGCTTTAGCTTCAAGAATTCTAAACATTGGAATGACATTACTGATTGCTGATTCACATGGCCTCAAGTCAATATTAATGCCATGAACCATTAAGTCCTTACGATGACGATAATACGTTGGCTTAGACATCATCGAACGCAAGTCATGCCCTTCAGTCCATAGCGTATAAGTACTTAGTAATTTGTTAGGTAATTTAGACGTAATTTGGTTGTTGAGCCGTATTTGTTCGGCCATGTCTATTCTCCCCAAGTAGGTGTTAAAAACACTTTGCACAAGCGCCGGATTAAAATCTTTAGCCTGAAGTAAATCCAGCTTAGTCAATTCTTTGCCATGCAATCTAAGTTCAATCCTTAATTTATTGTCTGCCCATAACTCTATCCCCTTGTTAATTAACGGCTCAGGTAAGCAACCGCTCTTCGTTTTGATTTCTTCAGCTTTGCAATACAACTTGATAGCCCAACGTTCAGATGTTTTCCCAAAGTAAAGCGTTCCCCTTTCATAGATGGCCTTCCGTGGCGGGTTTTAGCCTTAAATTCCATTGCGCGAATGAAAGCCAGTACGTCAGCCCGTGTTGGCAATTCAAACGAATAATTAATATCAAGCATCCCAACATCATAAAGCCCATGCTTAATTTGCTTTAATTCATGCATTGTTGGTGTGAAATTGAATTGCTTAACAATAACTTTAAATGTGTCATATATAAGTGAGACAAGATCATCAGAACCAAATACATTATGACCCTGAAGGAACTTTGATGGATTGCCACTGACCCATAAATGGGTTGCCATGCCCTGCCCGTTTCCACCGGTACTCTTTATTGAAATCTTTTTCTCGTAACTGCCCGTAGCCTGTTTGCGCTTCGGGGTTCTCCATTCAACCTGGCCATCCTCATCCATTGAAAAAATCTCACCTGCATTAAGTGGACAATGAACAAAAGGAAGTGATACGCGAGCCCAATCAATCAAGACTATTTACTCAGCATTAGTATCAAAATGAGACAAAAGTCGGGTATTACTAGACTCCCGACTCAATCCAAAAAAGAACACCATAAAAAACCTGTCAACAACATATTTATTTAAGTTGACTTAACTATATATTTAATTCACATCAATAGTAAAGAAAAGTGGTGGTATGCTTAATGAAATATTTAAGTTTGGAGTTAATATGGCACTCAAAGACGTTATAAAAGACGCAAGGCTGAAGCAGAACTTAAAGCAAGAAGATGCTGCCGAAGCAGTTGGTGTGACGGTTCAAACCTATAGCAAATGGGAAAATGGAAAAACAGAACCTAAAGCATCACAGATCGTGAAAATAGCTAAAACGCTGAATATCTCCATCAAAGAAATTTGCACAGGGAGAGTAAGCAGTAAATCAGACCCAATGAGCTTTATGCGTGAGATATCAAAACTGTCTCAGCATGTCAGTGAGTTCGACCAGAAAATGGCAATATGGGAAGCAATAGATGATGACGCAACCTATCTGAATATCCTCAAAGGATATAGTCCCTTACCGGAAGAGATTAAGTAGAACACCCCCTTTGAAAGTACGCAATCCGCACTAGAGAACCATACACAATATATATCTATATGTTGTGTATGGATAAGTCATCAATCGACCGACACAGCAAGTTTGCTTGCGAGGAAAGGTGGATTAAAAAGACTGGTTTAGCAGGGCGCGATTTAGCCTGCAGGCTGCTTTTATGGCTTGGTGGCGCGTAGATACTCCTTCACTGTCATTCTGGCCGAAAAAGGCGTTTACCGCTTCGCTGCATGCCCTAAAGGGCATCAAGTAAGATTAAGATAGGAGCCGTAAAAAACTAAAAGCACACCAAAAACTTGCCAGTCAATGCTACCAATAGCGAAGTGTTCCACCTTATTATTTAAATCAGAGAGTTTATTATGACTTTCCGAGATCAATTCATTTAACTTAGTTTCTTGCTTAGAAAGCTTGGTTTCAATGCCTTTTTTTATAGCCTTCATCTGATTTCGCTGCTGAATAAATTGTTTCTCCATATGCTTGTAGAGTTCATCTATAGTAGCTGGAGGAGGCTCCACCACTACCATAGTGGCCACCGCGTTCGCACCGATCCCGATAGAAGCATTGGCAGTAAATGCGTGTGTCTCCCGCTGGATAAAAGGGTTGGTGCGAAACGTCATTTTATAATACTCGAAAAAACTGACTCCCTTAAATCTAGACAAATTAGAGTTAATTGAGAGTAAAACAATAACGGCACCTAGCATGCTTATAAATGCGGATAAACGAGATTCAAATGTATTGTTATCTAAGCAAGCAATGCCTATGTCAAAACAAGGTAAATGAATATATAACTGATGTGTAATCAATATGACAAGGAAGATGCAAAAGAGCTTGTAAGTCCTAATTACCCAGACTAAAAACAAAGGAATTATTTTAAAATTATTCATCACACAATAAACCGAATATTATATTTAGTAGCAAAACAATGGCACAGACTGCGACATGAATAAAGACATCAAAATAACCACTGAACAACAACTATTTATCGTACGCTTACCTTGCAGATTGCGCGGTACCTACGTTACATGGTTGATGGGATTTGACCCCTACTTCCTCATGAGTCGCGAAACTTACTACCGTCACGCCAAAGAATTGGCAAAGAAATATGGCGTAGAAATCCGCAAAAATAGTCCCTATTATCAATAGGATAGCCAGACTAACTTATATACATTATAGGAATATTTATATATTCGAGGATGAATAAGAGTCACCAAGTATTAAGTTGTCTTACGACATATGTTGAGGCTCTAAAATATGAAAATGATAATCGTGATTTGGCCAATCAGAGTATCGGCGGACATCACGTCCGGTCGATACTCTGATTGGCCAAATGAAAGTAATTAAATAGATGTAGAATTTTCAGGAGCAAAAAATGTGGGATATTGTTCTTTGATTTGCTGTCTAACATCGAGCAACAAATTTTTAAATCGTGCATCTTCAAGTTTGGAAAGTTGAACTGTCACAAACACATACAACTCTAAAATATCAGTCATATCGAGTTCCAGCTCTAGGAATTGATTTTGTGTGTAATCCATTAATTCACCTCAAACAGCAGCTTTAGCAGAATAATGGACCATGTTTTTATCAAAGGCCCAATCAGGAATTGAAGCTGCTTTAGCTTCAAGAATTCTAAACATTGGAATGACATTACTGATTGCTGATTCACATGGCCTCAAGTCAATATTAATGCCATGAACCATTAAGTCCTTACGATGACGATAATACGTTGGCTTAGACATCATCGAACGCAAGTCATGCCCTTCAGTCCATAGCGTATAAGTACTTAGTAATTTGTTAGGTAATTTAGACGTAATTTGGTTGTTGAGCCGTATTTGTTCGGCCATGTCTATTCTCCCCAAGTAGGTGTTAAAAACACTTTGCACAAGCGCCGGATTAAAATCTTTAGCCTGAAGTAAATCCAGCTTAGTCAATTCTTTGCCATGCAATCTAAGTTCAATCCTTAATTTATTGTCTGCCCATAACTCTATCCCCTTGTTAATTAACGGCTCAGGTAAGCAACCGCTCTTCGTTTTGATTTCTTCAGCTTTGCAATACAACTTGATAGCCCAACGTTCAGATGTTTTCCCAAAGTAAAGCGTTCCCCCTTTCATAGATGGCCTTCCGTGGCGGGTTTTAGCCTTAAATTCCATTGCGCGAATGAAAGCCAGTACGTCAGCCCGTGTTGGCAATTCAAACGAATAATTAATATCAAGCATCCCAACATCATAAAGCCCATGCTTAATTTGCTTTAATTCATGCATTGTTGGTGTGAAATTGAATTGCTTAACAATAACTTTAAATGTGTCATATATAAGTGAGACAAGATCATCAGAACCAAATACATTATGACCCTGAAGGAACTTTGATGGATTGCCACTGACCCATAAATGGGTTGCCATGCCCTGCCCGTTTCCACCGGTACTCTTTATTGAAATCTTTTTCTCGTAACTGCCCGTAGCCTGTTTGCGCTTCGGGGTTCTCCATTCAACCTGGCCATCCTCATCCATTGAAAAAATCTCACCTGCATTAAGTGGACAATGAACAAAAGGAAGTGATACGCGAGCCCAATCAATCAAGACTATTTACTCAGCATTAGTATCAAAATGAGACAAAAGTCGGGTATTACTAGACTCCCGACTCAATCCAAAAAAGAACACCATAAAAAACCTGTCAACAACATATTTATTTAAGTTGACTTAACTATATATTTAATTCACATCAATAGTAAAGAAAAGTGGTGGTATGCTTAATGAAATATTTAAGTTTGGAGTTAATATGGCACTCAAAGACGTTATAAAAGACGCAAGGCTGAAGCAGAACTTAAAGCAAGAAGATGCTGCCGAAGCAGTTGGTGTGACGGTTCAAACCTATAGCAAATGGGAAAATGGAAAAACAGAACCTAAAGCATCACAGATCGTGAAAATAGCTAAAACGCTGAATATCTCCATCAAAGAAATTTGCACGGGAGAGTAAGCAGTAAATCAGACCCAATGAGCTTTATGCGTGAGATATCAAAACTGTCTCAGCATGTCAGTGAGTTCGACCAGAAAATGGCAATATGGGAAGCAATAGATGATGACGCAACCTATCTGAATATCCTCAAAGGATATAGTCCCTTACCGGAAGAGATTAAGTAGAACACCCCCTTTGAAAGTACGCAATCCGCACTAGAGAACCATACACAATATATATCTATATGTTGTGTATGGATAAGTCATCAATCGACCGACACAGCAAGTTTGCTTGCGAGGAAAGGTGGATTAAAAAGACTGGTTTAGCAGGGCGCGATTTAGCCTGCAGGCTGCTTTTATGGCTTGGTGGCGCGTAGATACTCCTTCACTGTCATTCTGGCCGAAAAAGGCGTTTACCGCTTCGCTGCATGCCCTAAAGGGCATCAAGTAAGATTAAGATAGGAGCCGTAAAAAACTAAAAGCACACCAAAAACTTGCCAGTCAATGCTACCAATAGCGAAGTGTTCCACCTTATTATTTAAATCAGAGAGTTTATTATGACTTTCCGAGATCAATTCATTTAACTTAGTTTCTTGCTTAGAAAGCTTGGTTTCAATGCCTTTTTTTATAGCCTTCATCTGATTTCGCTGCTGAATAAATTGTTTCTCCATATGCTTGTAGAGTTCATCTATAGTAGCTGGAGGAGGCTCCACCACTACCATAGTGGCCACCGCGTTCGCACCGATCCCGATAGAAGCATTGGCAGTAAATGCGTGTGTCTCCCGCTGGATAAAAGGGTTGGTGCGAAACGTCATTTTATAATACTCGAAAAAACTGACTCCCTTAAATCTAGACAAATTAGAGTTAATTGAGAGTAAAACAATAACGGCACCTAGCATGCTTATAAATGCGGATAAACGAGATTCAAATGTATTGTTATCTAAGCAAGCAATGCCTATGTCAAAACAAGGTAAATGAATATATAACTGATGTGTAATCAATATGACAAGGAAGATGCAAAAGAGCTTGTAAGTCCTAATTACCCAGACTAAAAACAAAGGAATTATTTTAAAATTATTCATCACACAATAAACCGAATATTATATTTAGTAGCAAAACAATGGCACAGACTGCGACATGAATAAAGACATCAAAATAACCACTGAACAACAACTATTTATCGTACGCTTACCTTGCAGATTGCGCGGTACCTACGTTACATGGTTGATGGGATTTGACCCCTACTTCCTCATGAGTCGCGAAACTTACTACCGTCACGCCAAAGAATTGGCAAAGAAATATGGCGTAGAAATCCGCAAAAATAGTCCCTATTATCAATAGGATAGCCAGACTAACTTATATACATTATAGGAATATTTATATATTCGAGGACGAATCAAAGCCGTTCAGCCAGATTTGGTTGTTGTCGGGTTTTAGCTGGGTTATTTAGTTGGTTTCGAAATTAGCTGCTACGTGAAATCTGCAACAGGATTTGGCCGTTATTTTATTCAGCAAAAACGCTGTGTGGTTAGATCAGGGTTTAAAATCAATCTCGGATGGTGCGTTTGCTTATAGGATAAGAACTTAGCAAGAAAATTTGATTCTGAGGTTTGTAAAACTGACGGTTAATTAATCGTGCGCTACATAAAATTTTCCAAACTTTGCGAGCCTAACTCGCCAAGATTTTACGCAGCGTGATTTGGTTTTCTTGGCTTTTTCAAAACACCCACCTGATAACTTCGCTGTCATTTCGGGTGCTTCATACTTTGCCCAATATTCGCCAACATAGAACTAATATCGAAGGATTAAACGCATGCCTTAGCAGACTGCTATACTCATATGCACTCGGTATTTTTTCGCAAAAAAACTGCGTAAAGCTGAACAAATTCATTCTGTTAATACTCAAGGAATAAACTATGTTAGGTGAAAATCACTCTCTAATGCACGACTTCCCGGAGCACAAATCTACCATCGAGACTCTGGTTAAAAGCGATAAAGCCTTTGCTAGCAATATGAAACAGTATGACGCTCTAGATAAAGAGATAAGAACGCTGGAACTCAATAATTCCCCTGTAGACGATGAAGCAATGGCTCAGAAAAAACACCAGCGGGCCATGCTAAAAGATGCTCTTTACCAATGCCTGTTAGCGGCAAATTAAATAGCTTTATTAAAAAGTTTAATATGTTGGATATGGCGGATTGTCTTGTTCGCTGTTAGCAACAAGTATTGCCTTGTTGTATGGGGGGACATTTTACCGTGCCATAGGAGCAAAACACACAGCAATCACCTTTGCGTGGTTTTAAAACCCTATTACAACCTTCACATAGGTAAAACCACTGACATGCATCGGTTGGCATTTTTTCCGTTTTAATATGCCCACACTCGGGGCACGTGATGGCTGAATAAAGTTCGATATGTTGCATAATTAGCCCTTAATTTTATGCTGCCAATCAAACTGGCCAAATCAACTTCTTGTAATTCACCCTTCGCAAACGACTAACGGTCGTTTACACAACTACCCTATTACGTCCGGTTTGTTTAGCTCTATACAAGGCATTATCGGCTCGTTTGAACAAACTGTCGGCATCGTCATTAACTGCAAAA
Source organism: Neptunicella plasticusilytica (assembly GCF_047922965.1). GTDB lineage: Bacteria > Pseudomonadota > Gammaproteobacteria > Enterobacterales > Alteromonadaceae > Neptunicella > Neptunicella plasticusilytica. Next base: position 2,163,339 of record NZ_CP150481.1, read on the forward strand.
CTCGCTACACCAATACTCACAGTAAATGTGGGTAAGTCATTTTCTGTCCCGACTGAAATATGTTGACGTAATGCCTCAGCGGTATTGAAGGCATCATCTTGATCAATGTTACGGAGTAATATAGCAAACTCTTCCCCGCCCAAACGGAATATGTGATCTGTAGCGCGTAAACGTTGACGTAAACTATTGACCAATAATCGCAGCACGTCATCTCCCGTATCATGGCCATAGGTATCATTAATCTTTTTAAAGTGATCGACGTCTAAAATCAACAAGCTTAGTGCACTGCCGCGAGCGGCCAGTTTTATTTCTACTTCAATTTGCTCATCCCACTTATGCCGGTTATAAGCATTGGTTAATTTGTCGCGAGTGGCTAACTCCAGTAAGTGTTGCTGGACTTCTTCACGATCGACTAAATCTTGCGATAACCGATCCATCATTTGTTCCAGCTCATGTTCTAAATCACTAAGCTCATCCTGGTGTTGGCTGTTTTTCTTGTGTGTAGATGAATTGACACCTTTAATGGAATGACTCAGTACCTGCACCTGCCCTTGTAATGCGCCAATCCGATGACGGAAAGACTGAATGATATAAAGTGTTAAATAGATGCCGATACATAGGCCGCTAATGCCAAGTACGGCATTAACCAGCATAAATTCCTGCTCATGTTTTTCTGCATATTTAGCCACCTCAAGCGTTAAATTCTCCAATTGTTGCAACAGTTGACTTACCTGTTTATCTATTTCGTCATCTTGTTGTTCAATATTTTGCCAATTTGGAGGCCCGCTATGAGCGTTAATCGCAATGGTAAATTGCTGCTCAAAGTTGAGCCGAGCCACCTGTAAATCCTGCAATACTTTGATGACAGAGTGATGCTCAGTTAATTTTAACCTTACCCTGTCATTTTTCATGCCGTCCTGAATAATGTTCACAGCTTTATTCAACTGATCATTGAGCTTTTGGCTATAACCATTAAATTCATCCAGCAAACTTGGAGCGTAATCACTTGAGGTGTTTGTGTTAAACATACTCAAGCGCACTTTTTCCATTAGTATGTGTTGGGTTAACTGTAAACGTTCAACATTGGCAATAACCTCAGTTAGCGGAATATCAACTTCCGCCACTTCACGCATTTCAAGATCGATTTGTTGCAACTTGTACACTGAATAGACAATTACAAGAAATAAAAACGACAGCAAAATTGCTGATAAACCACCAATTTTGCGGGTTAAGGAGAATTTAAGCCAGTTCGACATCGGATCTCATCAGACAAATTAAAAACAAAAGCCTAACAGATTCATATAGTTGAAACATAGTGTAGGCATCAATATTCGGCAGTGTATTGCATATACAATACACTGCCGAACCCGATCCACTACGACTGCGGCTTTGTGGTTAATGGTATTATAAGCTTAGGTTCAAAAATGATATTGAGCTGTTAACCGAATGGTGCGCGGTTCGATAGGATGAAAATGATTATCTTCGATGCCATCTGCCGGCTCACCAGGTAAACGTGATGCATAAAAGTAGTCAATGTCATGATCCTTGCGGTCAAACAGATTGAGTAGTTCCAACTTTAAGCCAAAAGCTCCCCAGTTTTTGCCAAATTGAGCATTGACGATGCTGGAAGGCTCGGATTTTATTTGGTCATTTTCCAGTAATGGACGCTCACCAAAATGACGTAATCTGGCACTGGCAAACCAGCCGTTTTCAAAAACAGCAGAGGCTCCAAGCTGTAACACCTGATTGATTGCGCCGGGAACTTTATCGCCATCCTCACTGTAGTTGGTAAACTCGGAATCGGTCACGGTGTATTCAAGATCCAGTGTCCATATATCATTAATGCGATAATAACTTGTAAGTTCAATACCTTTACGTTTGCTTGGGCGGCTGGCTTCGGTATTGCCTGCATCGCCGACAAACAATAGTTCGCTATCCAGTGATAATGTCCAAAGCGATATCGACGAATTGAAGCTTGAGCCTACATTAAATCGCATACCTAATTCGGCACCATGCGATTTGACCAGCGGATCAACCGGATCAATTTGGCTGCCATCATTAGGATCAACAACGCTGGTAGTGCCTCGTGCATCATTGGAATGGAAGCCCTGCCCTGCGGCAATATACACTTCTGCGGTATCGCTTAGTTTGTAAGTCGCGCTGCCCTTAACTGATAGCAAATTGGCGTCACGTTGGCCGTTATTGGCGGATAAATCCACGTCATTAATATTGTGGTCAATTCGGCTGGTCACATCAAAGTCATAATAGTCATACCGCAAACCAACGGAAGTGCGGAAATTATTGCTCCAGTCGCGCTCATTTTTGGCGTAGAGCGCCCAACTCAATTCATCGACCTGATCGCTACGGACAGCCCCCCGGCGCTGCTTGTCGGTGCTTTTATACAAACCGACTTCACCAATATCGTCATAACGGGTTTCAAACCCCAAGGTGGTTCGCATAGATTGGGCATCGATATGCCAATGGCCGGATGCGCCGTAAATACGCCTATTATCCACTTGTTCAAACTGGTCGCCATTAACCGGATCATCTAAGAAATAGGTGAAGTTGGAAAACAGATCAAGGTCGTAGTCAATCGCATAAACCGATAATGAACCCTGCTGGGAATCCCAGTTAGCACTTAGGCTATAACGACTGGAATCGCCGCCCAGACTTGGATCAATAGAACCCAATTGATCAATTAAGCCCGAATCTACCGCACGTTGCGGGATCTGATCGGCACTGTTCCAGCTATTATCGTAGGCCATCGCTGTAATGGACAATTCTCCACCCCAACGCTGTTGTGAATGCTTCACCAAGACATTGATTTTATCCACGTCTTCATCAATATCAGTCCAGGGGCCGGCATAGCTTTGCTGTTCGATTGCATACAGCAGCTCGCCGCCCAGTACCTTAGCCTGACTGTTCGCCAGTAATAACCGCTGATACTGGTCTTCCCCCAAAGTAATTTGAGCAAAGCCCTGTTCTAGCCTGGATTGCGTGTTAAAAAAAGCGCTGCCAGCACCGGAAAAATCACCGGTTTCGGCATAATATGGGCCTTTTTTATAGGCCATATTGGCAACCAGTTCGGGAATAATAAAATTGATATCGGTATAACCTTGTCCATGACCGTGAGTGCGCATATTAACTGGCATACCATCGACGAAAGTGGCAAAGTCAGTACCATGATCCAGATTAAAACCGCGCAAAAAATATTGGTTGGCTTTACCGCTACCGCTATGTTGGGTGGCGACCATTCCAGGCACCAGCTCCATTAACTCGCCGGTACGCAGTAATGGACGTACACTGATTTCCGCCTCACCGACAAAGCCCTCGGAGGCAGAGATAGCCGAACCGATTAAATCCGTGTCATGGCCCAAAATAGTGATTTTCTCAATCTTGTCGTCGGCAACAACTTGCGCTGCGATGGTGGCAAGTAATACGGCGCTGGCAATCATATGTAATCGGGGCTGTCTCATTATTAATATCACTTCCTGATTCATCTATTGTTATTCGATATTCTATGGCTGGAATACGCAAAAAATGCGGACTCTACTATTAAACGTGCGAATCGCCAAACTGGATGCGCTAAACAAAACAAATCCCAGGATTAACGTTGAATATCAATGCAGTTTGGTTTCTTATAGCGCTTTTACTATCCAAGTGGTTGTTGGTATGACAAAAAATGTGGTGATTATTGGCGCTGGCTGGCTGGGGCAAGCCCTGGGTCAGAAATTATCGACTGGCGGATTGGCTGTGCAGATGACAACCCGCAATCATACCAGGGCCACACAGCCTGGTTGGGCATTATTTAATGCTGACAATGATGATCTTCAGCACAATATTTCATTACAAAAGGCAGTGTGGATATGCTGTCTTCCTGCCGGCAGAACGCCAGAGAGTCAAATGTCCTACCGGCACTATTTAAAAACAGCCATATCGCTGGCTAAAAAACTGAATATGAATGCTTTTATACTCTGTTCAACAACCGGCGTTTACACAAATAATGCCGGATTACATCAAGAAAGTGACGATATCTTTGCCCAGTCAGAGCGGCAGATACGCCTGTTGCAAAGCGAAACGCTAGTTACCGAGCTGGGTGAATTGGGCAAAGTGGTTAGGTTGGCTGGTTTATTCGGCCCTCAACGCCACCCTGGTCGATTTTTCGAGCATAAATCTCCCCGTTCCAATGGCGCAGAAACAGTAAATATGATCCATCAAACCGATGCCGTTGATGCAATACATTTTATCGTCCAACACCTTGACCAGACGCCACCGATTGTGAATCTGGTTATGCCGGATCATCCAACTAAAGCCGAGTTTTACCAGCAAGCGGCACAAGCACTAAACCTCCCTGCCCCAAAATTTGAAATCGGTGAAGCGAAACAACGGATAATATCCAGCCAATTACTATTCGATTTAGGCTATCGGTTTGGTTTTGATAGTTTGTATGCCGCATTGCAGCAAAGCTGAGGGATTATCTTTTACCTTCCTCAAGGGCTTCCTACACAGTATGTTGTGGTGTTATCACGTTGTAGGTCGGGCTTTAGCCCGTCTTAATCTGCTGTGGTATTATTGTTTTCTTTTTTATTCTTATCTGGATGTTGTAAATGACAATAGGTGTTGGCGGCTCGACCGCTGAAATTGAACTAGCAAAACTAACCGATATGACTATGGGTATTCAGCCCATTAGTGTGGATGAAATACGCCTGCGTCAAGGCAAAGCCTGCCGATTAATGCGGGAGCAACATATCGATGCGCTATATCTTAATGCTGGAACAAATCTGACCTATTTTACCGGTTTAAAATGGTACGCCAGCGAACGTCTGGTAGGTGCGGTACTCACCGCCAACGGTGAGTTGCATTATATTGCCCCTGATTTTGAGCAGGATTCACTATCTGATTTTATGCAAATCGAAGCCCCCTTTCACGGTTGGCAGGAGCATGAATCACCTTATTTGCTGTTAGGTGATGTACTTGCTCAAGCAGGTCTGGCAGCAGCAACATTGGCTATCGATTCGAGCAGCGCTTTTTTTGTGGTAGATGGTATTGCAAAAGCCAATAAAAATTTAACGCTGGTTAATGCCGATTGTATTACTGCGCCTTGTCGGGAACAGAAATCTGCCGCAGAAATCGCTTTGATGCAACGCGCCAAGGATATGACATTAGAAGTACATAAAGCCACGGCACGCTTATTACGCCCCGGGATCAGCACAACCGAAGTCACCCAGTTTATTAATGAAGCCCATAAAAAGGTCGGCGCGTCTGGCTCTTCTTTTTGTATTGTGCTGTTTGGCCTGGCGACCAGTTTCCCGCATGGCGTGAAAAATCCACAAATACTGCAGGGCAATGACTGGGTTCTAATTGATACAGGATGTTTGTTGTACGGATATAACTCTGATATTACCCGCAGCTATGCCTTTGGACAGGCAACAGAGCGTCAACGTTTTGCCTGGCAGTGTGAAAAAGATGCCCAGTTGGCCGCCTTTAATGCCGCACAGTTAGGCCAACCTTGTGAATCCCCCGACCTTGCAGCACGGCAATCCTTGCAAGCCAATGGTTTTGGGCCTGATTATCATGTTCCCGGATTACCTCATCGTACCGGCCATGGTTGTGGTTTAGACATCCACGAAAGTCCTTATCTGGTGCGCGGTGATACCACGCCACTTAAAGCCGGCATGGTGTTTTCTAACGAACCTATGCTGGTACTGCCGGGCGAGTTTGGTGTGCGGCTAGAAGATCATTTTTATATGACAGACAACGGGCCACAATGGTTTACCCAACCCAGCTATTCGGTTGATGATCCTTTTGGTTATCAGGCCTAACAATGTTCGTTATGCATGCCTCGATTGAGGCATGGTCCCTTCCCTGATTCAATATTCCTATGCTTTATGGTTTGTTTCATCTTAAAATTATTCTATTATTTAGAATAAATGGCGCAATTATTACTAATTTTAATTCTAATTAAACTGACTAAAATCATCCTTAATCTCAGTAGTAAGAGAGAAAAGCAATTAAATTTTTATAATTAACAGGATGAACCCATGAACATAATCAATATAGTAAACAAAAATGAATCACTGTCGTCTGTCGCATCGTTGCTTGGCCGCATTGGCTTATCAGCAATTTTTATTTTGTCAGCATTAAACAAGATCCAGTATTTTGAAGGTAATGCCCAATATCTGGCCTCCGGTGGATTACCTGAAGGTTTATTACCTCTGGTGATCGTGTTTGAACTGGTGAGTGGCGTGTTTGTGTTAGCTGGCTTTTTTACTCAAATTACCGCTATTACGTTAGCTGGGTTTAGTATCGTCAGTGCCCTGCTATTTCACTTTAATTTGGGCGACCAGATACAGTTTATAATGTTCTTCAAGAATATTGCCATGGCGGGTGGATTTATGGCCCTTGCCGCAGCCGGGGCTGGCAAGTTCAGTCTTGATCAGCACTTTGCCAAGCGCTAGTAAAAATCTAAAAAAAGACCGGTAACGGTCTTTTTTACTTTGTAAGGAATCAACAATGTTAAAAGCGACACTAGAACAATGGCGGATGTTTCGTGCCGTCGTTGATTACGGCGGTTTCAGTCAGGCCAGTCAGGCGATATATAAAAGTCAGTCTTCGATACATCATGCTGTACAAAAGCTGGAAACCTCTTTAGGTGTCCGGCTTTTGGAGGTTAAAGGCCGCAAGGCCGGTTTAACCGAGGCGGGAATATTAATGTTGCGTCGCGCCAACTATTTGCTGGACGAAGCCGCCAAGCTCGAAGCCGTCGCTCACAGTCTAGGTGAAGGAACCGAGACCAAGATCAAAATTGCGGTGGACCAGGTTTTTCCGCAAGAACTGCTATACAAAGTGCTGGATGCTGTCTCATCCCAGTATCCGTTGTTGCGGATTGAATGGACCGAAACCGTGTTAGGTGGTGCAAAAGAATTATTGCAACAGTCGGCCGTCGATATTGCCATTTCACCTTTGCAATTAAACGATGTTTTTAACGAACAACTCTGTCAGCTGGAGTTTATCGCCGTTGCTCACCCTGCTCATGGTTTGCATCACTATGAGCACCCTTTGAGCTTTGAAGATCTGAAGTCCCATCGACAAATTGTGGTAAGAGATTCGGCCATTCAGGATAATCAGGACATGGGATGGCTGGATGCCAACCAACGCTGGACAATTAGTCACTTACGCACATCAATCGATATGATCAGCAAAGGTTTCGGTTTTGCCTGGTTACCTGTACCGGCTATTCTGGAACAACTGAAACTGGGGATACTCAAACCACTTCCATTGCAACACGGACTAAAACGCAGTGGTAACCTGTATCTGCTGTTTAATGACGGCGATTGTCTTGGCCCGGCTGCACGGGCTTTTATTGGTGAATTACGCTATCACACGCAAGACCTGCCCACTTTTGAACTAGCTTGTGCAGATAATTCTATTTAATAGAACGTTATAAGCAATTAATAGTGATTTTTATTCTCTAAAATGGGATTTAAAATTAACTCACACTTTGGAGGCTGTTTATTCATTTTAGGAGTGAGTTATGCAATATGTACGAAAGGCAACTGAACGGGGCAAGGTCGATTTGGGCTGGTTGCAAAGCCAGCATAGTTTTTCCTTTGGACACTATTATGATCCCAAGCATATGGGGGTTTCTGCATTAAGGGTAATTAATCAGGATCAGGTGCAGCCTGGCAAAGGCTTTGAAACGCATGGACATAAGGATATGGAAATTATTTCCTATGTCATCGAAGGGGCATTGGAACATACAGACAGTACCGGTAATCGCTATATTGTGCCAGCCGGCGATATCCAGTTGATGAGTGCAGGTAGTGGTATTATGCATTCAGAATTTAACGCGTCCAAGGTTGATCCTGTCCGGTTTTTACAAATCTGGATCCAGCCTAATGTCCGGGGTATTTCGCCCGGTTATCAACAACAGAAAATATCCCAGCAAGGGCAACTGACGCCACTGATAACGCCGGACGGGCGAGATGGCACCCTGTCTATTCATCAAGATGCGGTCGTCTCCAGACTGATCCTCGCTGAAGGTGACACTGTTAGTCTTGCTACGGCGCAACGTCAGGGATATCTGCATCTGGTTGCAGGCAAACTTAGCGAGGCACAACATTCGTTTGCTGCCGGCGACGCATTTGCACTTGGTCCAAATGAAGAAGTGACCCTGCAGGCCGATGAAGCAATAGAAGCGTTATGGTTTGATCTGCCCTGAATAACTCAAGCTGCCAGGCAGTTGCCAATAGCGGCTTTTTATATCAAAAATGGTTCCGCGTAACCCAGCAAGTGAATCATAATGTATTGTTTTACATAAAATAATTACACCAAAGTCTGTTCTCGCTGAATCACCCTATTACGCCCTGCATTTTTTGCCTGATACAAGCCAGTATCGGCGTTATTGTTCTGTATACACAGCCTGGCAAATTTTCCGTCTAACTAGGGCTACTTTACGGCTCTGTTTAAAACTTTATAAGATACTGTTCCGCACCAGGCGATTACAGGCTTGGTAAAATAACTACTGCTCAAGATATTTTGTTACATAAATTGGCTTAATGACCAGCAACACATATTCACCGGATCGACTATGTTCAATATCAGGTATAAAGATTTTCACTAACAATTGGTCAGAATTACTAATTTTCATTTTAATTGAATCCTTTTTCTACTCATAAAATATATAACTTATTGATTTTAATTGTTTATTTTATGTGGCATAAAGTGTGCAAATAAGTAGACACGATAGGCTATTGACAGCGTATTTAAGCCAAGCCTCTGATATCAGCGGCGGGTCAAACGAAAATTTAAAATGATTTAGGGGAATCACACATGCAACGCCATTTACTCAAATCTGTACTACTTTGCACAATACTGACCAGCACGGCGTTATTGTCCGGTTGCGGAGATGCGGAAGCGACTAACAGCACAGAGAAAAAAGAAGAGGTTATCGCCATTCCGGTTGAAGTCGCCAATATCCAACATGGTCAGATTTCATCTAATTACGCGACCACAGCGGTGCTTGAGGCCAAGGAAGAAGCTTTTGTGGTGGCTCGTGCTTCCGGCATTATTCACGAGATTATGGTTGAAGAAGGTGATTATGTAGAGAAAGGTCAGATTCTGGCCAAGCTGGAAACTGAACGTTATCGCCTAAATCTGCTTAAAGCCCAGGCCAATTTGGTCGGCATCGAAAAAGAACTGAATAAAATTAAAGATGTATACTCTAAAAAGTTGGTCAGTGATGATACCTACGACAAACTGGTCGCCCAGTATTCATCAGCAAAAGCCTCGTTGGAGCTGGCTCAGCTGGATCTGGAAGAAACCACTATTCTGGCTCCCATTGCCGGCTTTATCGCCGAACGTAACGCCAAAGTGGGTAATTTGACCGAATCGTTTCAGCGCGAACGGATGTTCCATATTGTCCAACAAAAACAGTTGTACGGCATTGTCCATTTACCGGAGAAAGAACTTGCCCGAGTCCACAAGGGACAAAATGCCACGTTGAATATGACCGCCCTGTCAGATCAGAGTGTCGCCGCTTATGTAGAGCGCATCAGTCCTGTGGTTGATTCAAAAACCGGTACATTCAAGGTCACACTAAGCGTTCCCAATCAGACCAATTTGCTTAAAGCCGGGATGTTTGCCCAGGTCAGACTCAATTACGACACCCATGACAACGCCATTTTACTGCCTCGTCAGGCATTGTTGGATATTGATAATCAACTCAACGTGTTTGTGGTCAAGGACGGTGTTGCGACTAAAACGCCTATCAGCATTGGTTATCAGGAAGAAGGGACGATTGAAGTTATCCAAGGCCTGAATGGTGATGAGCAGGTTGTTATCACCGGCCATCATAACCTGAAAGATAAAGCCCCCGTAGAAATCGTCAACGGTTAAGGAACTGACCATGAGTATTGTTGATGTTGCTGTTAAGCGACCCGTTAGCGTATGGATGTTTACTTTTGCTATCTTGCTGTTCGGCTTTGTGTCGCTATCGCGTCTGGCACTGAATTTATTGCCCGAATTATCCTACCCTACCCTCACCATCCGCACCGACTATGAAGGCGCGGCTCCGGGAGAGCTGGAACAACTGGTATCCAAGCCCATTGAAGAGGCTATTGGTGTGGTAAAGGGCGTTCGTCGAGTCGAATCTATCTCAAAAGCCGGTCAGTCTGATGTGGTACTCGAGTTTGAATGGGGCACCGATATGGATGTCGCCAGTCTGGAGGTACGCGAAAAACTGGATGTACTGTGGTTGCCTCTGGATGTGAAACGGCCGTTATTATTGCGCTTTAATCCCAGTCTGGATCCTGTTCTGCGTTTTGGCTTTGGTCGCAAACTAGCCGAAGGAAGCGATGGTGCCTCGGCGCTAAATATCGATCAAATGAAAACCCTGCGCACTTACGCCGAAGAGCAAATAAAACGCAAACTCGAATCGGTCACAGGTGTGGCTTCAGTTCGGGTTGGTGGTGGACTCGAAAATGAAATACAGGTGTTGTTTAACCAGGATCAGGCTAGCCAACTGAATATCAAAGTGGAAGATATTATTAATCGCCTAAAAGCTGAAAACGTCAATACCTCTGGTGGGCGGGTTGAAGACGGAAATCAGGAATATCTGGTGCGTACCTTAAACCAGTTCGAAACTCTGGATGAGATGCGCGACGTGTTTATCGCCACCCGTGAGGGGCGACATATCCGCCTGGGCGATATCGCCGAAGTCAGGGATGCCTATAAAGAACGCAGTTCTATCACCCGTTTTCAGGCACTTGAAGGGGTTGAAATTGCCATCTACAAAGAAGGTGATGCCAATACCGTTCAAGTAGCCAAAAATGTTCAAATCCGTCTTGAGGAAATCAACAAGGACTTGCCGGAAAACTACCAGTTACAATTGGTTTACGACCAGTCCCGCTTTATTTCCAACGCCATTAATGAAGTTAAATCGGCCGGGATCATCGGTGGTATTCTGGCCATGCTGGTGTTGTATTTATTCCTGAAAAACATTTGGCCTACCCTGATTATTTCGGTATCCATTCCGGTATCCATTATTGCCACGTTCAACCTGATGTACGGCAACGACATTAGTCTGAATATTATGAGTCTGGGCGGTATCGCGCTAGCAATCGGGCTGTTGGTGGACAACTCCATTGTCGTGCTGGAGAACATTGATCGTTTGAAACAACAAGCTATTCCCATCGATGAAGCAGCAGCTAAAGGCACAAAAGAAGTGTCTACCGCGATTATTGCCTCGACGTTAACCACCATGGCAGTGTTTTTCCCACTGGTATTTGTCGAAGGGATCGCCGGCCAGCTGTTTAGCGATCAAGCATTAACCGTGACCTTTGCATTAGGTGCATCGCTATTGGTGGCATTAACTATTATTCCGATGATGGCAGCGAGGGAAAAACAGCAGAGAGCTGCCGATAAGCTTGATTTGGGTGAACCTCGACAAGAGGTTAAACCGGACACCAGACTGGGCAAGACATTTTTCTATCTGTTGTGGCCATTCAGAAAATTGTTTTGGCTGATTGGTCAAGCTATTTACTACGTTAGCCTGATGATCAGTAGTGCTATTGTTAGCCTGTTTCGCTTGGTGAGTATGCTACTGGGCAAGCTCTTTACGCCGGTTCTCTGGTTGTTTGACAAGACATATACAGCGCTTAGTGGTGTTTATCAACGAGGGTTAAATACAGCTTTAGCCCACCGCATGACGGTATTGGTTGGTATTTTAATCCTGTCAGCAGGTTCGGTTGTGCTGTTGCCCCGCATTGGTATGGAGCTTATTCCATCCATGGCACAAGGCGAGCTTTATGCCGAAATAACATTGCCTACCGGAGCCAAGTTGGAAAATACCGACGCGGTACTGGAAAGTCTGGCCCAGTTTACCCAAACATTACCGCAAGTCGATCGCACTTATTCTCTGGCCGGGACCGGGAGTCTGATGAACGCATCCCCAGGCCAGGGCGGTGACTACTGGGGACGCTTGAATGTAGTACTTAAAGCAGGCAGTGGCACTGCTGATGAGCAACAAACCATCCAGTCGATGCGCCAGTTTCTCGCCAACAAGGCGGGTGTTGAGGCTAAATTTGGTAAACCCGAGTTATTTAGCTTTAGCACACCGCTGGAAATTGAAATCAGTGGCTATGATTTGGGCATGTTACGCCGTTATAGCGATAAATTAGTGGCGCTGATGCAGCAGAATGAGCGTTTTGCCGATGTAAAATCGACCTTGCAGGCCGGTAATCCGGAACTACAGATCTACTTTGATCATGCCAAGTTGGCACAAATTGGTTTAAATGCGCCGGATGTGGCAAAAATGGTGGCGGCAAAAGTCGGTGGCGAAATTGCCAGCAAATTTACCATTAACGATCGTAAGGTCGATATTCTGGTTCGTACCGAAGAACGTCAACGGGATTCGGTAGAGGATATTTCACAAATGGTTGTCAATCCCGGTAGTTTGCCTTCTGTCCCTTTAAATGCAGTAGCTGATATACAGATGTCAATTGGACCGAGTGAAATCACCCGGGTTGGTCAACAACGGGTGGCGGTCGTGTCATCAAATTTGGCTTATGGTGATTTGGGAGAAGCCGCGCTGGAAGCCAGGCAGCTGGTCAGACAGCTATCCCTACCTGTCAGCATGAAGGCCCGTGTTGCCGGTCAAAATGAAGAAATGCAGGTATCTTTTGAATCACTTAAATTCGCTCTTATTTTGGCGGTATTTATGGTTTACCTGGTTATGGCGTCCCAGTTTGAGTCCCTGCTCCACCCGTTCCTGATCTTGTTTACCGTGCCGCTGGCCTGCGCGGGTTCTATCTACGGACTGTATTTATCCGGCACCAACGTCTCGGTGGTGGTGTTTATCGGACTCATAATGCTGGCAGGTATTGTGGTCAATAACGCGATTGTGCTAATCGACAGGATCAATCAGCTGCGTGAAACTGGTGTAGAAAAGTCCCAAGCGATTTTTGATGCGGCCCAAAGCCGTTTAAGACCCATTTTAATGACAACCCTAACCACCACCCTGGGCTTGTTGCCGATGGCGATTGGTTTGGGAGAAGGAGCAGAAATACGCACGCCGATGGCAGTTACGGTTATTTACGGGCTGTTGTTCGCCACCCTGCTGACGTTGTTCTTGATACCGGTGTTATATAGCTTGTTTGACCGTAAGCAGTTTAATAATGTGGAGATGGCCCATGAATAAGCTTGAATCCATGGGTGCCGGTTTGGCCAGCTTTGCGTTGCGCCGCCCGGTGACGGTTTGCATGCTGTTTTTCTCGATGCTGATGCTAGGACTAATGGCCAGCCGCTTGTTGCCACTAGAAAGATTCCCTGCCATTGATGTGCCTTTTATCGTAGTGGTAGTTCCCTATGAAAATGCCACGCCGGTAGAAGTGGAAAAAATGATTACACGTCCGGTGGAAGAAGCGCTTGCCACTATGTCCGGCATCACCAAAATGCGTTCCCGTTCCAACGAAACCAGTGCTGAAATTGAACTGGAATTTAAATGGGACGAAAACCTCAAGGCTAAAAGTGTTGAAGCTCGCGAAAAAGTGGATTCCATCCGGCATATGTTGCCGAGCGACGTGGAACGGGTGCTGGTGTATCAGTTCAATACCTCCGATGCGCCTATTTTCCAGTTCAGAGTTTCCAGCGAACGCGACTTGTCCAACGCTTATGACTTGCTGGAACGTAATCTTAAAATGCCACTGGAACGAGTAGCAGGCGTATCCAAAGTGGAACTTTACGGTGTACAAAAGCGGCAAATCTCTATTCGGCTGGATTCCGAGCGCATGGCCGCTATGCATGTGGATACGTTGAAACTGGCGAAAAGCCTGAAAGACGCCAACTTCTCCATGTCAGCAGGCCATTTCTATCAACAAGACCAAAAAATATCGGTCAATCCCATTGGTGAGTTCCGAAGTAAGCATGAAATCGAACAGCTGTATATTTCTCGCGGTATACAGCTAAAAGATATTGCGGATATTGAATATGAAGCGCCTCGACGTACAGAAGGCCGGCATTTAGACCAGACATATGCTGTGGGTTTTAATATTTTCCGCGAATCCGGTGCCAACCTGGTGGAAGTATCACAACGGGTTAACAAAGTGATCAACGAAGCCAAAGCCGATCCCGCCTTTAATGGCATTAATTTATTTATGATGGATGACGAGGCACATAGCGTTACCCAGTCACTCAGTGATTTACTGGACGCAGGTCTTATCGGCGCATTGTTGTCGATTATGGTGTTGTACGCTTTTTTACGCCAATTCACTACCACCATGATTGTAGTGTTATCCGTGCCCTTCTCTATCTGCATTACCCTGGCCTGCATGTATTTTATGGGATATACCCTGAACATTCTGTCAATGATGGGTTTGATGCTGGCGGTTGGAATGCTGGTGGATAACGCAGTGGTAGTCACCGAAAGTATTTTTCAGGAAAAAGAACACACTGCCGATCCGGTAGCTGCCACCAAAGCTGGGGTCAGTAAAGTCAGTATGGCGGTTATCGCGGGAACCGCTACCACGGCGATTGTATTTTTGCCCAATATTGTCGGTAAAAAAATTGACCTGACAATTTTCCTTGAACATGTGGCCATTGCTATCTGCATTTCGTTATTTGCCTCGTTACTGATAGCCCAAACCTTAATCCCGCTGTTGGCCGCCAAAATAAAACCCAAACAGACAAATCAACCGGTTCAGCCCAGCCGTTATATTAAATGGTATGAACGCGTACTGAAATGGACCTTGTTGCATCAGGGTAAAACCGCATTTATCGCGGTGCTGATTCTGGTCAGTACGGCTATTCCGATGGGGGTAGTGACCAGTGACGAAGAGCGGGATGACAACAACAACCGGATTTGGCTGAATTACGGTATGAACAGCAGTTATTCTCTGGAAGAGGTAGAAAAAACGGTTAACAAGATGGAGGCCTATTTATTCGCCAACAAGGAAAAATTTTACATCAAACAGGTTTACAGTTATTACAATCCCGGCCACGCTGTTTCTGGTATCACCTTAATTGATGATTTGCCGGTCAAGCAGGCCGAGGTCAAAAAAATGATTAAAGACGGCTTTCCGGCCTTTGTCAGAGCCAACCCCTCGTTCCAGTGGGATCAGGGCAACGGTGGTGGTGTACGTATGACACTATTGGGCCAGTCGTCGGATACGCTGATGAAAGTGGCTAACCAGATCGTGCCGACACTCGCCAATATTGAAGGCTTAACCGATGTTAAAACCGAGCTGGACAGCCAGAAATATGAATTGCAATTGCAAGTCGACCGCCGCAAAGCTTATCGTTTCGGTCTCAATGTACAGGATATCGCCAATATAGTCGCCACAGCGTTGCGTGGTTCCAACCTACGGACTTTTCGACACGCGGAAAGTGGCGAAGTCAGCGTCAAGATGATGTTTGATGAAAAACTGCAACATTCAGTTGAAGAACTCAAACGCATGACGATTAAACAGGATGATACCCACAACGTGACGCTGGATATGGTCGCCGACATGACAATCCAGCCCAGGCTATCCCAAATCAACCGTCACTATCGACAAACAGCGCTGGCAATTGGTGCCAACCTGGAAAAAGATGTCACCATTGAGCAGGCCAGAGAACGCATTGAAAAAGTGATGAACAATATGCAGTTACCGGCCGGCTATAACTGGACACTGGACGGCAGTTTCGAGCGCCAGCGCGAAGAACAGGCAGTCATGCAAACTAATATGTTGCTGGCGGTATGCATGATCTACGTCGTCATGGCAGCTTTATTTGAATCTATTTTGTTACCTACCGCGGTGATTACCTCCCTGCTCTTTTCCTTTACCGGAGTATTTTGGGCGTTTTTATTAACCGGCACATCCATGTCAATTATGGGTATGATCGGGATGCTGATTTTAATGGGGATTGTGGTGAATAACGGTATTGTACTGGTGGACAGGATTAATCAGTTAGTGAACTCGGGATACACTGTGCCTGATGCAATTATTGAAGGTTGCCTTAACCGGATCCGGCCAATACTAATGACGGTGGGTACCACTGTATTGGGGTTAGTACCGCTGGCATTAGGCGGGACGCAAATTGGTGGTGATGGACCTCCCTACTCGCCGATGGCGATTGCGATTATAGGCGGACTGATTTTCTCGACCATAACCAGTTTGTTTTTGGTGCCACTGGCTTATTTACTACTGCTAAAATTACGCCGCAAAACCGCCAATATGATTGCCCGCAGTAAACTGATGGTCAATCGGGTTATTAAAGCCTGATGACGCTATCTTTGTTCTGGCACATACCAAAGCTCGGGATCGTTGGGCGTTAATTTGGGCAGATACGGATTATCCAGTTGATAGATAATCCGTTCTGGCATATTGGCGGCTTCCAACGCCGCCTGATGTTCGGGAAACTCAAACAAAAATTTGTCAAAACGGCCGTCGCTTATCAGCGTTCTTAATCCCTTCTCGATGTCGTGCGCCAGTCGTACATTGCCCTTTTTAACAAAGTAATAGATGGCTGTTCGGTAATACAGCATATGTTGCGGTTCGATAACCAGATTATCAAAATGATAATAGTTTAATTCGGAGTGCGCTTCGAGCACGGAACGGGGAAAATAATCAAAATGGCCGGCACTTAATGTTTTATAAATGGTGTCGTACCAGTAAGTGGTTTCTACCGGAAAACCGTTGTACTCAAGCACGTCTACATCCGGCCAGCCGTTACCTTGCACAGCCTTGAATTTCTTTAACTCTCCTTTAAGTTTTAAATTGGCAAATCGGGGCTGGTCGTTATTGCGAATAACAAAAATACGATAGCCCAGCAAACCTTTAAGAAGCGGAATACGGATAGGCAGTGCCTGTAATTCCCTTTCGTTAGTGGTCATGGTCCACATCAGATCCATATTACCGGAATCCAAAAATCGCACTTGTCGTTGTTGATTCATTGGCAGATAAATTGGCTGGAGAATATACTCTTCTCCAGAGGCAGATAGGGCTAATCGCAATAATTCAACAAAATAACTTTTTTGTGGATCGTTATCATTGGTCTGATTACTGATATATCTGACCGGCTGAGGAACTCCCTTGGCGGAATAACTGTATCCCACCACTAGCACACTAATGATTATTACTGTCCCGAATACCTTCATCTATTCTACTTATCGTTATGGAAGCAAATTCGGCAGTTCCCGCTATGGACGGTTCCTTGTCTCCTTTTTACACTGCCGGAGATTCTATTTGTTTAATTATTGCACAGTTAGTATTCGATGTTTTAACTTTTTTGCCGGTATTCGCCCTCCTAAAATGGACCGAAGTAATTAAATTTAATGATGTAAATATTTGTTTATTAACGATATTTTATAAAAATCAAGACAATATCATTCTGATTTAAACTTTCTACAGTTTAATCTCGACTTAACTTTTGATTGTTCTTACTTCAAGAGTTAACCATGAAAATTAGTGATACTAGTGGTCAGGATGTTGTTCTGGCCCCGAAAAGCAAAAACAAAACCTATCTCCTGATTAGTTTGGCCGCATTGTCGGTATTAATTTTTACCATCTGGCTTATGCCTACGCTGAGTAACTGGTCTAACGCCGAAGCGTCCATCAGTACACAGCGTTTACGCCTCGCAACCGTGACTCAGGGAGACTTTGTTCGTGATTTATCAGTACAAGGCCAGGTCGTTGCTGCAGTCAGTCCCAGATTGTATAGCACCGCACAAGGCACTATTACCTTTGAAGTCGATGCTGGCGATCAGGTAAGCAAAGGACAGATTCTGGCAACGATAGACAGTCCGGAATTAACCAATCAGTTAAAGCAGGAAGAATCTTCTGAACTGAGTTTGAAAATGGGCCTGGACAGACAGCGTATTCAAGCTAAGAAACAGGCACTGGAAAATCAGAAGTCGGTGGATATGGCCAAAGTGGCGTTAACGGCTGCAGATCGGGAAAAACGCAGAGCCGATGCCGCATACAAAACCAGCGCCATTAGTCAGATTGATTATGAAAAAGCCCAGGACGAACTGGAAAACGCCCAACTGGTTTACCAGCATGCTGTGGCTGATGCGGATCTGAATAAGGAAAGTCTGTCTTTTGAAATACAGACCATGCAGTTGCAACTTGACCGTCAAACCTTGCTGGTTGCCGAACTCACCCGTAAAGTCAGCGAGCTAACCCTGCGCTCTCCGGTGGACGGTTTAGTCGGTAATCTGGCCGTAGAGCAAAAAAATCAGGTAGCAAAAAATCAGCCTATCTTAAGTGTGGTGGACCTGTCCGAATTTGAAATAGAAGTCGCCATTCCGGAAAGTTACGCCGACGACCTGAATATAGGTATGGATGCCGAAATAGCTCTTAATGGCGAAACGCATTTGGCCAAATTGATCACCATCTCTCCTGAAATTGAGAACAATCAAGTGATCGGCCGGGTGCGTTTTGCCAACCATTCCCCAGCCGGTTTACGCCAGAACCAGCGCCTTACCACCCGTATTCTAATCGAACATAAATCCGATGTGTTAATGGTGCAACGAGGCCAATTTCTGGAAAGTGGCAACGGTAGCATCGCTTATGTCATTAGCAATGGCGCAGCGCACAAACGTCGTATTCATACCGGTGCCCGTAGTTTGGCCAGTGTCGAGATTCTCGACGGACTGCAGCGCGGCGAACAAATTATTATTTCCGGCACGGATCAGTTCCAGGGTGCCGAAACCGTTCTAATCAATGATTAAAAAATAATATTTATTTCAAGGAATAACATCATGCTAGAGATGACTAACGTAAAAAAAATATTCAGAACCGAGTTGGTAGAAACCCATGCACTGGAAGATTTCAATTTGTGCGTGTCAGAAGGTGAATTTGTCGCGGTGACTGGCCCATCCGGCTCAGGGAAAACGACTTTTCTGAATATTGCCGGATTACTGGAAACCTTTGAATCAGGCAAGTATATGCTTGACGGGCTGGACGTCAGTTCACTTAATGACAAGCAGCGTAGTCGTATTCGCAATGAAAAAATTGGTTTTATTTTCCAGAGTTTCAACCTGATCCCTGATCTGAACCTGTTTGATAATGTGGATGTACCATTACGTTATCGCGGCTTTAACAGCAAGGAACGTAAACAACGGATTGAACAAAGCCTGGAACGGGTCGGATTAGCCAATCGGTTGAAGCACCTGCCCTCGCAGCTTTCCGGTGGCCAACAACAGCGTGTCGCCATTGCCCGGGCGCTGGCCGGCGAGCCACGTTTTTTGCTCGCCGATGAGCCTACCGGCAATCTGGATACCAAAATGGCGCAAAGTGTGATGGAGCTGTTGCAGGATATTAACCAACAAGGCACTACTATTGTGATGGTGACGCACGACGCTACCTTGGCTCAACAAGCAAAACGCAATATATATGTGCGTGATGGACGAGTCAGCGAATTACATGATGTTTCCGCTATCCCTGAAGCAGTTAACGGCTAAGGAGCAAATGATGTTTAACTATTATTTACGTCTGGCCATGCTGAGTATCAAACGCAACCCCATCCTCAGCAGTTTGATGGTCATGGCTATTGCGTTGGGTATCGGCGCTTGTATGACCACCATTACCATTAATTACCTGATGTCGGCGGACCCTATTCCGCAAAAAAGTGATAAGTTGTTTTACGTCCAGGTGGACAGCTGGGATCCGAATGATCCATTTGATGAACCTAATGAGCCGCCGGATCAACTGACCTGGACCGAAGCGAAAAACTTTTTACAGGCCAAAAAAGCCTATCGTCAGGCAGTAATGGCCAGCAGCTCAGCCGCTGTTGAGCCGCCAGGGCAAGACAGCAAACCCTATATGGCGGAGATCCGTCTGACCAGTGCGGACTTCTTTGCCATGTTCCAGACACCTTTTTTGTTCGGCTCAGGATGGGATCAAAGCGCCGATCAGAACCGGGAATTTGTGGTAGTAATCAGCCGGGAAACCAATGACAAGGTGTTTGGCGGCGAAAATTCCATAGGTCGAACGATTAAGGTTAAAGGCAATAATTTCCGCGTTGTCGGTGTACTGGATAGCTGGATCCCGGTGCCCAAGTTTTATGATTTAAGCACGGGACAATTTAATGAGCCTGAAGAAATCTTTATGCCTTTTTTGCTTAAAGAAGAGCTGGAAATGCCGCAAGGAGGCAATACCAACTGCTGGAAAAGTCCTGCAGAAGAAGGTTTTAGAGGTTTTCTTAACTCCGAATGCGTCAACTACCAGATGTGGGTTGAGCTGCGAGATGACGCTGAAAAGCAGCAATATATGGATTATCTCAACAGCTATGTCGAACAACAGAAAGCCTTTGGTCGCTTCCCTCGTCCATTGAATAACCGTTTGTCCGATGTAATGGAATGGATGGAAATCAAGCAAGTTGTCGCCGATGACGCACAAATTATGCTGTGGTTAAGCTTTATGTTTTTACTGGTATGTTTGCTTAACACCATTGGATTGCTATTGGCCAAGTTTACCGGTAAAGCGGCTGAAATCAGTTTACGTCGTGCCGTTGGCGCATCAAAAAGCGATTTATTTAAACAGCATCTGGTGGAAACTGCCTGCATTGGCCTGGCCGGCGGTATTGCCGGTATAGGTTTGGCATTAATCGGATTACAGGGGATCAAAGCCCTTTATGGTGAGTTTGCTGATCGGGTAACCTCGCTGGATTTCAATCTGGTGATGATTGCCATGATCCTGGCGCTACTTTCCAGTATTGCTGCTGGACTTTATCCGACCTGGCGTGCATGCAGCATTCAGCCTGCCAGCCAATTAAAAGATCAATAGGAACATAAATTATGTGGGAAATAGGACCGATATTTCGCGCCATGATGCGCAATAAAGTTGGCGCCATACTGATTGCAGTACAAATTGCCGTCACTATGACCATTATTGTTAATTCGATTTTTATCATCTCGGAACGCAAAGAATTGATGGCGCGTGAAAGCGGCGTGGATGAAGCCAACAGTTTTTATCTGACTAGCTACAGTTTTGCACCTGAATTCAACACAAAAGTCACGGTAAAAGAAGACTTGGACATGATCCGGCAACTGCCAGGCGTAGTCGATGCCATTCAGGTAAATGCCATTCCTGTTAGTGGTGGTGGTTGGTCAATGGGTCTACAGACTGAACCGGGTGATGATATCGACGGCACTGGTGTGGCTGTCTATATGGTAGATGAACACGGTACCCGTACCTTTGATGTTGAGGTCATCGCCGGGCAGGATTTTACCGCCACAGATATTGAGTGGCGCGAAGGTGGGCAAAATCATTGGCCAGCGCAAATTCTGATCACCAAAGCCATGGCGCAAAGTCTTTTTCCGGACGATCCCTGGCAATCGGCGGTGGGTAAAACGGTGTACATCAATCGCAATGAAGGCATTATTATTAAAGGTATTATCGATAAGCTTCAGGCACCCTGGATTGGCTGGGACAAAGTCGAAAATGCCATGCTAGTTCCGCAAACGCTGGATTTTCCTTCTTATCGTTATTTTATCCGTACCGAGCCGGGTCGTCGTGACGAACTGATGCCCAAAATTGAGGATATGCTGGCGACCAGCAACAAAGGGCGAATTATCCGCAGCATGCGCAGCGTTGAGGAAACCCGCGAACGCAGCTATCGCCAACATAGTGCGATGATCGATATCCTCTCTACCGTCATGGTGATCCTGACCATAGTGACGGCTTTGGGAATAGTGGGTCTGGCCAGTTTCAGTGTCAATCGACGTAAAAAACAAATCGGCACCCGGCGCGCATTGGGTGCCAGTCAGGGCGATATTCTGCGCTACTTTATGCTGGAGAACTTTTTAATCAGCAGCGTTGGTGTGGCGCTTGGTGCGGCACTGACTGTTGGCTTAAATATATGGCTGGTGCAGGCGTTTTCGCTCAATCGAATCGACTGGTATCTGATCCCGGCCGGTATGCTGGTGTTGTGGATTGTGGGGCAAATCGCGGTATTTGGGCCGGCTAAACGTGCGGCATCTATTCCCCCGGCCCTTGCAACCCGAACAGTTTAAATATGAAACATAGAAGATATACCTTTCTCAACGGCTACCTTTGGTAGCCGTTTTACATTATGGTTTGCCAACTTGCCTGTTAGGATCTTAAAGGTGGAATGGTTGAAAAATTATAAGTTAAGTATTTTTGTAGTGTTGTGTGCATTGACCAGCAAATGGGCCAGCGCCGATATTCAGTATCAAATTAGCGTCGCACAAGACGGTAGCGGCGATTACTCCAGTATCCAGCAAGCTATCAATCATACCAAAGCATTCCCCGATAGACGCATTACTATCCATATCGGCAAGGGCATTTATAACGAGAAAGTGACGGTATACGCCTGGAATACCCGACTGTCATTAATCGGGGCCGGAGTGCAGCAAACCCTAGTCCGTTTTGGTGACCATTTCAATAAAGTGAATTTGGGCCGTAACAGTACCTTTCACACTGCCACAATGCAGGTCGATGCCAATGATTTTAGAGCCGAAGGTTTAACTATCCAAAATACCGCCGGCCCGGTAGGTCAGGCCGTTGCCCTGGCGGTTAACGCCGATCGTGCACAGTTTAACAATATTGCCTTGCTAGGCAGTCAGGATACCTTGTACGTGGCGGGTGAAGGTTATCGTCAATATTTTAGCCATTGCTATATTGAAGGCACTACCGATTTTATCTTTGGCGCGGCCACAGCAGTATTTGATGACTGCGAAATTCACTCAAAAGCCAATTCCTACATTACCGCCGCTTCGACACCGAAAAATCAGCCCTTTGGTCTGGTCTTTTTTAACAGCCGGCTCACCGCTGACAGCGAAACGGACAAGGTTTATCTGGGACGCCCCTGGCGCCCCTATGCCAAAACACTGTTTATTAATACGCAAATGGGTCAGCACATTGTACCTGAAGGCTGGCATAACTGGTCCAAACCCGAAGCCGAGAAAACCAGCTACTATGCTGAATATAACAGTACAGGCTTGGGTGCTGCCCCCTCCAAACGAGTAAACTGGAGTCATCAATTAACCGATCAGCAAGCAGATAGACTCAGTCTCGAGTCTATCTTGTCAGCAGAAAACGAAACGAGCTGGTGGCAAGAAAAACCCGCTCATCAATAAAGCTGTTAACCGAAGTCACCCACTTTGTAAGAACCCACTTCGGCACCAAAACCTATGGCAAAACGATTCCAGCTATTGATCGCGCAAATCGCCAGGGTCAAATCGGTAATCTGGCTATCGGTAAAATGTTCACGCAATGCATCCAGAAGTGTTTCATCCGGATGGCCTGTCGCCAATGTGGTTAATGCTTCAGCCCAGGCCAAAACGACGCGCTCCTGTTCGGTAAAAAACGGCGTTTCGCGCCAGGCCGACAGGGTATACAAACGTTGTTCAGTTTCACCTGCTGCGCGAGCATCTTTGCTGTGCATATCGAGGCAAAAAGCGCAGCCATTAAGCTGCGATACCCGCATTTTGATCAGCTCCAGTAACGAATGCTCGATATCTTGGCTGGCTATTTTACTGGCCATATATTTTTCCAGTCCCCACATAGCATTAACTGCACCTGGAGAAGCTTGTTGATAATTAAGTTTCATAGACATAATTTATTTCCTCATTAAGTTAACTAACGAGGTGTAATTTAAATTAATCAGCTAAGTGTGAATTGTATATTTGCGACATCAGCACAATTTTATATTCAGTTGTTATGGGCTTATTTGTTAAACTGACAGGGTTGCCAACAACTTATCACTGGTTATGCAAGTACCCGAGTTATCCCATATAGGCTTTCATCGCTATCAACCCAGTTTGATGCTTAAACCTTATGTGCAAAGTTACTGGCATATTTATGGAAAAGTCCCGTCCACCACCGAATATTTGCATCCTGAAGGCGGCAGTGGCCTGATTTTTAATTTTGGCAGCCCCTTTATCTACAATCAGCAGCGAGTAACGACAGACTGTATCGTCATGGGGCCCAATACCCGTACCACCAGTCTGACGCTAAGCGGTTATATCGATGCGGTGGGACTACGTTTCTATCCCGGTACCAGCTACCACTTTTTTACCTTGCCGCTAAATGAAATTCCCGGTCTGCCCGTCCATCCGGATGAGCTGTCGATTAACCTGAGCATTCAACCCATTGTCGATAGCGCTGAATCCACGATTGAACAGCGCTTAAATGCGATTGAGTCACTGTTGATGCAACGTTTAAGCATTAATCCGGAACTGGATAAACGCATACAGCCGGCAACGACCTGGCTTAACTTACATCGTACGCCACAGTCAATTATTCATCTGGCAGAACATCTCAATGTCAGTGCACGTCAACTTGAACGGCTGTTCAAGCAATGGGTGGGCATGACGCCCAAACAATTTTCACGGATTAAACGGGTTGATTATGCTCGCCAGTCCCTGAAGCAATTTGACTTATCATTGACCGATACCGCTTATCAGGCCGGGTATTTTGATCAGGCGCATTTTAATCATGAATTCAAACAGGTGGTCGGACTCACTCCGGGCCAGTACCGTCGACGTGCTTTGCAAAAAACAGGATCAAAAAAGCCGCTATCAGCATGACAGCGGCTTTTTATTACCTGAAAGACGTTATCGACAGACGCGGCGTATCCCGAATTCAGGCTATGATATAAACTTACTGCTTTTCCAGTATCGCGATATCTTCATCGGAAATAATCGGCCCGGGTTGCAGATTTAAATCCTCGCTTTCCTGCTCGGAGATATAAGACAACATACAGCTACTGTAATTTGAGGTGGCCTTGGCCAACCTGGTGCCATCGTCGCTACGAACCAGGATGGTATCCCCGATAGCAAATTCTCCCCTGACTTCAACAATACCATCGCTGGTTAACTGGCTGCTGTTTTTATCCAGTGGTTCGTCGAAACTTCCCTGAACGATTAACTCGCCCTGCTCTTTGGAAGTATGGGTTAACCAATGCAATCTTTCTTGTAACGGACGTTTATATGGCTGGAACAGAGTGCCAGGGTTACGCCCATTTAACAGATCGTTGAATGAGCTTTCTTCAAAGCCATTGACGATAAACGTACTGATGCCGTGAGACGTAGCTTTTTCGGCCGCTTCTATTTTGGTTTTCATGCCACCAGTCCCCACAGAACTGTCAGCACCACCTGCCATCGCATAAATTTCCGGGGTAATTTCAGTTACCCAGTTGATTAGCTTGGCATCATCATGCTGGTTTGGATTTTTATCATACAATCCGTTAACGTCCGAACAGATAATCAAGGTGTCGGCGTCAGCAGCAGCGGCCACCATAGCGGCCAGATTATCGTTATCCCCCACTTTGAGTTCGTCGGTTGTGACGGTATCGTTTTCATTGATAATGGGCAGCAAACCGCCGTTTAAGAGGGAAAACATAGTTTCCCTGATACTTTCGTAACGTTCTCTGTCGGTTAAATCGGCGTGAGTTAGCAGTATTTGCGCACAAGGGAAATCAAAAAAACGATCCCAGGTAGCCATCATGCTGGTTTGGCCAGCGGCGGCCATGGCTTTTTTGATTGCGATGTCTTTTCTGTCGCTCTCAGCGAAAAAGTGGGCACCCGCCGCAACCGAGCCGGAGGACACCAGAACCACTTCAATGCCATGCATTCGGCAACGTAGGATAAATTGCGCAATGCTGAGCAAATATCGGGAGCTACAGCCTTTTTTATCCGGCGCGATCAGTGCACTACCGACTTTGATAACCACGCGACGCCATTGAAACTTATTCATCTGAATCCTTTGTTAACTGTATTGTTCAAGTTGATTTTGAGCGGCTCTAAATTGTTGCTGCACCTGCTCATCGGGATTTCGACTACATAGACTAACCAGCACAATTGATGCGGAACTCATAATAAATCCCGGTACAATTTCGTATATCACCGAACTGAGCGTTTTGCCCTCTGCCAATACGGGGGCGTAAATCCAGAACAACACCGTCACCGCCCCGACAACCACTCCGGTAACTGCGCCTTTATGAGTCATTTTAGACCAAAACAGGCTGAACAGAACCAGCGGACCGAATGCAGCACCAAAACCGGCCCAGGCATTACTGACCAGTGACAGGATGCTGCTTGAGCGATCAAACGCCAGCAAACATGCCACCAGGGCCACCACAAACACCCCTATCCTGCCTACTTTTACCAGCTCCTTTTCTCCTACCTCCTTGTTAAAGAAGGCACGATAGACATCTTCAGTCAGTGAACTCGACGACACCAACAATTGCGAAGAAATGGTACTCATAATGGCTGCCAGGATCGCTGCTAACAAAAAGCCGCTAATGATGGGATGAAACAGAATTTCCGAAAACAGGATAAAGATGGTTTCCGGATCATCCAGTTGCTGTGGAAACTTGTTGATATAGGCAACCCCGACCAAACCTGTCATAACGGCACCAATCAGCGTCACCGTCATCCAGCTCATACCGATGTTTCGTGCCACTTTGATATCAGGTACCGAACGGATTGCCATAAAACGCACGATAATGTGCGGTTGACCAAAATAACCTAATCCCCAGGCCAGACTGGAAATTACCGCCAGCAAGCTGAAATCGCTAAACAGGGATGAAAAAGGCTTGATGGTTTGGGTAGCATTGGCCATCAAATCCGCCGCATTATCAAATTGCATATAAGCCACAATGGGCACTAAGACCAGCGCCACAAACATAATACAGCCTTGCACAAAGTCCGTCATGCTGACCGCCAAGAATCCGCCCAACAAGGTATAGGCCACAACGACAGAGACCGTAATAAACAGCCCCAGGTGATAACTCAAACCAAATGCGGATTCAAATAACTTGCCACCGGACGCGATACCGGCCGAAGTATACAAGGTAAAAAACACCACGATAACGGCAGCAGAAATAACTCGTATCGCGCCGTTACTTAGGCCGAATCGTTTATCAAAATAATCCGGCAATGTCAGTGCATCATTAGCGACTTCGGTATAAACCCGCAAACGAGGCGCAACTAATAAATAATTAGCCAGTGCGCCTAGCAATAACCCAGCGGCAATCCACAAGGTTTCAAAGCCCATTACGAACATGGCGCCAGGTAAGCCCATTAACATCCAGCCACTCATGTCGGATGCGCCCGCAGATAACGCTGTTACCTGCGGGCTGACCTTACGTCCGCCTAAAATATAGCCGGATATGTCACTGGTCGAATTGCGATAAGCGAAAAGACCGATCAACAACATTGCGATAAAATAAATCGCCAAAGAAATATAAGTACTGTAATGCATAATTATTGGTTGCCAGGTTGGCTAAAAGATTTGTGTTGGTTACACAGCGAAGATTGAGAATGAGTAAAATAGCCCCCGTTCAGTTCAGATTCGGGATTAAATGCGTAAGTGTGTGGGATATTTTTCATATTTATTGTTGGCTTCTTCCCAGTTGTCTTTTTCATATAGGTATCCTCCTGTTTGAAGCGAATTTTATTTGCACACAATTAATTAGTACTCTAACTATTATCCGGATTTACCAATTTATATCAAGTGGCAATAGCGATTGTTGATATTTTAACCTTGTCATAATTACTTAATATTTAAGTAGATTTAGCCACAAAAAGCGTTGTAACGTTTGTGGGAATATAGGCGTAACTGGAGCAATAGCCCTGCTTGGTGACAAAATCTGTTCGGCTTGGCCAGAATATTTTGATAGAGTGCGACTTTATACCCATGCCACCTTGAAATACTCTGAATCCATTATTTCGAGGTAGTATGGATATATTTTATCCAGAGTAATATGACATGCAAAAATATGATGAATTGCTGGTGTCGTTACGCCGCATAATCCGCGCTATCGACCTATATTCAAAAAAACTCAGTAAAGAGTCCGGTTTGACCACCCCCCAACTGATCGTCATGCAGGAAATCGCCTTGGCCAAAGGTATTATGGTTAAGCAGATAGCCGATAATATCAATCTTAGCTCGGCAACGGTCACTACTATACTGGATCGACTGGAAGCCAGGAATTATCTGGTCAGAAAGCGTTCAACCGAAGATAAACGTAAGGTCAGTATCTATCTTACTGAACAGGGCCACACTGCTTTGGAAAACGCTCCAAAACCCCTGCAGGCCCATTTTATTGATCGTTTTGAAGCGCTGGAAGAATGGGAGCAAAATCAGCTGGTCGCCACCATGCAGCGAATAGCCAAAATGATGGATGCATCTGATTTGGATGCCGCTCCATTACTCGAAGTAGGACAACTCCACATCAACAAATAACGCTTGTTGCAAAAATCACTTTAACTTGAAAGTGCTTGGCCGATATCAGATCTAGCAGTTAAAACTGGATTGAACTACGCTTTAATTGCAGTAAAAACACTTTTATAACAAGGGCATAATAAATCTTGTCATGATGACAAGCCCTTACTTGTGCCCATACATTAAAGATATTTCAATCAACCCCGGGATCGGAGTGGTTTGTTATGTTGGGGAGACAATATCGTGGTAAATCTGAATACGATTAAGAATAAACTGATCCTGATTGCTTCGCTGGTCGTGACAGGCATGTGTGCGATGATAATTTTGCAAAAAAGCATCAACTCGACCATGAGCGATCTCAATCAAACCGACTTACGTATCAATAAGGTTAAAACCGGCGTGCTGTTACTCAGGCGTAACGAAAAGGATTTTTTGATGCGTCTGGATTTGAAATATCTAACAGCTTTTGATGACGACTATCAAAAACTGAATACTGATGTAACCCGGCTTAAAGTAGATCTTGATGACCTGGGTATCGAATCGCGACATGCGATGGATTTGAGTCAAATCCTGGCCAATTATCGCCAGCAGTTTGATGCCATGGCCCAGGAACAGCAAGTTATCGGTTTGACCCCAGAAAGTGGCTTATATGGTGAGTTGCGTAATGCGGTGCATCAGGTTGAATCAAAGGTGAACGAACTGAATGAAGTGCGTCTGCTGGCAGATATGCTGATGCTCAGGCGCCATGAGAAAGATTTTATGCTTAGACAGGATGTTAAATATGTTGAACGCTTTGCCACTGACTTTAACCTATTTATCAGCCATTTAAATAGTGGTGCTATTGCCCCGGGTGTTAAGAGTTCAATCCAGTCATTGATGCAACATTATCAAACCAGTTTTAATCGCTTTGTCAGCGGCAAAAAGGCATTAGGATTGAGCAGCACCGAAGGTTCTTTGGGCCAACTTAGAGCTACAGTTCACCAAACAGAAGAACTACTGGAGATTCTGTCTAACGAAGTGGAACAGGCCATTGCCGACAACCGCCAAACAGCGGATCTGATATCCAGTATTACCGCAGCTTTAATTACCATTGTTATTGTCATAATTGTGGTATTGCTGTCGATCAGTATCTCCAGACCGGTTAAATATCTGGCAGATTTAATGTCAGAAATTAGTGATAGCAAAGATCTGACCATGCGATATCGCTACAACGGTGCGGAAGAAATCAACAATGTCGGTGATTCACTCAACGAAATGTTAACCAGTTTCGAGAATTCGATGCGCGAAGTATTCCAGTCCACCTTGATGCTCAGTGCCTCGTCAGAAGAATTAAACGCGATTACGCAAAGCACCAGTGACGGCGTGCATCGCCAGCAGGTTGAAACCGAGTCGGTTGCCACTGCGATGAACCAGATGACCTCGACCGTTCAGGAAGTTGCCCGGTCAGCCAGTGATGCGGCGGCATCCTCCAGAATAGCCGATCAAGAGTCAGTTAAAGGTCGCCAACTGGTAAGTGATACAGTGGGCCTGATCCGAGTGTTGGCCGAACAGGTAGTGAACACCGCCGTCGAAATGGATTTGCTGCAAAAAGAAACCGAAAATATTAATACGGTATTACAGGTTATTGGCAGTATTGCCGAACAAACCAATTTACTGGCACTCAATGCAGCGATCGAGGCCGCCCGTGCTGGCGAACAAGGACGCGGTTTTGCGGTAGTTGCCGATGAAGTCAGAACCCTGGCCTCACGCAGTCAGGCGTCAACTCAGGAAATTCGCGAGATTATTGAACGGCTGCAGGCCAAAACCCAGTCTGCAGTGAATGTGATGAAAAGTGGCAAGGATCAGGCACAAAGTTGTGTTGAACAAGCGGACATTGCCGGACAGGCATTGGAACAGATTACCCAGGCAGTCTCGGCCATCAGCGAGCGTAATTTCCAGATTGCCAGTGCAGCAGAGGAACAAAATTCGGTAGCAGAAGAGATCAATCGCAATGTGGTTAATATTAATGACATTGCCCAGGAATCCACTGTCGCCGCTTCTCAAACGCTGGAAACCAGTGAGTCGCTAGCCAAACTGGCGACAGAACTGCAAACCATCGTTAGCCAGTTTAAACTGGATATCAATACTGCCGCGTAATGGTCCTAGATACAGACATCAACTTGCAGTTGATGTCTGTGATTACTATTTTTTCAGTTTGATTGAATACAGATCAGTCCGGCGATCTTTAAGGTTCCGCACCGTGCCTTCACTATGTAATATTTTCAGTTTGGCCATATCCAGATCTGAAAACAGTAACATCTCAGTATTGGGTGTTGCTTCAGATAGAATGGCATCATGGGGAAAAGGGAAATCCGAGGGAGTTAACACCGCCGACTGGCTGTATTGCACATCCAGACTTTCAACTTTAGGCAAGTTACCCACGCTGCCAGCAATCACCACATAGCATTCGTTTTCAATAGCACGTGCTTGGGCACAGAGTCTGACGCGTAAATAACTGTTTTTGGTATCCGTCCAGAATGGCACAAACAGTATCTCAACGCCTTTTTCAGCCAAGATACGCGATAACTCGGGAAATTCTACGTCATAGCAAATCAGTATACCGACTTTACCGGCATCCGTTTCAAACACCGACAGTTTATCCCCACCTTCAATGACCCAGTCATTCTGTTCATGGGGAGTGATATGAATTTTACGCTGCTCATCAATTTTACCGCTACGATGACATAAATAGGACACATTGTAGACTTTGTCATCTTCGCTCAATGGCATGGAGCCAGTAATAATATTGGCATTGTACTCGATTGCCATTTGCGACATTTTTTCGCGAAACAGATCGGTATATTCCGCCAGATAACGGATCGCCTCGGTCTGGGAGGACTGATTGGTCAAGCCCATCAACGGGGCATTAAAAAACTCGGGGAAAACAATAAAATCACTCTGGTAATCAGAAACCGTATCGACAAAGAATTCGATTTGATCCAGTAGTTCTTCAACCGATTCAACTTCCCGCATCAGCCATTGCACCGCCCCTACCCTGACCACACTTTTAGGTGAGGTTAATACCTTACCGGTCGGCTCATATAAAATATTATTCCATTCCAGCAGGGTGGCATATCCGACCGACTCCTGATCTTCCGGCAAATACTTTTTCAGCAACCGTTTTACCTGAAAATCATTGGCCAACTGAAAACTCAGGATAGGATCGTAAATGGCTTTTTGATCGACCTGGGCAATGTATTCCATCGGCGTCATTTCAGACTTGTAATTATGGTATTTGGGAATGCGCCCACCAGCCAAAATAGCGCGTAAGTTATATTGGCGACAAAGCTCCTTACGGGCATCATATAAACGTCTGCCCAAGCGCAAGCCTCGATGGCTGCTCTTGATCACCACATCCAGCCCGTATAACGCATCTCCTTCCGCATCGCTGTTAACATTATTATTGCTGTCAACAATGTCATCGTATGTATGTGGATTGGAAAAACGGGCGTAATCAATCTGTACACTAAGCGCAATACCTACCAGTTCACCGCCATCCAGAATACCAATCTGGCCTTCCGGAAACTCATCGATTAAATGCGAAATAGTGTGCACCGGCCAGGCGCCACCTAATTCAGTATAGGTGTCATCCATCAGGGATTTGATTTGCGGATATTGCACTTTGGACAGGTTACAAATTTCTATTCGGGCTTTTTCTACTGACATACAAAAACGTTATCCTGTTAGCTGAATGAATTGAAGCCAAGCAAATATACCTATGTGCAGGGTTTCACAAAAGCGTACGTCAATCGTCTATTAACCAACCTTTCGCCACTGCCATATCAATCTGTTCAACAATATAGTCCCAAAGTTTGGGCGCCAGATTGCGCAAATATTGATTGCGCTTCAGTACCTGGGATTTTCTCACTGAATGCTGTGCCCAGCTGCCACCCTGATTGACGATATTCTGCAATAACGGCAACACTCTATCCATCGCCTTGGCAAAACGGGCATCAGCGCTATCGGCCTGCTCAAACTCCAGCCATAAATTCAACATCTGTTGATATTGCTCTTCGGGTAATAAGCCAAAGATCCGTTTAGCGGCAACAAGCTCTTTATCACTCTGGGCATCAAGATCTTGCTGGGGAGCAAAAGCAAAAGTGTCTCCCGCATCGATTTCAACAATATCATGGATCAATAACATGCTGACAACCCGGCTGATATCGATTGGCTCTTCTGCATAGC
Organism: Neptunicella plasticusilytica; assembly: GCF_047922965.1. Lineage (GTDB taxonomy): Bacteria > Pseudomonadota > Gammaproteobacteria > Enterobacterales > Alteromonadaceae > Neptunicella > Neptunicella plasticusilytica. The sequence goes on from NZ_CP150481.1 coordinate 2,195,735, forward strand.
CAGCTAATACTTGCGCCATCAAAGCAATATGCCAGCTATGTTCGGCACTGTTTTCAAATCGGTTGTTATCGCATTTAACCAGTGCTTTACGATGAACCGCTTTCAGCTCATCGAGTTCGCGAATAAAAGCCAATTGTTGTTCTAATTGCTGCATGTTCTTTTATCTCTCCACTACAACGTATTGGTGGTAAATCAGTATTGAAATATCTATAGAAGCAATATCAAAAATAGACAAACGATGGGCATAATCTTGTCTATATGAGATTATCATACGTTAATTAAACCGTTGTTAGAAGGTGTCCATGGGGATTGAGTTTACCAATCAGTTAATCTTTGTGGGGGCGATATTGGCGTTACTATGCGTGTTTGCCAGTGTTGTCTCTCGTCGATTAGGAGCCCCACTATTACTGGTTTTTCTCGTTATGGGCATGCTGGCCGGCGAAGATGGCCCAGGCGGGATCAAGTTTAATGATTTCTCTCTGGCATTCTTGTTTGGTAGCCTCGCATTAGCCATTATTATTTTTGATGGCGGGCTTGGCGCCAGACGCAGTACGTTTAGAGTCAGTTTAAAACCGGCTTTATCGTTAGCAACACTGGGGGTATTGATAACCGCAGGTATTACCGGTTTTGCCGCACATTGGTTACTGGATTTTACTTGGCAAGAAGGTTTATTGATTGGTGCAATTGTTGGCTCAACTGATGCCGCTGCGGTATTCGGTCTACTCAAAGGTGCAGGTGTCGAACTCAAGGAACGTGCCGGAGCCGCATTGGAAATAGAATCCGGCACCAATGATCCAATGGCGATTCTGCTGACTGTGACTATGGTCGAATTACTGGTTAACAGTGAAACACTTTCTGGTTGGTTAATTACCGTCGAATTTGTTCAACAAATAGGGTTCGGGGTAATATTGGGCTTCGCATGTGGGCATATTCTCACCCTGTTACTTAAACACTTAAGTCTCCCCAGTTCTTTATACTCATTGATGGCTTTGGCTGGCGCGCTGAGTATATTTGGTGTGACCAATATGCTAGGCGGTAGCGGCTTTCTGGCGATTTATATAGTAGGGGCAATTATTGGCAACACAGCTTTACCCTATAGCAATGACATCCATCGATTTCATGATGGAATTGCCTGGTTAAGCCAGATCGGAATGTTTTTAATGTTAGGGCTATTAATTACGCCAAGCCATTTGACTCCCATCATCTTGCCGGCTTTGGCCATCAGTTTTATATTAATCTTTATAGCTCGTCCTATCGCCATATTATTATCACTACTACCATTTCGCTTTCCCTGGCGAGAGCAGCTCTTTATGAGTTGGTGTGGCCTTCGCGGCGCGGTTCCTATTATTTTGGCGCTGTATCCTTCGTTAGCAGGACTGGAACATACCGAAACTTATTTCGAGCTGGTATTTTTTATTGTGCTCGTTTCTCTGGTGCTGCAAGGATGGAGTATTGCCCCCATGGCGCGTTGGTTAGATGTAGAGTTACCTCCTCCTGCCAGAGAAGCGAAACATTTGTCCCTGTTCATTCCTGATGATCAGAAAAAAGAGCTGTTGATTTATCATGTCATTGACAATGTTTCTGCTATTGGTACAAGTACCGATGATTTACCCTTAGAAGAAGGTGCGCAGTTTGTTGGTGTGTTGCGTAACGGTGTGTTACTGGAACGACATAAGCCACAACTTCTGAAAGCGCAAGACCGAGTGCTAATCATCGTCTCTTACGGCCAACAATCTAATTTGGGACGGTTATTTGCACCTTCCAAACCGCACTTCCTCAACGAATCTTCTGCCTTTTTCGGAGAATTTATCATCCGTACCAACACCAAATTAACCGATCTCGCGGCGCTTTACGATTTTGATCTTTCCGAGCAACAGAAAAACATGACCATAGCTGAATTACTTAACGTGAAATTCCACGGCAAGCCTGTCATAGGAGATCGTATTAAACTGGGCTGGGTGTGTTTTGTTGTCAGAGGAGTCCAACAAGGACAAATTACCGAAGTTGGACTGAAATTGAGTTAGCATCACTTGTTGATTACTCCATTACCACGGAAGCGATTCACCGTTGGCATGCAGGAACTGGCCGGAGTTATCAAGATTTAACTCGTCAATCCGTCCAATCAGTTGCGTCGCGGCCACTTCGGCTGAAATATCGCCAGCTCCACCCACCATATCGGTTTGCACAAAGCCTGGATGCAGAATGGCTACCGCAATGCCCTGCTGTTTTAGATCTTTGGCCAATGAGACAGAACCGGCATTTAAAGCCGCCTTTGACATTCTATAGCCATAATAGCCGCCGGACGCATTGTCACTCATCGAACCCATCCGGCTGGTGATCATCGCCACCTTGGCCTGTGCTGCCAGCACAGGTAACAAATATTGGGTGAGTAACACGGGTGCCAATGAGTTCACCTGAAATTGGTACATAATGCGGTTGGCATCCATATCATCCAGAGTTTCGGCTCCCAGCACGCCAGCATTATTGATCAATACATCAATTTTATGTTTTGAAAACAATGTCTTAATTTTATCGTAAGTCAATGGATCGGCCATATTGACACCTTCGATAACCGTGGCACCGGACTTGTCCAGCTCGGGTGATGAATGACGGCATGCTGCCCAAACTTTATCACCACGTTGAATAAGCTGTTGGGTCAGTGCCAACCCGATCCCCCGGTTTGCGCCGGTAATTAATACATTTGCCATGCTTTATTCCCTTATCAATCGTTGCAGGTCCGCAGGTGTATCCACTCCCGTTGGTGGTACTTCGCGAGCAATATCCACATGAATTTTTTCGCCATGCCACAGCACTCTGAGTTGTTCCAGCGACTCAATCTGTTCCAGTCCGGAAGGCTGCATATTGACATATTGCTTGATGAAACCGGCCTTATAGGCATAAATACCAATATGACGCAGATAGTAATCACCTATATCGTCGATAATATCTTCGTCCATAAAGCGGCTGCGGTCATAGGGGATAGTCGCCCGGCTAAAATACAGCGCATAGCCCATTTTATCGGTAACGACTTTTACCACATTAGGATTAAAAGCCTCTTCAACATCGCTAATACGCACCGCCAGCGTCGCCATTTCAGCCTGGTTAAACGCATGCAGGTTCTCTGCCACTTGCTGGATATTGACGGCAGGAATAAAAGGTTCATCACCCTGCACATTGACCACAATTTCGTCGTTGTCCAGACCGAGGATATCCACTACTTCGGCTAACCGCTCTGTACCGGACTCATGTTGGTCACTGGTCATGCAAAGTTGCCCGCCAAACCCTTCGACCACATCGGCAATGCGTCGATCGTCGGTGGCGACTATCACCTGACTGGCACCGGCTTCTGTTGCACGCTGATAAACGTGCTGAATCATAGGTTTGCCATGAATATCTGCCAGCGGTTTACCCGGGAAGCGACTGGAAGCATAACGGGCCGGAATAACGACAGTAAATTGCATCATCTAACCCTTAATCAGTTCCAGTTCGTCAGCGCTTAACTGGCGTGCCTCGTTTTCCAGCAGAACCGGAATATTTTCCCTGACCGGGTACGCCAGCTTATCAAAACGGCAAACCAGCTCCTGTTTGTCCTTATCTAATATCAGTTTACCTTTGCAAACCGGACAGGCCAAAATCGTCAACAATGCTTTATCGAATGCCATTTTTTATCGCCTTTACTTTTTTCAAAAATAGTTGCCGAAATTCTTCGGTTAATTTAGCACTGACAGGCAAGTACCACCAATCATCTGCGGCAAATGCGCGGCATTTGACTGCATCTTTTTCGGTCATCAGTACCGTGCCTGCAGGTATATCTTTTGCCCTAAAGCGATGATGATCGGCAAATACCAGATGCTGCCTCACATTCACCTGTTTGGATTTAAGCAAATCAAAGAAACGCTGTGGATTACCTATTGCCGCCACCGCCGTGGCCGGTTCTTTTAATTCAGTCACTGACAAACTTTTGTTGCGTTGTTTGAGGTTAATTAAACGACCGGATTCAAGCGACATCAAAAAATCGCCTTTTCTGACCATACCACCATTTATTACTACAAAATCGACCGAATTCATCCTTTCGGCTCCTTCCCGCAACGGCCCCATCGGTAACAGATAACGATTACCCAACCGGCGCTGGCCATCCATTACCACAATTTCGATATCCCGCTCCAGCGCGTAATGTTGCAGACCGTCATCACAAATCAGCACATCACACTTATGTTGTTGCAACAAATACTTGCCGCCCCGCACTCTATCCGGATCCACCACAAGCGGACAATTGATATGCTGGCGCATCAAAACCGGCTCATCGCCGACTTGTCCTGGATCACTATCTTCGGCAACCAATTGCGGATAAGCGCGACTCTTGCCACCATAACCACGACTCAGCACACCGGGGTGGTAACCTTCCTGACGTAAAATCTCTACCAAACGTATAACCAGTGGCGTTTTACCTGTTCCCCCCACGCTAATATTGCCTACCACAATAACCGGAACCGGCAGTTTTTCGGAACCAAACCAACCCTTTTGGTAAGCTTTTTGGCGTAGACTGGATACGCACCAGAATAACGCTGTCAATGGCCATAACAACCAAACCAGCGGATTATTGCTGTACCAGGCTTTTTCCAGCCAGTTCATATTTGGTGCCCTTCGACAAATTGCATTTTATGCAACGAAGCGTATGGTCCGTCATTATCAATTAACTGCTGATGATTGCCTTCCTCAATTATTTCCCCTTGCTCTATAACCAGTATCTGGTCGGCTTTTTCGATGGTTGACAATCGATGCGCAATCACAATGCTGGTGCGATTAAGTTGCAGTTTTTCCAGCGCATCCTGGATCAGTCGTTCGGACTCAGTATCCAGTGCCGACGTCGCTTCATCAAGGATCAGGATTGGCGCATCGGTTAAAATAGCGCGCGCAATGGCAATACGCTGGCGTTGGCCTCCGGAGAGCATCAGGCCGTTTTCGCCTACCTGGGTATCCAGTCCCTCGGGCATATTGTCGACAAATTCCATCACATGCGCAGTCTTGGCAGCCGCCTGAATTTGCTCGGGACTCACATTATCTGCTCCATAGGCAATATTGTTGGCAATGCTGTCGCTGAACAGGGTCACTTGCTGGGATACCAGGGCAAACTGTTTACGTAAATCCTTCAGTTTCAAATCTTCAATATTGATACCGTCGAGCAGTACTTCGCCTTTTTGTGGCTGATAGAAACGGGTCAGTAAACTGGAAATGGTTGATTTACCACTACCGGAACGCCCCACCAACGCCAGTGACTGTCCCTGTTTGACCGAAAACGATATATCCTTAAGCGCATCATGCTCTTTGCCAGGATAACAAAAGGTAACATGATTAAATTCAATATTGCCTTTAGCCCTGACCAACGCATGCTGGCCATTATCCTGTTCGACATTTTGATCGATAACCTCAAACACGCTACTGCAAGCCGCCATACCGCGCTGAAAATCACTATTGATGGTGGTTAGCTGCTTAAGCGGCTTAAGCAACATAATCATATTAACTACCACCTGGGTGAATATGCCGGGAGTCAGATGTTCCACCATTTGTGGCACACTGGCGATATACAACACCGCCGCCAACGCAACGGAAGCAATAATCTGGATCGAGCTGACACTGAGTATTTGCGCCACCAGCAATTTCATAATTTGCTGGCGATTATAATTATTCCGCCGGGTAAACTTATTGATTTCCTTATCTTGCCCCCCGAACATTAATACCACTTTATGCCCTTTAATCACCTGTTCCACGTTACTGGTCAAATTGCCCATGGCTTGCTGGATACTGCGGCTGACACTGCGAAAACGCTTGCTGACTACCGATACTATTAAAGCGACGACTGGCCCAATCAACAAAAATACCAGCGATAATTGCCACGAATAATAAAACATCGCGGCCAGCAGCCCGACAACAAAAGCCCCTTCCCTGACCATGGTAGCCATCGCTTTTCCGGCCGCATTGGCTACCTGTTCGGTATCGAATATTACTTTGGAAATCAAATTACCTGGCGCATTTTTATCATGAAAGGAAACCGGTAAATATAAATAGTGGCGAAACAGTTGCTGGCGAAGATTCATCACCACTTTATTACCAATCCAGCCCAAAGTATAAGTGCCCATAAAATTAAATAGGCCACGCAAAATAAAGATCGGCACAATAAACCAGGCGGCCAGTCTTAAAAACTCATAGTCCCCGCCCCCCAGGCTGTCATCAATTAAAGGTTTGAGCTGGGCAATCACCAGCGCATCTAGCAGGGCATAACCGACCATGCCAATGCCCGACACCAGAAAAGCGAGTTTAAAATCACCGAGATAGCGACGAAAACGCCGAAAGGTATGAGGGGTGGTAAAAGTTTCAGTCATAAATGCATTATCAGGTTTCTATTCGCCTATTGTAACGTCGCCAGCAAAATTACCCAACTATCAATAAGATATTTTAATTTTCCAGCCAAGATAGTGACTAATTTTCAATCACACAAAGGCGTTGCTGTCGCTGAAGAAGAAATCAGTCATTTTGGTTTTTTCTTGTTACGACTTGACCCGTATTCAGGTTAATTATTCGCATACCAGTAGGGATAAACATCTTCTCGATAGGTAAGCGCAGTAATATTATCAGCGGCAATAATAAAGCTTACTTGTCCGTCTTGCGAAGTGGAATAAATTGCTGCTCCGCTATCCCGATAACGTTCAAGAACCTCCTTGGCGGGAAAATGCCAACGGTTCAGGTAACCCTGACTAAACACCACGTATTTGGGGTTCACTGCATTGATAAACATCGGCGAGGAGGATGTTTTGCTGCCGTGATGAGGTACAACCATGATATCGGCACTTAGATACTGACGGCTATGATCATTTTCCACTATAAGTTGTTCAGCATGCTGTTCAATATCGCCAGGCAATAAGACTGTGTGATGCCCGTCGGTAATGTGCAAAACACAGGAGCGATTATTTTCGTTACCAGCATAATCCGCTTCTGGCCATAGTGCTGTTAACGTTAGCCCTTGCCAATGTTGCTGCCAGCCAGCCTGACACTGATCATGACTGGATAACACAGCATCAACCGGTAGTTGTGACGTCAATTGTTCAAGACTGCCGGCATGATCCATATCCTGGTGTGAGATAAATACCCAGTCCAGTTGGTCAATGCCTCTTTTCTGCAGCACCGGTAATAGTGCCGCATCAGCCATATTAAAACCGCTGGGGTAAGCCGGACCAACATCGTAAACCAGCGTGTGATGATTTTTTTGAATTAATACCGCCAGCCCTTGTCCGACATCCAGCACATCCACACGCCATAGGTTGTGATTAACCGGAATAACGCTCACCAGTACAGGAAGCAATAATAGCCACCTTAATCCGGGCGGCAACGGCAGTGGCGGTATACAGACTAGCAGAATATACACAGCAACAAACAACCAGGCCATAACACCCACATCAGCAACTTGAAAGGCGGCCAATTGCAAGTCACCCGCTAAGGTTAGTCCGCTCAAGCACCATGTCGTTATCTGATCCGCAATAGCAAAAAGTGCTAATCCTGCACTGTGACTAATACACAATATCAGTAGTGCCAGGATACATAATGGCACCAATACCAAGGTGACAACGGGTACCGCAACCAAATTGACCAGTGGGGCTGCTAAAGAAACTAACCCGAACTGCCAGGCCACCACGGGTAGCATCAAGATACTTAACCCAATTTGTAAACGACACATCACGGCCAGCGACTGGCCTAACGAGAAAGCGCGTTGCCGAATCGGCCAACACCAAAATATCAAGCCAATAATCAGCACAGCACTAAAGCTGAGCCAGAAGCTGACAGACAGAATGCTCAGTGGCATCAGTAGCATAAAAATCAGCAGGCAATGCAATACGATTGAAAAAGGACGCCAATGCCGGTATTTGATTAATACTAAACTAACGATCAATACCATCAACCAGGCTCGCATCGTGGGTAAGCTAAACCCTGCTAATGCTGAATAGCCTAACGCACAAATCATCGCTGCAATCATGCCTAGTCTATGCACGTTGATTTGTTGCGGACAGCATCGCACCACTAATTGAGTAAACAGAAAATAGGCTAGCGTGGTGATAATGCCCAAATGCAAACCGGATATGGCAATAAGGTGGGAAATGCCGGTACGTTGTGCCAGTTGCCAGTCGTCCTGTTCGAGTAGCCCCCGGTAACCTAGTGTTAACGCCGACAACCAGCGGCTATTTTGCAACGGTAACTGGATAAAGCGATTAATCCATCGCTGTCTGATGCTACTCTGTGACTCAATAATTTGATTATCAGCCTTACCAATAACATAACCTGTTGCCCTGATATCATTAGCGAACAGCCATTGCTGATAATTAAAATAACCATCGTTGGCCAGACCGTGTGCCGGTTTTAAACTGACCCGTAATTTGACCACCTGGCCCTGTTGCAACATAAGCGAATTGTGGCTCCAGCTTAAACGTATAACCGGGGCATTAAACGCAACGGCCTTTTGGTTAAAACGGCTGAGCTGCAGATTGAAACGAATCGAATCAGCAGGCAGCACGATACTGGTTACCTGCCCTTCCACCCAAACCGGTTGCTTGACCAAATCATCCGGTATCTGCCAGCTAAGTTTCCAGTAGCCAACCAACGACAACCACAGGATCCCGGCCAACAACCCTGACATGGCAGTTAAACGTTTGAATTTCAAACAAAACAGTGAAGATATTGCCGCCATCATGACGATGGCGGCAGAAGGAAGCTCCGACCAGGTTAACGCACTAAAACAGCCTAATACAAAAAATACAATCCATGTATTCAAGTCGATAGCCTTATAGCAAGTTGGATTTATTCCTCAAAAGTTCTGGATAAGGAAGCCAGTTGATCGACTTCTTTACTGAGTTCAGAGGCAATATGGTCGACCTTCTCGGCACTAGAAAAGGTACTTTCTGACACTTCGGAGATCCGTTCAATATTGCGACCAATCTCGTCACAGACATTTTCCTGTTGTTCGGTTGCCGTGGCAATCTGCAGGGTGTTTTCAGTGACTTCGTTCATCAACTCCAGAATATCGTTAATCGCAACCGCAGATTCTTGCGCATTCACCACACAGCCTTCAGCCTGGCTTTTACTTTCCTGCATTACATTGACCCATTCCTGAATGGTTTTTTGCATGCCTTCAAGATTCTTATGAATATTAGTCGTAGATTGTTGGGTACGCGAAGATAGTGCCCGAACTTCATCGGCTACTACCGCAAATCCGCGCCCCTGCTCTCCGGCTCTGGCCGCCTCAATAGCAGCATTTAGCGCCAATAAATTGGTTTGTTCTGCTATTGCCTCTATCTCGCTCATGGTGTCACCTACCTTTTCGGCCTCCACAACCAGCTTGTTGGCCGAATCTGCGGCATGTTCGACGGTATCAGCCAACACCTGTATTTTACTGGTACTACTGGTAATCAATCCCTTGGTATCCGAACATTTATCTCGCGTCTGGTTGACCTTATCCGAAGTATTTGCGGTATTTTTGGCGATATCCTGTGATGTGGTAGTCATCTGGTTAATCGCCGCAGTGATTTGCTGCACTTCAAAAGATTGTTGCTCGATACTGGCTTTAGCAGAATGGGAAGAATCGCGCATTGAAGCTGCCAGTTTCTGCAACGTCTGTCCCTGGGCATGCGTCATGCCCAGAATGGTCCTGATTTTGGCCAGCGCAATCTTGACAGCAAAATCCAGCACAGAAACTGACCCTTTACCGGAATAAATATAGCGACTGATACTGTCATAGCGAGATTGCAATTGTTGTGTATTAGTAGCCAGATTGATGAGTTCGGCACTGAATATCGTTGCTAGAATCACCCCGGTTAATATAACCGGAAGCAAGCTTGACCAGCCAATACTGATGACTGATGCGACACAGACCACAGCCATCAACAAACAGGCAAGCAAGCCTTTGTGGCCCATTGAAAAGTCTTTCAACCCGGATGATTTTTGTTTGTGCAAATTTTTGTAAATATCGATAGCCCGCTCTTTGAGTTGACTACTCAGTTTGGTCCGCACTGACTGATATCCAACTATACTGCCCTGCCGATACACTGGCGTGACAAAGGCGTCGACCCAATAATAACGGCCATCTTTGCAGCGATTTTTAACCACCCCACGCCAGGGCTTGCCCTGTTTGAGGTTGGTCCACAAATCTTTAAAAGCTACAGACGGCATGTCGGGATGACGGACAATATTGTGGTTTTTGTTCAGCAGTTCATCACGCGCATAACCGCTGACTTTGACGAAAGTATCGTTGACGTACTGGATAACCCCGCGGGTGTCGGTAATACTGATCAACTCTTCCTTATCTGAAAACGTGACTTCCCGGTCAACCACATTTTGATTTTTATGCATTAATTCATGTTCCTTTATTGATTTACTAAATTAATTGTAGCCAAGCTGTAAAGGTAAATTCGAATTACCATGATTGAGTGTTGCCAAGCGCCAGCGCAATGCCTAAACTTGCCTTTCGTTTCACCTCGGATAGAACTTCAATCCAGTTCCGAAATCGAAAATAACGGCACCGCGCAATATTGCATTAATAAACGGTAATCTTAATACCGTTCTGTTAAACAGTCATAAATTTGCAAGCCAGATGTTCCATAATTGAACTGACACCACAAAATTGATGTAGGAATATATGCCTAAAAAACTGATTAAACGTTTTATCCCTGATCATCAGACGATAAAGCAAAACAAGTTTATTGCGTTATTTGGCACCTTGTTACATGACGCAAACTTATGGCATCTTAATCGCCGTTCTGCCGCCGGGGCTTTCGGTATTGGTGTCTTTTTCGCATTCTGGCCTGTCCCTTTTCAAATGTGGTTATCGGCAGCGGTTGCCATCCCGTTACGGGTGAATTTACCTTTATCTGTGGCCACCGTATGGATCACCAATCCCTTTACCATGCCACCCATTTTTTATGGCGCCTATCTGGTCGGAGCCTGGCTGCTCAATACACCACCGATGGCCTTTCACTTTCAACTAAGCTGGGAATGGGTGGTACAAAGTCTGGAAACCATTGGCCCAGCTTTTCTGGTGGGTTGTGGCGTCTGCGCTGTATTTTTCGGCTTACTGGCTTATTTTGGATTACATCTTGTCTGGCGTTGTTCGGTAGCCAAGGCCTGGAAACAACGCAAATTGAGCCGTCAACAGCAAGGCTAATGCCCCAACACCTGAGCTGGCTGAATTCGGGTAGCACGCAACGCCGGCACAATAGTCGCCACCAAACTTAAACTCACAGCAATGCTGACAGTCATCCACACATCCTGCCAATGCAGTTGTGATGGCAGAAAATCGATAAAGTAAATATCCCCCGACAAAAATCGGGTGCTGCTAATCTTTTCCAAAAACAACGCAATATCGCTGACATTCAGTGCGCACAACACACCCAGTGTTGCACCGCTTAAGGTGCCTGTCAGTCCATTAACACCTCCCTGCAATACAAAGGTGCGGATAATTAAGCTGTTTTCCGCCCCCATGGTTTTGAGCATGGCGATTTCGGTTTGCTTCTCCGCCACTGCCATCATCTGTGCCGACACAATATTAAAACAGGCTACCGCAATCACTAACGTCAGTACCACGTAGACTACCCAACGCACCAGCATAATATCCTGATATAAATGCCCCTGGGTGCGGGTCCAGTCGGATATAAACACATGTTGTTCAAGACTGTAACCTATCTGCCTGATTCGCTGTGGAGCCTCAAAGGGATCATTAAAATAAAACTGCAAGCCTTGTGCGCCGGTGGTCACCCCGACAATATCCTGGGCGTACTGCAGGTTCATCAAGGCGATATGGTTATCCAGCTCACCTCCCAAAGACAGTACGCCAGCCACTTCCAGCCATTGTGTTTTAGGCGGCATTAGCTGGTTTTCCGGGCTAAATTGCGGTAACAGTAACTGCACTTTATCGCCTACTTTCACATCCAGCTCACGAATTATGCCTTCTCCCAGCATGATACTGTGAGGTTTACTCTGGAATAACGGCCAGTCAGGTACCTTAATGGCGTTAAATAGCGGACTATCAGCATAAATTTCAGGATCGACAGCAGTCACTTCCACCGCTTTCATATTCTTGCCCTGTTGCAATAGCCCGGTCATTTTGATCACCGGCTGGGAAAACACCATATCCGGATCCTGGCTCCATTGTTGACGGATTTCCTGCCAATTTTGCAGCCCTTGGGTTGATGCGGCAGTAATTTCACCATGCGGGATAACACTTAATAACTCCTCTTCCAGAGCCTGCTCAAAGCCGTTCATCACCGATAAAATAACAATCAACGCAAAACAGCCTAACGCAATGCCCAGTGTCGACGAGGCAGAAATAAATGAAATAAATCCATTCTGGTGCTTATCTCGCTGAAAACGCCATGCCAGCTGCCAACTTAAGTTAAACATCGCCCACCCGACTTTGCGACTGCAGCTCGGACAAGTGCCCGTTAGTCAGCTCCCATACCTTGTCCAGTTTAGCGGCCAGTTGGCGATCATGGGTCACCACCACAAAACTGGTATTAAAGTCCTGGCGCAATTCACCAATAAGCTGATAAATGGTTTCACCCGTTTTGTCATCCAGATTACCGGTAGGCTCGTCTGCCAGTACGACGGCAGGATGTGTCACCAGCGCGCGAGCAAAGGCAACACGTTGTCGTTCTCCACCGGATAACTGGGATGGCTTGTGTGCAAGCCGGTGGCTTAATCCGACTCGCTCCAGCATCGCGGCAGCTCGTTGCTTTGCGTTGCTGATATGCTGCTTGCCAATCAATAAAGGCATGGCAACATTTTCCAGTGCCGAGAATTCTGGTAACAGATGATGTAACTGATAGACAAAACCTAACTGCTGATTACGGAAGGCAGCTTGCTGTTTGGCACTATAAGCAAAGATATCTTCGCCGTTAAACAACACATGACCTTCTGTAGGGCTATCCAGCGCGCCGAGAATATGCAGCAAGGTGCTTTTACCCGAACCGGAATTACCTAATATCGCCACTTGCTGGCCAATCTGCAATTCAAAATTAACCTGTTTAAGCACATCGACCCGGCTTGCACCTTCCTGATAACTTTTAGACAGATCACGACATGTTAATAAACTGCTCATATTCAACTACTCATATCTTAATGCTGAAGCCGGTGCGACATTTGCCGCGCGATATGCCGGATATAAGGTGGCAAGGAAGGTTAAAGCCAGCGAGACGCCGACAATAATAAGAATTTGTTGTGATTCCACTACTACAGGTAACTCAGTGCCACCGGGCACCAGAATCAAACCCAACATAGAAGTAATATTATTTAACTGGCTTGCCATTAACAGGCCACCAGTCAAGCCCAGTAAGGTACCTTTAATGCCGTTATATAAACCGTTGGTCAGGAAGATGCGTAATATATCCGCGGCAGTCATTCCCTGCGTACGTAATATGGCGATATCTGCCCTTTTTTCGGTCACCACCATCACCAATGCAGACACAATGTTAAATGCCGCCACAGCAACAATTAACATCAGCATCAGCGCCATCATGTTTTTTTCCATTTTGACTGCATCGAATAACGCGCCTTCACGCGCTCGCCAGCTTTGGGTGGGTACATCAGCGACTGCTTCAATTTGATCGATAACAGTGGCGAAATTAAATGCGTCATCCAGAAACAGACGAGTTTGGGCAATATCTTCACGGTGTTGGCGCAATAATCGTGCTGCATCATCGATATTCAGTAACACTACCTTGTTGTCCAACTCCGAGCCTAAGTCAAACAAGCCGCTGACCACGAATTTACGCTGGCTGGGGATTGGGCCAATAGGACTGTATACCGTAGCGCCAGCCACCATTATCCGTACCTCATCACCAGTTTGCACACCCAATTCACGAGCTAAAGACACACCCAGCACGACTCTGTAGCGTTTTTCCTGCAACTCATCCAGACTGCCCACCAGCATATTAGGTGCTATCGCCGAATACTGCTGCATCGGTTGTGGTGAAACACCTTGCAGCATCACGCCTTGCAACCCACGTTGTCCCTGAATTAAACCTTCGGCCTCGATTTGCAGGCCGGCTCCCAGTACATGAGGAATGGCCAATAATTGCTGGTTGAAAGTTTGCGCTTGTCCGACACTGTCGACCAGAATATGTGGAACAATACCCAAAATGCGTTGTTTAAGCTGACTCTCGAAGCCATTCATCACCGATGAAACGACAATTAAAGCGGTCATGCCTAACGCAATGCCAGCCACAGAGAAAAAATTAATGAACGCAATAAAGTGCGAACTTTTACTGGCACGAGCATAACGCAGGCCGATAAATGCAAAGGTAGGTTGAAACATAATCGGGTAATTTGAGGTCAGTTAGGTTCAGGAATGACACGGGTTGCTTGCCTGTGAACCTTCCTTATGGTTTCCTTATTGGATAAAGATGATACGTGTAAGCCCACGGTCACACAAGCGGAGTAATAATGGACAAGTTAAGTCTGCAGCAAAAACAACAACAGTTTCATGAATTTTTCACTATCAAACATCCTGTAAAAGTGAATATGAAACCCCTGGATGGTGATTTTGTATTACCCGATCAGCAAGATTTAACCGAACATATGCCCTATGAATTCCGGGTGGCCTGTGAAGTATCCAGTATCGAAGCCAACGCCTTGCGTCCTTTGCGTAATTTGGGCGAACAGGCAGTAGACCTGGTGAATTTTCTGAAGATGCAATCACGCAAGATTGATCTGATTATGTCCATCGTTTTACAGCAACAGGATGATGAAACACATCGTTACACAACTCTTGAGTTTGGTGGTGGTGGTATCAAACTGGTGTGTAATTCTCCGCTTGAAATCGAGTCGCAGGCCGAATTGAAACTGTTTTTAACCGAAGAAGCGGCTGCCGTTTTTTGCTATGCCGAAGTTATTGCTTGCCAAGCGGTTGATGAGCAGTACCATATCTCGCTTATTTTTACCCGGATCAGGGAAGAAGATCAGGAGTTACTGGTCAGAGCCAGTTTACATTTACAGACTCAACAACTTAAAAAGCGCCGACATACTTAACACATGACACAAAATATCTATGCTCCCACCCTGCCAAAAGGCAAGGGTGATCACATCTATTGGGGAAATTTGCACGGCAGCAGTGTCGCGATGGCCATTGCCAATGCTGCCCAAAGTCGTTCCAGCTCGGTTTTAATTGTCACTGCAGATACGCCATCGGCGATTAAACTGCAGCAGGAACTGGACTATTTCCTGCGTCCATCGAGTTTGCAGGTGAAAGTGTTTCCGGACTGGGAAACCTTGCCATATGACAATTTCTCTCCCCATCAGGATATTATCTCGCAACGGCTGGAGACCTTATATCGTCTCACTCAGCCAAAACCGGCTGTTTTTATCGTGCCGGTTAATACCCTGTTGCTGCGTCTGGCACCAGTGGACTATCTGGCTCAATATTTATTGTTACTTAATCAGGGAGATGAACTGGATCTGGATGATTTCCGTCACAATATGCAGCGCGCCGGTTACCAGTCGGTTTCACAGGTAATGGAACATGGTGAGTATTCGATCCGGGGCAGTATAATCGACTTGTATCCGATGGGCTCGAAACTGCCCTACCGGATAGATTTGTTTGACAACGAAGTAGACAGTATCCGTCTGTTTGATCCGGAAACTCAGCGTGGCGGCGATACTGTCAATAAAATACGCTTGCTCCCTGCGCACGAATTCCCTACCGACAAAGACGCTATCAATCGCTTTCGCCAGCATTACGTGGATAAATTTGATGCCAGTAATGCCAAGGAATCGGTTTACTACCAGGTCAGCAAAGGCATTATGCCGGCCGGAGTCGAATATTATTTACCGCTGTTTTTTGAGCAAACTGCCACCCTGTTCGATTATTTACATCAGGATACGCTGATTATTAATTTAGGCGATCTCAAACCTTCAATAGAGTTTTACTGGCAGGATTTAACTGAACGTTACGAGCAGCACCGCTACAATCCGTTACGCCCACTTATGCCACCCGCTGATTTATTTTTGCGGCAGGATGAGTTGTTCGGTCAATATAAATTATGGCCGCGGATCAGTTTATCGACCCAACCTGTTGACGAGAAACCGGGCAGAAGTAACTTCAGCACCGCCGTTATCGGCGATATCGCGATTAAACCTGGCCTTAAGGTTCCCACCGCATCGATTCAGCAAGCGATTAAAGACTGGCAGGCCGAGGGTCGATTAATTATGTTCAGCGCTGAATCCCAGGGACGGCGCGAAAGCTTGCTGGAACTGTTGGCTAAAATAGATATCAGGCCGACAGAATTTCAACATCTACAGGCCTTTTTTGACAGCCACGAGAGCCTCGGCATTAGTGTTGGTTGGGCCGATCACAGCTTTTTACTCGAACAATCTGGTAAAAAACTGGCATTTGTTACCGAAACTGAACTACTTGGCCATCGAATCAGCCAACGCCGCTTGCGTGATAAACGCCAGGCCACCGACGAAAGTGCGGTTATCCGCAATTTGGCAGAATTGTCTATCGGTCAACCTGTGGTGCATCTGGATCATGGGGTGGGACGTTATCTGGGATTGCAGACTCTGGATGTCGGCGGTGTAAGTACCGAATATCTGTGTATTGAATACGCTAAACAAGCCAAGCTTTATGTGCCCGTGGCGTCCTTGCATCTTATCAACCGCTATAGTGGCGGGGATAACGAACACGCGCCATTACATCATCTTGGGTCGGACGCCTGGTCCAAGGCAAAAAGCAAAGCGGCTGAAAAAGTTCGTGACGTTGCCGCCCAGTTGCTGGATGTGTATGCCCAACGCGCGGCCAAACCGGGTTACGCGTACCCTATTAACTGGGATGAATACCGTGCTTTCGCCGACAGTTTTGCCTTTGAAGAAACCCCGGACCAACAACAGGCGATAAGTGCTGTTATCAGCGATATGGGACAAGACAGCGCGATGGACAGGCTGGTGTGCGGTGACGTGGGATTCGGCAAAACCGAAGTTGCCATGCGGGCTGCTTTTCTGGCCGCTAACGATGGCAAGCAGGTCGCGATCCTGGTACCCACCACGTTATTAGCCCAGCAACACTATGATAATTTTAAGGATCGTTTTGCCAACTGGCCGTTCCGGATTGAAGTGATGTCGCGCTTCCGTTCCGGCAAGGAGCAAAAAGGCACAATCTCGGCGTTGGATGAAGGCAAAGTCGATATTGTCATCGGCACCCACAAACTGCTGCAGGATGATGTTAAATTCGATAATTTGGGCCTGGTAATTATTGATGAGGAACACCGTTTTGGCGTACGCCAAAAAGACAAGTTCAAGGCGTTGCGCGCAGAAGTGGATATTCTGACTTTAACCGCCACCCCCATTCCGCGGACACTGAATATGGCATTCAGTGGCATGCGCGATTTATCCATTATAGCTACTCCACCAGCCAAACGGCTGGCAATTAAAACCTTTGTGCACCAACGCGAAAAACAGCTAATTCGCGAAGCTATCATGCGTGAAATACTGCGTGGCGGACAAGTCTACTTTCTGCACAACGAAGTCGACAGTATCGAGAAAACCGCCCAGGAATTGGCTGAAATCGTGCCGGAAGCCCGCATTGCTATAGGTCATGGTCAAATGCGCGAAAAAGAACTGGAACGGGTCATGACCGATTTCTATCATCAGCGTTTTAATTTGCTGGTATGTACCACCATTATCGAAACCGGTATCGATGTTCCCTCTGCCAATACGATTATTATGGACAGAGCCGATCATCTGGGTCTGGCGCAAATGCACCAATTGCGTGGCCGTGTGGGCCGCTCTCATCACCAGGCCTACGCTTACTTGCTCACCCCTCATCCAAAACGTATTACCAAGGATGCCAGAAAACGCCTCGATGCGATTGCCTCCGCAGAAGATTTGGGCAGCGGTTTTACCCTGGCCACGCATGATCTGGAAATTCGTGGTGCTGGCGAGCTACTCGGCGATGATCAGTCAGGCCAGATTGCCACTGTCGGCTTCTCGTTATACATGGACATGCTGGAACAGGCTGTCAAAGCCTTGAAAGAAGGCAAAGAACCGTCGCTTGAAGCCGTTATGGCGACTCAAACAGAAATCGATCTCAGGCTACCGACACTGTTACCTGAAGACTATATTGGCGACGTCAACACCCGCTTGTCCCTTTACAAAAAAATTGCCAGCGCGAAAGACAGTAACGAGCTTAATGAAGTCCAGATTGAACTGATTGATCGCTTCGGATTACTGCCTGATGCGGCTAAAAACCTGTTTCAGGTCAGCGAGATGAAAATACTTGCACAACATATCGGCATTAAAAAAGTTGATGCTAATGCTCGGGGTGGCATAATCGAATTTAATGAGCATACCCGAGTTGATCCCGGTTACATCATTAAGCTGATCCAGACTCGTTCCAATCAGTTTAAGCTGGACGGGCCACAAAAACTGCGGCTAAGCTTTGCGGCCGACAACAATCAGCAAAGAATAAAAATAGTCAGCGATATGCTGGAAGGGTTTTCACAAAATATGCAGGCGATAGCATCTTGATAAATAAAATATGGCCGTTTGCCTTATTGGCAAGCAGTTTAGTCAGTGGCGGTGCAATCAGTGAAGAGAAAGACTGGTGGTTTGATGTAGAGGTTATCCTTTTCAGCCGGGATGCCGAGCAAACCGATGAAGTCTTCGATCCCGTGGTCAAACCTATTGATGTACATCGTTCAAGGGATCTACTGGGCACTTTATTGGCACCCGATCTGTCCTATCTGGAGCAGATGTTACCCCAATGCGAAATGGCCGAAAAAATGGTTTTTCCTGCCTGGCTTGATGAGCAGGGACGAGCCGTTGTAAACAGCAAACTACTTGACGACCAAGAGTTTTCTCTGCCCTACTGGTTCTCTGCACCAAACTGGCGCGATATGCAACGCATGGATTGCCTGTATGGGCATGACTGGTTTGCTCCTGTGGCGCGCACTCCTATGCCGGATAATGTTCCGGTACATATAAATGGCATAACTCAACGTTATCCCACAGGACCGCATATTCTAGGGGCAGAACAACTCGAACTGAACTCGGTATATAAACAACTGGTCCGTTTGCGAGGTGTCCAGCCGATGCTGCATCTGGGTTGGCGTCAGCAAGTGGTATTTGGACGAAATAACGCAAAATCGGTTCGTTTATTTGCCGGCCACAACTATTCATCGGAATTTGATTACTGGGGTAACGTCCTCAAACATCAGGGCGGCGATAATTTGAATAGCCCGCTAGACAATGCCGAGCACAATCAGAATGTGGTGGAAAAAATCGAGCTGGCGCTAAATAACGATAGCATGCCAGCCATTATCAAGAAAAAGGAAGAATTTGTTCAACAGGAATTTTCGGGAGAAATTCCACAACAGATATGGCAACTGGACGGATTGTTTAAAGTCTATTTGCAATATATCAACCGGGTTCCCTATTTACATATCGACAGCCACTTTAACTACCGACAGCCTGGCGTGCTGGAGCACGACAGCGAGCCCCGTTCAGGCATCAGAATCAACGCGGCTCCGGAACAGTTTTTATACAGCTATCCTTTTGATCAATTACGTCGGGTGATCAGCCAGGAGCTGCATTATTTTGATCATCCCTACTTCGGTATGATTGTACAAATACGCCGTTATAACATTCCGGAACGCCCACCCGAGCAGGAAACGCAATGAAAATATACACCAAAGGGGGCGATAAAGGCGAAACCCAGATTTATGCCGATAAACCATTGCGTTTGAAAAAGTCGGCTGATGAACTGGAATGTTATGGCACACTTGACGAGCTCAATGCTCATACCGGTATGTTGAGTGCACTATTAGCGGAACATTCACCTGGCCTACTGAACGAAATCCAAACCGCCTTGTTCCAGATTGGTTTTGCTATTTCGGCCACCAGTCAGCTGTCAGATCAGGATCTGGCCAAACTGGAACTGGCTATCGACAATATGCAGGCTTCCTTGCCTGCGCAATCCAGCTTTATCTTACCCGGGGGCAGTGTTGCAGCCAGTCAGGCGCATATTTGCCGCACGGTAGCCAGACGTGCCGAACGTTGTTTGGTCAGGCTAACCGAACAGCACCAGGTGGCAGATTTAAATTTAAGTTATATCAACAGGCTATCCGATTATTTTTACGTATTGGCACGTAAAATTAACCTTGATTGCGGGACCGCTGAGTTAAGGCTCTAGTGAGGCAAGTTTTGCTGTGAGCGCCAGTCACTAAAATAACCGAAAACACCAGCAAGAAGCGCTAATATTCCTAGCA
Organism: Neptunicella plasticusilytica; assembly: GCF_047922965.1. Classification (GTDB taxonomy): domain Bacteria; phylum Pseudomonadota; class Gammaproteobacteria; order Enterobacterales; family Alteromonadaceae; genus Neptunicella; species Neptunicella plasticusilytica. Next base: position 2,216,029 of record NZ_CP150481.1, read on the forward strand.
ATATCAACGCATTATTACCAATATGTCTAATGTCTTTGCTACCTAGCAAATGAAAAGTACGGGATCCCTGTTGCGCAATACTGATATTGTAGGTATCGCCCCGGTAGGTATTTGACACCATATAGTATTCATCCCGCCGATTAATCATCTCAAGCTCGGTATGAGTTTGCTGTTTAATTAACTCAGCATCCCTGCCCCCATGAGTAAAGGCGTACTCCATTTTTTTGGCAACAAACCTATCCCGCCAGTTGTTAAAAATTTCTTTTGATTCGCCCGGTTTTACCACGCCTGGAGACATATATTGATAGATAATGTTATCAAAAACTAACTGGTTCGCGCCGGCTAAAACGCAAGTTAAGCCAATCACGCAAGCTATCGCGTATCGCTGTAACCATTTGGTTCTATTACCCTGTTGCATTTGTTGCCGATGAAATTGCCAGGCATGCACGGCGGGAATGCTTTTAAGCGCATTCACCCCGACAGGAGAAAGTTTGCTTAAAAAATCATCCAGAGAAATAGCAAAGATACTTAATATTGCTTCAAACATTTCCGCTGATGGTATGGATTTGTCATTCTCCAATTTGGATAAATAGGATTGCTCCATACCAACTTTTTCCGCCAGCTCAGGCTGGGTTAATTCCTGTTGTAATCTAAGCTGTTTTAGCCGTTCGCCAAATTTCATCATTTTATATCCTAAGTAGTTGATTTTTATGGCTAGTCTTAAGTATTACAGCTGGCATAAAAAGATGAATATTAACAAATTTCAATGAATTTACTGGAATTCAAATTAATTAACCGGAGATAAACCCGATTAATTAAATTTCGCGATTAATTGTTGCGCCTGTTGCCATCTTGGTGAAAGCTGTAACTGCCCCATATCCGGGCTAGGGCCCTTTTGCATAGTCTTTAAACGATCACTGGCCTGATAATCGATGGGTAAACCGTCTAACACCTGGATGGCTCCCGCCCGATCATTACATACCAACACCATATCACAGCCCGCTTGCATGGCAGCTTTGGCACGCTGGGCAAAGTTTCCGACACTTGTTGCTCCTTGCATTGACAGATCATCGGAGAAAACCACCCCGTCAAAATCCAGCTTTTTGCGCAATATTTCACGGATCCATTTAGACGAATATCCGGCAGGAAGTTTATCTACGGCTGGATAAACAACATGGGCAGGCATCACAGCATCAAGTAATCCCTGTTGATGAATTTCTGCAAATATGCGCATATCGCTAGTCATAATTTGTTCAGCAGAGCGCTTATCGACAGGTGTGGTGACATGTGAGTCTTCTTTGACATTGCCATGGCCGGGAAAGTGCTTACCACAGGATTTCATTCCGGCCTGATGCATACCGCGAATAAAACGGCTGGCCAGTTCAATAATGATCCCTTCTTTGGGATGAAAACTGCGATCGCCAATAACATCAGAAACACCCCAAATATCCAGTACCGGCGCAAAGCTGATATCAATATCAAATGCCAATATTTCAGCCGCCATTAACCAGCCCAGCATCTCGGCGTTGGGACATGCCAGTTCCATATCAGAACTGGCTTTATTGTAAATTCTGCCCATCGCCGGAATGGGACTGAATCCCTGTTTAAATCGCTGCACCTGCCCGCCTTCCTGGTCAACAGCAATTAAAACCTGATTACGGGAATACTCACGAATTTGACGAACAAGTTCAGTTAACTGCGCCTGATCATGATAATTACGACTGAACAGAATAACGCCGCCTACCAAGGGGTGATCGAGTATTTCCTTTTCATCAGCATTAATTTCGCAAGCTGACACATCCAGCATTAACGGGCCCATCAAAACCTTCATTAAAAGAGAGAGTTAGATAGTTGACTATAAAAGATGAGGTATGAATTGAAAAGTGCATATTGAGGAAGGGTTGTCTAGCCTAATTAAATTGGCAGCTATACAATTATTTTCTCAAAAAACCAAATTTTACTTCAATACCGTCCTAATAAATGATTATAATGTAACCGATTCTCCAGTTACATGCCTTAGGCGCGCATTTTGCGCGCTCTTTTTTGTCTGCAATATAGTCTTTTCTCCGTCAATTCACTATTTTCGACTTGATAAACTCAAATTCAGGATATAAAAAACGCCGCTAAAATATCGCGGCGTTCTGCATACTGTCAGGAAAAATCAGGCAACAGACTGTTTGCTAGTCTGCTCATTTTGCTTTTTTATTCCTTCCAATTCACCGGGCTTAAAACTGTCAACGCTGATTGCTTTAACTCGCAGGGCTTCCGCCCGTTTAAGTTTTTCTGCTTCATGCTCAGAAATCACATCGTTATCCAGAGCGTTAGATACAGTCTGCTGGAAAATGGTTTTACGCGGTATAATCCCTTCCTTTTGCGCCGCCAGGATTTTTTTCTCAATCGCCACAACGTCATGCATGGCGATGAACGCATTTTCCACTACGCCGATAGCGTCGTTTTCGTCTTTGCCGACGTAACATAAGTGGGTTAAACGCTCTCTGGCCACGCCAGGTTGCATTAATGCGTCACTCACCTGCTGGGTTACATCATCTTTAGGCATTTGATAGTTGATACCATAAGGGAAAATAACCCATTTCAATACCCGTGCCACCAAGCGGTTGGTAAAGTTCTGCAAGAATCCGTCAAACGCTACACCTATTTTAAACAGGCAACGCTCAAGTCCGTATTGGACAAAAGGTAAATCAGCCACCTGTCGGCCATCATCTTCGTAACGCTTAAGAATACAGGATGCAATATATAACTGACTTAATACATCACCCAGCCTGGCTGATATCATTTCCTTGCGTTTCAAATCACCACCCAAAATCAGCATGGAGAAATCAGCAGATAAGGCCAAACCTTTCGACATACGCGTCAGCTGTTTGTAATAAGATCCTGTAATACCGGATACAGGCGCGCCATTAAGACGCCCTGCGGTTAAGCCTTGAAACAGTGAACCAAAGAAGTTCTTGGTGGCAAAACCAATATGGTTAATCAATAGCTTGTCAAAATCCTTCAGCGCCTGTTCTTTATCCGGATTTGCCGCTGCTTCCATTTCGGCAATAACATACGGATGGCAACGAGTGGCGCCCTGACCGAAAATCATCAAATTACGGGTCAGGATATTGGCCCCTTCCACAGTAATGGCGACCGGGGTGCCAAAATATTGGTGACCCAGATAATTCATCGCCCCCAGTTGCACTCCTTTACCGGCGTGAATATCCATTGCGTCGTTGAGTAATTCACGTGCCATTTCGGTCATATGGTATTTGGCTATTGCAGTCACCACTGACGGGCTTTCACCCAAATCGATCGCGCCTGCAGTCATAGTACGCATTGCTTCGAGCGTGTAAGTTAAACCACCAATACGCCCCATGGCTTCCTGCACACCTTCAAATTTGCCTATGGACAAGCCAAACTGCTTACGAATAGCTGAATAGGCACCTGTCGTGCGTGCTGACAAATGGGCGGTAGACGTCGCCAGGGCCGGTAATGAAATACCGCGACCGGCAGATAAACACTCAACCAGCATACGCCAGCCCCGTCCCGCATAATCCGGACCGCCAATAATCCATTCCAGCGGAATAAATACATCGCTACCGCTAGTGGTACCGTTCATAAATGCCATGCCCGCAGGGAAATGACGATCACCAATATTGACGCCCTCGTGACTGGTCGGGATCAACGCACAGGTTATGCCTAACTCGGCTTTATCGCCCAGCAACCCGTCCGGATCGTACATTTTAAACGCTAATCCCAATACCGTAGAAACAGGTGCCAAGGTGATATAGCGTTTGTCCCAGTTGAGTTTTAGCCCTAACACTTCTTTGCCTTCATGCATGCCTTTGCACACCACGCCTGTATCAGGGATACCACCGGCATCGGAACCCGCTTCAGGCGCCGTTAGTGCAAAACAGGGAATATCGGTACCATCAGCTAAACGTGGAAGCCAAAAGTCTTTTTGCTGCTGAGTACCATAATGCATCAGCAGTTCACCAGGACCTAAGGAATTTGGCACCATTACGGTAACCGCACAGCTCAATGACCGGCTGGAAATACGCGATACAATAGTCGAGCTGGCAATAGCGGAAAATTCCAGACCACCGTATGATTTGGGAATAATCATCGCGAAGAAACCTTCACTGCGCAGGTAGTCCCACACAGGTTTAGGCAAATCTTTATGTTCATGCACTATTTTGTAGTCGTCCAGCATCGCCAATAAGGTTTCAAGCTGGTTATCAACAAATGCCTGTTCCTCGTCACTTAAGCGCGGTTTGGCGTAACTGTGTAAAGTATTCCAGTCCGGTTTCCCCTTGAACAGCTCCCCTTCCCACCAGATAGAGCCGGATTCCATGGCTTCTCGTTCTGTACTTGACATGGGCGGCAAAATCTTTTTGAAAATATCAAATACCGGTTTGCTAATCAGGTTACGCCTGATTCCGGTGACGCCCAGCACAATGGCAAGAGCCAGTATAACAATCAATAAAATAGTCATATTTACACCTTATTAAACTATGCCCAGAGCAGAGTGATTATTAGAAACAATTGCAGATTTTACCGGCGCGGGCACTGGCGCCACTGTTCCTGCAGAAATATAGGGGATCAAACGTTTGATAATATCCTCTATATTGACAACTTGTTGGTAGTCGGCCAATGCGATTTCACCGAGCGCCTTGCTAGAGGCCATGGTGAATACAAAGGTTCCGATGGCGAAATGCAGACGCCAGAAAATTTCACTTTTGGGGAGATCCGGAGCCGCAATATGTACCGCTTCAACAAAACACTTGAGCACGATCCCATAGTGGTTCTGGATATATTTACGCAAATGTCCCTGGGATTCCGAATAACCACGCCCCAACAGACGCACAAAGATAGCCGTTCCCTGTTTTTGCACCTTATTGAGCAATAATAGCGGCTCAATAAGGCTGGCGAAAACTTGTTCGATATTAGGTTGAGGGTATTCCTGCAATAACCGGTTAAGTTGCTCTTCCAACGCCGGTGCCAGCACATCCAGATAACGACGCAGTACTTCCTGGATCAGCATTTTCTTGGAACCAAAGTGGTAATTTACCGAAGCCAGATTCACTGATGCTTTGGTGGTTATCGCCCGCAAGGATGTATCAGAAAACCCGTGCTCGGCAAACAATACTTCTGCTGCATCCAGAATTTCATTTTTTGTTGTTACACTCATATCAAACAGCCATTTCAAACAGAAGTTTGAATTTATAAGTATTCGTGGATAAATTCAAGCGCGCGTTTGAATTATTTTTCTTAACTTAAAAACTAATCAATACCAACCTTCCCGACAATCTGCGCCAACGCCCTATTTTCAACAGTTACAGGCTTAAATGTAGGCAGGATTTTATTTGCTATACTGCAAAAGCTGTAAACCATAACTAAAAAACAAATAAGGAAAGGGAAATGATAAAACATAGATTAACGCTCGGTATCGTGCTGGTCATGACACTGTTTGCATGTACCCCGGACAAGAAACCGGAAAAACCTAAAACGCCAGACAAAACGGTTGAAGTAGGCGAACCCGGTTCGCTGACTGCCGAAGATGCAAAAGTGTTTCTGGCAGAATCGCAAAAAGAACTGGAAAAAATGCAGTTTCCTGCCGCTCAGGCATCCTGGATATATGCCACTAACATTAATTACGATAGCGCGGCAGTCGAAGCCTATTTAAGTGAAAAATTAGCCAGTCGAGCCGCCCAACTGGCCAAGGAAGCGGCTAAATTTAATCATGTCGAGGTCGACGACGATACTCGACGCAAGCTCGATTTGCTGCGTTACTCACTGACTATGCCTCCACCTGCTGATCCGGATAAATCCGAACGTTTGGCGCAAATTGGTTCTGAGTTAAGCGGTATGTATGGCAAGGGAGAATATTGCCGCAATGAGAACGAGTGCTTCAGTCTAAACGATATGACAGCTTTTATGGCCAAAAGTCGCGATCCGGATTTATTACTGGAATATTGGACAGGTTGGCGAAAAGTTTCTCCACCAATGAAGGCGATGTTTGAAGAACAAATTGAACTGGCCAATGAAGGTGCCCATGAGCTTGGTTTTGCCAACGTCAGTGAGCTATGGCGTAGTAAGTACGATATGCCTGCTGATGAGTTCCCTGCAGCGCTGGACAACGCCTGGAATCAGGTGAAACCCTTCTACGACGCATTGCACTGTCACGTCCGGGCCAAACTGGGCGAATATTATGGTGAAGATGTGGTATTGCAAGATCAGCCCATTCCCGCCCATTTATTGGGAAATATGTGGGCACAAACCTGGGGCAACATTTATGAACTGGTCAAACCCGGCCAGGAAATGGAAGTTCCCGATGTGACCAAGGCACTGGAAGCACAAGGTTATGACGAAATTAAAATGGTTAAACAGGCCGAATCTTTTTTTTCTTCATTAGGGTTTGAGCCTTTACCCGACACTTTCTGGGAACGCTCGCTGTTTACTAAACCTGCTGATCGTGATGTGGTTTGCCATGCTTCGGCTTGGGACCTGGACGATAAAGACGATCTGCGTATCAAAATGTGTATCCAGAAAACCGGCGAAGAGTTCAACGTTATCCATCATGAATTGGGGCACAACTACTATCAACGAGCCTACAAGAACGAACCCATGCTCTATCGAACGTCGGCAAATGACGGTTTTCATGAAGCTATTGGTGACACTATTGCCCTGTCCATTACCCCTAAATATCTAAAACAGATTGGCCTGATCGAACAAATCCCGGATGAATCCAATGATATCGGCATGCTAATGCAGGTTGCGCTGGATAAAATCGCCTTTTTACCTTTTGGCTTAATGGTTGATCAGTGGCGCTGGAAAGTGTTGTCCGGAGAGATTGCTCCGCAAGATTACAATAAAGTCTGGTGGGAGTTACGTGAGAAATATCAGGGAGTTAAAGCCCCGGTTGACCGCCCTGCCGATGCTTTTGACCCGGGCGCCAAATATCATGTACCTGCCAATGTGCCCTATACCCGCTATTTTCTGGCCCATATCCTTCAATTCCAGTTTCATAAAGCCTTATGCGAAATTGCAGGTGATAAAGGTCCGGTTCACCGTTGTTCTATTTATGGCAGCAAAAAGGCTGGCGAAGCACTTAACAACATGCTGAAGATGGGTCAAAGCAAACCCTGGCAGGATGCATTACAAACCCTGACCGGCTCACCTAAAATGGATGCCACCGCAGTGCTGGATTATTTTGCACCGCTGAAAACCTGGCTAGATGAACAAAACAAAGGTCGTACTTGCGGCTGGTAAATAATGATTGACCAGCCTCGGCTGGTTTATACCCATACTACCTCAAATCGCGCGTTTCAAAGTAACATGGGTATATATAAAAAGAGGCGCTAAGCGCCTCTTAAATTAAACTTGTCTTAACTCATTTCCCATATTAGAAACTATAAACACCTCTAACATAGTAGAAACCGCCGTTCATACCCATAGGCGACGTCGTCGGATAAGCTGAACCAGCCCAATCCGCTAGCGGATTATCATCCGGCTCGTTATCCAGCGCATTTTGAGCGCCTACAATCAGACTTAAATTGTCGGTAAAGTTATAGGCCACTTCTACGTCAACAGTGGTTTCAGAACCTGGATAAATTCTGGCATCGACTGTTCCGTCATCCAGATGGTCTTCAAAATAGTCGCCATAATAGTTAATACGTCCCAGTATACGCCAGTCACCATTGGTGTGGTTGGCGGTCAAACTAAAACGGGTATCCGGCAAGTTATCTTCCAGCATCATGACCTTATTGGCACCAATATTACCCACAGTGCCGTCGGCACCCACATCCTGTACCTCGGTATCAGTATAATTGAACGCAAAGGAGAACTTGGTATCGCCACCAAACATTTCCATGCTGTAGTTGGCTACCACATCAACACCCTGGGTAACAGTGTCAAAATCATTAGTGAAATAACGAATGCTGGTAAAGCTGGTCGCGTCACGCTGACCCAGCGCCAGTAATGCTTCAATATCGGCCTGGGTTAAGGTCAAACTGGATGTCTGGCTGATCCGGTCGGTCACTTCAATATTGAAGTAATCGACGGTGACATACAAGCCACTTTCAAACTCGCCCACAATACCTATGCTGTAGTTAACTGATTCTTCAGGCTCAAGCTGGGTGCCGCCCTTTTGCACTGAAATGGGGTGAGTCGGTGGCAAGGTAGCCTGATCCTGCAAGCGTCCTGCGTTAAATGCCGTAGACACGTTACGGACATTGCTTTGCCCTACTGTTGGCGCACGAAAACCGGTACTGATGGCGCCACGCAATGCCAAACTGTCAGTCATCTGGAAGCGGGCAGACAGTTTACCGTTGAAGGTTGAACCAAAATCGGTGAAATCTTCATAGCGGGCTGCTACACCAAGCATAAAGTCATCGCTTAAATAGGCTTCTACATCCACATAAGCAGCCACGTTACTACGGCTCCAGGAGCCGGCATCTTCTGGTTTAAATCCGGGGAAACCGTTGGAGCCAATGCCAAATCCCTGCGATGTTCCTGTGGCCGGATCATAAGCCAACAATCCAACCTCGTAAGAAGCGGGATCACCGGGTTGAATTTCAAAGGTTTCACGCCGCCATTCCAGACCACCGGCGATATTAACTGGCTCGGCAAGGCCATCCACAGCTAGAGGATAGGACAAATCCAGATTCAAGTTTTTCTCAATCTGATTGTATTGGCCCGGACTAAATTCAGTTGGAGTATCCGGCCCCAATGAAGGGTTAACCGTATTGGAAATCGAGAACTCGACCTCACTGCGCGCCAATGAAGCACTGACGTCATATAAAATACCGTTAGAAAACTCACCCTTAGTACCCATCACGATAGATGCATCAAATACCACGCCACCAAATTTAGGGGTAAATCCGCCGGGGAACATTTCATTAAAGGCAAAACAGTTAGGATCACTCTGTAATTGTGCGTACGCCGCCGGATCAGGTGCATTATCGACAATAGCAACGGTTGGGCAACCTACTCCGTCATTAGGCGTCAGATCGCCTACTAGCAAGGTTTCCCCTTCATCATTCGAGTATACACCGCCCCGCGTATGGGGATTACGATAATAAAAACCGCCTTCCACTTCACGTTCGGACCAACTGGCCCACATATAGGCTTCTTTATCCTTACCCAGATCCAGACCGGTATTTAGCAACATTTTGTAATCATATTTAATTTCCGGATTACCCCAAATCTGGGCCGGATTAGGTACATCATTATTTCCGGCAGCCGCGATTGCGGCGGCATCAGGTCGTTGCACGCTGCGGCTAGTCGGATCAGCTTCACGGTATTCAAAACTAAAATTGGCAAAACCATCATCTGAAAGTGGCAAGCCGACATTACCTGAATACTGCATCATGTCGCCGTCACCTTCATAAAACGAACCATATCTGGCTTCAAAACTGCCGCCGTCAGCGTCATCTTTCAAGGCAAAGTTGATCACTCCGGCAATCGCATCCGAACCATATTGGGCTGCGGCACCATCCCGCAGGACTTCAACCTGTTTCAACGCGATAGATGGAATAGTAGAAATATCCGGTCCTTGCGCACCATCGGATAAGCTGCCACCTAAAAAGGTAATCACCGCAGAGCGATTTTTACGCTTACCATTAACCAGAATAAGTGTTTGATCAGAAGCCAGGCCACGCAGGTTAGCCGGGCGTACTAAAGTTGAAGCGTCATTGATTGACTGGTCATTGACATTAAACGAAGGCACCGTTGCGCTCATCATTTTATCGATATCGGTAGCCCCCTGGCTGGCGAATTCTTCACCACCGATAATATCCAGTGGTACAGCAGAATCACCGACCGACCGCGGCGCGGAACGGGTACCGACGATGGCAATTTTTTCTACATCCGCCGCTGCGGGCTCAGATGTTTGTGCAAATACTGCGGGGGCGGCTAACAGGCCAGTACATGCGGATACAGCCAATGCTTTGTGAATGCAGGTAGATAGCGTTTTTATACGGGTATTCATTATTGTTTTCATCCTAGTATTTTATTTTTGTTGTTTAAAATCAATCTTATATATTTGTTATTTAATAACTGATTTTTAATTTAACGCACCTTGATTTGTTTATTTCACTGCCTGATAAACATAAAAAAGAACGCTCTTTATTTATAGGTTTATAATTTAAAGGTTGCAAATGAAAGCCAATATATATCTACCTTTTAATCAAGCCATCAAGCAAACAGCCAATTTCCACATCGCTAATTTTGGGATTAATTAATTGTAATAACTGTTAAATTTAACATTTCACAGAATATAAATTTCTTTGCATTTGATAATTAATAAAATAATTAATTATTCACTTTTATAGAATAAAAATTCCAACATAACAGGTAAGAATCAAGCCCATTGATGTGCTGTCAAAAATATTCACCCGTCTTAAGAAATCTTTAAGTATTGCACTATAGAGTTACTGCCATATCGATGTATGGAGTGCCTATTTTGCGATACTTGCTTATGGTTATATTGATGTGTTTTAGTGATTTGACGATGGCGCAACAGGCGCCGGATTTTCCAGTTAAATCAATCGACAACGTGACCTCTCTTGCCGGCTTGAAGGGCAAAGTTGTGTATCTCGACTTCTGGGCTTCGTGGTGCAAACCCTGTCGCAAGTCTTTTCCCTGGATGAACGATATGCAGCAACAATATGCAGATCAGGGCCTGGTGGTATTGGCGGTCAATCTCGATAATGACAGCCAATTAGCCCAACAGTTTTTGCAACATTTCCCGGTTCAGTTTCCGATTGTATTTGATCCCGAAGGGGATATCGCCAAACGCTATCAATTACTCGGCATGCCGAGCAGTTATCTGATTGATCGAAAAGGTAATATTCGCTTCAACCATCAAGGATTCTTCACCAGCAAACAATCTCGCTACCAAAATGAATTACTGACATTACTTAACCAAACGGAATGATCATGATGAAAGATAAATTATTGCGCTTGGCGCTAGTCGTTACGCTGCTGCAGATTGCAGGCTGCGCATCAATGGGCGTAGAACCATGGGAAAGAGACTTACTGGCTAAAGACGAGATGCTGCTTGACGCTGATCCTGTCGATGTTGGTCTGGATGAACATATTTATTTTAGTAAAGAAGCGACCAGTGGTGGTCGTGCATTTGGTGGCGGAGGTTGTGGATGCAACTAACAAAATTTAACAATATTAATAATGCGTTAGCGGTAGCAACATGTGCCTTGTTAGGCACCTCCTCCCAGGTGGTCGCAGCAGACAATGACGAGGGTTGGCAGTTCGATACCGCGCTACTTTACTATGGTGAAACAGACAGGGTAACAGCAGTAGAAACCGTACTGAACGCCAGCAAAGATTTTGGCGATCAACACATATTTAACGGCAAGATAGTAGTTGATGCGCTTACCGGCGCATCGGCCTCAGGCGCCGTCGCTCAACCTGAAGTACAAACTTTTACCCGCCCTTCCGGTAAAGGACAATATCAGATTAAAGCAAGTGAAACCCCATTGGATGATACATTCCACGATACTCGTGTGCAGATTGATGCCCAGTGGACTCAACCGATTTTGCCGGAGACAAGATTAAGCTCCGGTGTGCATGTATCGAAAGAATATGATTACTTGTCTGTGGCATTAAATGCCTCATTAGCCCGCGACTTTAATCAGAAAAACACCACAGTTTCAGCCGGTTTATCCTACGCTTTCGACAGTATTGATCCCGAAGGTGGACGTCCTTTAGCGCTGTCAGCCATGGTTGTCAACCAAGGCCAGTTTGAATCGGAACAGGACTATCAAAATGCGTTTGATGCAACCCGACAAGAAGGCAGTGACAACAAGGATACTGTTGATTTATTGTTGGGTGTGACCCAAGTGATCAACCGCCGGATGCTGATGCAATTTAACTATGGATTATCACAGATTGACGGCTACCTTAGCGATCCGTTCAAGGTCGTCAGTGTGGTCGACACCCAGGGCATCACACAACAGTTATTGTATGAAAATCGCCCTGACTCCCGTACACGGCATAATTTTTACTGGCAAACAAAATATGCAATGGACAGTGGTGTGGCAGATCTGTCTTATCGGTTCTCTACCGATGATTGGGAGATTGATTCGCATACTATAGACAGTAAATTGCGTTTCAATTTAACTGCAAATAGTTATATACAGCCGCATTTTCGCTACTATCAGCAAAGTGCCGCTGATTTTTATACCCCATTTATAAACCAGCAGGAAGCCATACCTGAATTTGCCAGTGCGGACTACCGTGTTGGTGAAATGACGGCGTATACAGTGGGGGTAAAATACGGTATGCAACTTGATGATGGTAATG